>DASSJN010000155.1:0-3963 GCA_035691185.1 Steroidobacteraceae bacterium
GAACGGCGAGAAGATCTGGATCACGAACGGTGGCATTGCCGACTTCTACACCGTCTTCGCGCGCACCGACGGCCCCGAGGGCAAGATCACGGCGTTCCTCGTCGAGGCGGCGTGGCCGGGCGTGAGCCACGGCCCGCACGAGGACAAGATGGGAATCCGTGCCTCGAGCACGACCAGCGTGATCCTGAACGACGTGCGCGTCCCGCCCGAGAACGTGCTCGGCGAGGTCGGCAAGGGCTTCAAGGTCGCGATGGGCATCCTCAACAACGGCCGCACCGGCCTGGGCGGTGGGGCTGTCGGCGGCATGAAAGTGCTGATCAAGCGCTCGGTGCAGCAGGCGCAGGAGCGCAAGCAGTTCGACCGGCCGATCGCCGAGTTCGGCATGGTGCGGGAGAAGATCGCACAGATGACCGTGGATTGCTTCGCGGCCGAGAGCGCGGTGTGGATGGTCGCGCATTACATCGACAGCGGCTTCGAGGACTACTCGACCGAAGCCGCGATCACCAAGGTGTTCGCGAGCGATGCGATGCAGCGCACCGCCTACGAGGCGCTGCAGATCGCGGCCGGCATGGGCTACATGCGCGAGCAGCCCTACGAGCAATACGTGCGCGACGCGCGCATCCTGCCCATCTTCGAGGGCACGAACGAGATCCTGCGGCTGTTCATCGCGCTCTCGGCGCTCAAGGACGTCGGCGCCGGGCTCACCGAGCTGCAATCGGCGCTCAACTCGATCTTCAACGAGCCGATCAAGGGCTTCGGCGTGCTGTCGAGCTACGCCGGCCGGCGCCTCGTTCGCGGTCGCGCCCGCATCGACACCCCGCTCGCGCCCGAGCTCGCGCCGCTGGTCACGGTGTACGAGAACTACGTGCGCGCCTCGGCCAGGGTCGCCGAGCAGGTCCTGCGCCAGCACGGCAAGCGGATTTTCGAGCGCCAGCTCGTGCAGAAGCGCGTCGCCGACCTGCTGATCGACCTGTTCGTGGGCCTCTGCGTGCTCTCGCGCGCGGACTCGCTGATCAAGAGCGATCCGTCGAGCGCCGCGCAGGTGATCGACATTGCGAGAATCTTCACGCACCAGGCTCGCCGGCGCATGGTGCGCAACATCCGCGGCGCCGAGCACAACGAGGATCGCTCGATCGACGCGCTCGCCGGCGCGATCCTCGAGAAGGGCGGCTATCCCTGGGACGTGCTCTAGGGCCCTCACCCCCACCCTCTCCTGCTCGCGCGGGAGAGGGAGCCGAAACTAGCTCTCCCGCATCAGCGGGAGAGGTCGACGCGCAGCGGCGGGTGAGGGCGTTGCGCTGGCTCGCTTTCGAGCACGTGCGCCCAGACGTTCTGCCAGAAGTGTGACGCCGGGAACCGGCGAACGGCGGGTGTCCCGAGGCCCGCCGACGCGAATGCGTGTGTCAGCTCGTCGCGCGTGTAGCGGTTCGCCTGCCACCACATCCCGATCAGCGGCTTCGTCACCCAGTTCCTGCGGGTGATGAAGACCAGGAGTCGGCCCTGCGCGCCCAGCCGGGCTCGCAGCGCGGCCAGCGCGGCGACCAGCCTGGGTTTCGGAACGTACTCGAGCATCGCGACCGATACGATCAGGTCGTAGCCGGTCCATTCGCGCGGGAGCTGCTGATCCAACTCGAGCACGTCCGCTTCGCGCAGCTGCACGCGCGTGAGGTTCTTCCGTTCCAGTTCGCCGCGAAAGCGATCCAGCATCGCTGGCGTCAGGTCGAAGCCGTGGAGTTCCGCGGCTTCGAGCCGACGACGGCGGAGGGCCTCGACGAGCGCCAACGTCGCTGCACCCGTGCCACACCCGGCATCGAGCACGCGCAGGCCCGGTCGGAGCCCGTCATAGGATTCGAAGAACGCCCGCACGGCCTGCGGCGAGCGGAAGAAGGCATTGAACGCCTGGTACGTGTCGACCTTGTCCGTGTACAACTGCTTCGCGTCCATGCGTCGCCTCTGTGTCGTCGAGAACCTCTCCCGCTCGAGCGGGAGAGGCCCGGGCCCTCAGTGCCAGTTGCCGATCCAGACGTCGTTCGGCGCCGGCCGCCCCCGGCCCGTTTCGACCAGGTCCTTGAGGCTCAGCATGAACGTCGCCCACTTCGTGCTGCAATGTTCGGTGAACTCGACGGCTTCGCGCCAGTTGCGGTGACCGAAGCGAACGATCGTGAACTCGCCGTCCTGCGACAACTCGAACGTCGCGTCGGTGTCGATCCACTCGTCGGGCCCCGACCGGAAGCGCCAATGCACGTGCTTGTCGGGCTCGAGTGCCACGACTTCCATGGCCATGCCGCCGATGCGCTCGCCGTTCGGCGTGTGGAACTGCAGTTCGATGTTCTCGCCGGGTGCCGCTGCGCCGCTCGCGTCGCGGGTCCACCAGGCTGCGATGCCTTCGACCGTCGACAGCGCGCCGTAGACCTTCGACACGGGCGCCTTGATACCCACGCGATGGAGAATGTCGACCATGACTACTTCCTCCCCGCTCAGGCGCGAGCGCGCTTCGGACGCCGCACCGCGCGAACCTTGCCGCTCGCGCCGCCGCCGCAGTAGAACAGGTCGGCGCCGTCGGATTCGAGCCCGCTGACGCCCGTGCCGGGCGGCATCTGCAGGCGTTCGAGCACGACGCCGCTCTGCGGGTCGATGCGACGGATGTCGCTCTCGTCGTCCTGCCAGGTGCCGTGCCACAACTCGCCATCGACCCAGGACACGCCCGTGACGAAGCGGTTGGACTCGATGGTGCGCAGGATCGCGCCGGTCGCAGGATCGATCTGGTGGATCTTGCGGTCGCGATACTGTCCCACCCACAGGCTGCCCTCGGCCCAGGCGAGCCCCGAGTCGCGCCCTTGGCCCGGCGCCGGGATGGACGCAACCACGTCGCCGTTCGCGGGATCGATCTTGTCGATGCGCGCCTCGGCGATCTGATAGAGGTATCGGCCGTCGAAGGCCGTACCGGCATCACCGCTGCGCTCGAGCGTGCGCGTGGTCGTGCCCGTGGCGGGGTCGAACGCCACCAGCTTCGCGCCGAGCGCGGCCCAGACGCATCGACCGTCGTGGGTCACTCCGTGCACGTGGTCGGCGCCCTCGAACGGACCGTACTCGCGCACGATCTCGGCCGCGTGCGTCTTTGCCGGCGCGACGGAGTTCTTCTTGCGTGCCATGACATCCATCGTTTCCTCCTGGGCGGCGAACAGAAAAAATGCCGCCGTGGGGACACGCTACCCGGGCGGCAGCGCAGTCGGGAGTAACAAAGTCGTCGCAAATCCCGTGAGCGGAGGGGACAGCCAACGCCGCGACCGCGCGCGCCCGACTGAGCGGACACGCCCTGCGGACTCGAGTTCCTGCAGCGCGCGCTGGACCGTGCGCTGGCTGGCGCCGAGCGCGAGCGCCAGGGCGGAGGTCGACCACGCCGCGCCATCCGCGAGCAGCGCGAGCAGGGCGGCCCGGTCGCCGTCGATGGGCGGCGCCAGGACGACCAGGCCCGCGTCGCCCCGCGGCGCCAGGGCGAAGCCCCGCGACGTGGCCTCGATGCGCGCCACGTCCTCGACGAGCGCGCGCAGCCGCCCGATCTCGACGCGCAGGCGCGCTCGATGCGACTCGTCCGGACGGCGGGTGCGGAACACGCGGGCGATCAGGACGCGCCGATCGACGTCGCCGGGCGACGCCTCGGCGAGCGTGCGGGCCAGCTCGAACAGGACCGGCCGTCTCGCCAGCGGCCGCCAGGTCGTGCCTCGCTGCAGACCGCGTCGGCACGCGTCGACGACCAGCGCACCCGAATCGAGCACGCCGGCCACATCATCGAGGCGCAGCACATGCTCGCCGCCCGCGACGATGCGCCGCGCGACGGGGCGATCGAGGGATGCCTGGGCGTCGGCGACCTCGGCGATCAGCGCCGGGATGCCGGAGAGCGCGGCGGCCACCCGGGCCCGGCCGAGCGCTGCGCGCGCGCGCTCGACGCGCAGCGAGCGCAGT
>DASSJN010000156.1:0-23971 GCA_035691185.1 Steroidobacteraceae bacterium
CGAACACGGTCTTCGCCATCGACACCGCCGCGGAGGCGACCGAGACCGCGTTCGCGCCGATTTTCGTCTCGGTGCGCACGCGCTTGGCGACGGAGAAGGCGCACTGGAACAGGCGGTTCAGGACCGGGCCGGTCGTGCCGCTTTCCTGCGCGACGCGATAGGCGTCCTTGAGCTGGCCGAGGATCTGCGGCTCCCCGAGCACCATCGAGTCGAGGCCCGACGCGACGGAGAACGCGTGGGCGACTGCCTTGTCCTCGTCGTGGTGGTACAGGCTGTGATGCAGCGACGAGCCGAGGCCGTGGTAGTGCTGGAGCCAGTCGCCGAGCTCGGATGCGCCGGGGCGGTCGCTGACGCAATACAGTTCGGTGCGATTGCAGGTCGAGACGATCACGGACTCGCGGACGTCCGGCAGGGCCCGCAGCTGGTGCAGCGCGTCGGGAATCCGGCCGGGCTCGAAGACCACGCGCTCGCGCACCTCGACCGGAGCGGTGCGGTGGTTGATGCCGACGACGACGAGAGACATCCGGATTCCGGGCTGGAAAGACGCGAAATTCTCGGGGAACCGACCCGGCAACACAAGCCGCAGCGGGCTTCCGTTATAGTGCCCCGGCCATGCCTATCCGCATTTGCCGTGCCTCTGCCCTCGGTCTCGCCATCGGCGCGTCGTGGTTTCTCGCAGCCTGCGCACCGTCGAGCGATACCCGCCCGGACGGTCCGGCCGCGTCGCTCACGCCCGAGGCGCAGCTGGAGGCCGCGGAGGACGCCCTGGAACGCCGGGACTATCCCGCCGCCGCGCAGGGCTACCGCGAAGCCGCGCAGCGGTCCGACGACGAGACGGTCGCCGAGCAGGCGACGCGCGTCGCGTTCGACCACCACCAGCTCCGGCAGGCGGCTCTCGCGGCCGAGCGGTGGCTGCAGCTCAATCCAACCAGCGAGAACGCACGCCGCTACGCCGGCGTGGTGGCGCTCAAGTTGCACAGGCTCGACGAGGCCGAGAAACAGTTCGCGAGCCTGCTCGAGACGGTGTACATCAGCCCCGCCGCGGGCTTCCTGGCGCTCGCGCCGGTCGTGAGCGGCGAGGCGGCGCCGGCCGACCTCATGGACCTGTTCCGCCGGCTTTCGGCGCTCTACCCGGACGTGGCCGAGGGCTACTACGCCTACGGCGCCGCCGCCCTGCGCGGGGACAACTACGCGGCCGCCGCACGCGCGGCAGAGACCGCGGTGGCCAAGGCGCCCCACTGGAAACCCGCCAGGATGCTGCTCGCGCGCGCGCGCATCGCCACGGGCCAGGAGGAGGAGGGACTCGCGATGGCGCGCGAGCTCGTCACGGACGCCGATTCGGACCTCGGGACGCATCTGGAGTACGCGATGATGCTGGCGGCGACCGGCCGCAACGAGGAGGCCCGCGCGATGCTGACGCCGTACGCCACCGGCAAGACGGTGATTCCCGGTGCGGTGCGTACGCTCGGCGTCATGGAGCTCGACGCGGGCAACCTCGATGCCGCGAGCGCCCAGTTCGAGAACCTGCTGTCCACCGGCGCGCAGTCGTACGAGGCCCTCTATTACCTCGGCGTCATCGCCGAGCGCCGCAAGGACCTCGACCGTGCCGAGCGCTACTACTCGCGCGTGGCGGCCGGCGACTACAGCCTGCCCGCTCAGCAGCGCGTGGCGCGCATCAAGGCTGGGCAGTCCGGCGTCGAAGCGGGGCTCGCGCACCTCGACGAAGTCGCCCGCTCGCAGCCGCAATCGGCGCCCGACCTCTACTCGGCGAAGGCCTCGCTGCTGTCGATCGAGGGCGATGACCGCCGCGCGGCCAAGGTCTACGACGAAGGAGTCGAACGCTACCCCGACGTGCTCGAACTGCGCTTGAACCGTGTCTTCTTCTACGAGCGCACCGGCAAGCAGGACGCGGCCATCCGCGAACTGCGGGAATTGCTCGCCGAACGGCCGGGCGACGCGCAATTGCAGAACGCACTCGGGTACACGCTGGCGGACAACGACCGCAACCTCGACGAGGCGCGCAAGCTGCTCATGGCGGCGCTCGCGCAATCACCCGACAACGCGGCGACGCTCGACAGCATGGGGTGGCTGCTGTACCGCGAAGGCAAGTATTCCGAGGCGCTCGACTACCTGCAGCGCGCGTCGAAGTCGGCAGCGGACCCGGAGATCGACCTGCACGTCGGCGAGGTGCAATGGGCGATGGGCGAGCAGGACGCCGCGCGCAAGACCTGGGCTGCCGCGCTCGAACGGGCGCCGGACGACGACAAGCTGCGCAAGCGCCTAGAGCGCGCTGGTCGCTGAACGGACGCACGCCCGTGCTGCGTTTCGCCCGCCTCGCGTTCGTCGCCCTCGCCGCCGGATTCGCATTCGGATGCGCGACGGCGCCGGTCGCCCCGCCCGGCGGCGTGCTGGCGCCGAATCCGGACGAGCTCTCGCAGTGGACTGCCAAGGGCCGGCTCGCGCTCACCGCACAGGGCGAGGGCGGCAGCGGCAGCTTCGTCTGGCAGCAGCGGTCCGAGCGCACCGAACTCGCGGTGCGCGGCCCGCTCGGCGCCGGCGGGCTCAGCGTCGTGACCGACGGGGAGACGCTGCAAGTGGACGACGGCTCGGGCCAGCCGATCGATGGCGAGGCCGCGCGGGCCGCCCTCGAAAGTCGGCTCGGCACGCGCTTGCCGCTCGGCGAACTGCGGTATTGGATGCTCGGCCTGCCGGCACCGGATGCGCACGGACCGGTGCAGCGCGCGACGGGGGCGACGCCGGGTTTCACGCAGGGCGACTGGGTCGTGAGTTACGAGGCGTTCCGGGGCGCAGGGCGGTGGTCGTTGCCGGCACGCCTGACCGCCACGACCGCGGGCACGCGCGTGCGCATCGTCGTGGACGACTGGCAACTGCCGCCCGAGCCATGAACCGGCCGCTCGGGAACTCCGCGCCCTGGCCGGCGCCAGGGAAGCTCAACCTGTTCCTGCACGTCGTCGGGCGGCGGCCGGACGGCTACCACGAACTCCAGACCGCCTTTCAATTCATCGACTTGTGGGATTCGCTGTGGTTCTACGAGCGCCCGCCGGGCGTGTTCGAGCGGCTGGGCGAGGTGCCTGGGGTTGCGCCGGAGCGCGACCTGGTGGTGCGGGCCGCCACCCTGCTGGCCGCGCACGCGGCGACGCTGGGACGTGCGCCGAACGGCGTCGCCATCGGGCTCGACAAGCGCCTGCCTCTCGGCGGCGGCCTGGGCGGTGGAAGTTCGGACGCGGCCACCGTCCTCGTGGCCCTGAACGAAATCTGGCGGCTCGGGCTGTCCCCTGAGGCGCTCGCCGAACTCGGCACGCAACTCGGCGCCGACGTGGCCGTGTTCGTGCTGGGCCGGGCGGCCTGGGCGGAGGGGATCGGGGAACGGCTCGAACCCGTCGACTTCCCGGAGCGGCTGTACGTGCTGGTGCGCCCCGACGTGGCGATCGCCACGGCAGAAATCTTCAAAGCCCCTGAATTGACAAGGGATTCTCCCATCACGACAATAGGCGGTTTCCTGCAGGCCGGCGGTCGGAACGACTGCGAGCCGGTGGTTCGTCGTCGCTACCCGCGGGTGGCCGCGGCGCTCGACTGGCTCGGCCGTTTCGGCCCGGCGCGGCTCACGGGCACGGGATCGTGCGTGTTCGCGGTGCTGCCGGATGCGACGAGTGCCCACGCGGTGCTCGCGCAGCTGCCGCAGGCGTGGCAGGGCTGGGTGACGGCGGGCCTCAACCGCTCGCCGCTCCTCGCGCGCCTGCAGTTCGAGCGAGCGGCAGGGAGGCCGGCGGGCGGAGGGGAGCGCCAGGTAGGGACGGGCTGAAGACTTCGCGTTGGGGTGTCGCCAAGTGGTAAGGCAGCGGGTTTTGATCCCGCCATTCGGAGGTTCGAATCCTTCCACCCCAGCCAACCGAGACGACGAGAGAGAACGAGATGGACGGCCCCATGATGGCGGTGTTCACGGGTAATGCGAACCCGCAGCTCGCACAGGACATCGCCCGCTACCTGCAGGTGCCGCTGGGCCGCGCCCACGTCGGGCGGTTCAGCGACGGCGAGGTCACCGCGGAACTCATGGAGAACGTGCGCGGGCGCGACGTCTTCATCGTGCAGTCGACCTGCCCGCCGGCGAACGACAACCTGATGGAGTTGCTCGTGATGGTGGACGCGTGCCGGCGTGCGTCGGCGCAGCGCATCACCGCGGTGATTCCGTACTTCGGCTACGCCCGCCAGGATCGTCGTCCGCGCGCCACGCGCGTCGCGATCACGTCGAAGGTCGTGGCCAACATGATCGCCGGCGTGGGCGTGCATCGAGTGCTGACGGTCGACCTGCATGCCGACCAGATCCAGGGGTTCTTCGACATCCCTGTGGACAACGTCTACTCGTCGCCGGTGCTGCTCGGAGAGGTCTGGAAGCAGAAGTACGAGGACCTTGTCGTCGTTTCGCCCGACGTGGGCGGCGTGGTGCGCGCCCGCGCAATCGCCAAGCGGCTCGACGACGCGGACCTGGCGATCATCGACAAGCGGCGCCCGCGGGCGAACGTGTCGGAAGTGATGAACATCATCGGCGAGGTCGAGGGCAAGAGTTGCGTCCTCGTCGACGACATGGTTGATACGGCGGGCACGCTGTGCCACGCCGCGAAGGCGCTGAAGGACCACGGCGCGAGGCGCGTCGCGGCCTACATCACCCACCCGGTGCTCTCGGGCCCCGCGGTGGACCGTATAGAGGCCTCGGCGCTCGACGAGCTGGTGGTGACGGACACGATCCCGCTGCGCGAGAACGCGCAGGGGTGCCGCAAGATCCGCCAGCTCTCGGTCGCCGGCCTGCTGGCCGAGACGATGCGGCGGATCAGGGACGAAGAATCCGTCAGTTCGCTGTACCTCGACTGAGGTACGACGAACCGACGAGTGTCTAGCGGATAGTGTCTAGCGGTCAGTCGGATGCGGCGGTGCCGCACTCTTGTCCGACTGGACACCAGACATTATCCGCTGAACACTTTTCTGGGGCCGTCACCACTGGTCGCGGTGGGATGGCATTTTTGTGCAACTGGAGTACTCATCATGAAAACTGCATTCGAACTCGTCGCCGAGTTCCGTGACGCGCAGGGCAAGGGTGCGAGCCGCCGCCTGCGTCGCGCGAACAAGGTCCCGGCCATCCTCTACGGCGGTCACCGTGAGCCGCGCGCGCTGGCGCTCGACCACACCAGGCTGCTGCTCATGCTCGACAACGAGCGCTTCTACTCGACGATCATCAACCTGAAGGTCGGCGAGCTGAACCAGGCGGCGATCCTCAAGGACGTGCAGCGCCATCCGGCGAAGAACGCCATCGTGCACGTCGACCTGCAGCGCGTGCTCGACGACGAGAAGATCCGCATCACGATCCCGCTGCACTTCAAGGGCGAGGCCGGTTCGCCGGGCGTCAAGAAGGGCGGCGTCGTTTCGCACCTGCGCAACGAGGTCGAGGTCACCTGCCTGCCGAAGGACCTGCCGGAATTCATCGAGATCGACCTGTCGGCGGTGGACATCAACCAGATGGTCTACCTCGCGGACCTCAAGACGCCCGAAGGCGTCGAGATCCCGGAACTGACCCACGGCCGCAATTCCCCGGTGGTTTCGATCCACCACGCGCGTGCTGAGGTCGAACCGGAGGCTGCGACGGCCGAAGCCGGAGCGGCAGCGCCGGCGGCGGCAGGCGCAGCGGTGCCCGCGGCAGCGGCGCCGGCAGCAGCAGCGGCGGGCGCCAAGCCGGCCGAAGCCAAGAAGGACGCCAAGAAGTAGCGATCGGTCCAGCCGCCGCGCGGCGGCTGGTGAAGGCGGGCCGCCCTTCGCGGGGCGGCCCGATTTCCTTTCCACACACGCAGGCAGTGGCAGGTCATGGCGGGCACTTCGTTGCAGGTCGTGGTCGGGCTGGGAAACCCCGGGCCGGAACATCGGCTGACGCGGCACAACGCCGGGTTCTGGTTCGTCGACGCGCTGGCGTATCGCCACGGCGCGCAGTTCCGGTCGCACGCGCGCTACCACGGCGAGATCGCGAAGGTCGTGGTCGAGGGCTGCGAGCTCGTGCTGCTCAAGCCGCAGACCTACATGAATCGCAGCGGCCTTTCGGTCCGCGCACTGATGGACTACGTCAAGGCGCCGGCCTCGGAAGTGCTGGTCGTGCACGACGAACTGGACCTGCCGTGCGGCGTGGCGCGGTTCAAGCTCGGCGGGGGCCCCGGCGGCCACAACGGGCTGCGCGACACGATCACGCACTGCGGTCCCGATTTCTGGCGCCTGCGCCTCGGCATCGACCACCCGGGCGACAGGTCGCAGGTGATCGATTACGTGCTGCAGCGGGCGCATCCGGCCGAGGAGAACGCCATCATCGATGCGATCGACGCGGGTCTCGAGGCATTGGGCGTGTTCCTGCGCGAAGGTTCCGAGAAGGCCATGCACAAGCTGCACAGTACGAAGGCGGCGGACAGCAACGGAAAAGTGTCCAGCGGTTAGTGTCTAGTGTTCAGTCGGAACCCAGTGTCCGGCGTCCGCGCAGCACGTGAACATTTCGCTCGGCAGCTTCTTACTAACCGCTAGACACTGGACACTAGACACTCCTCATGGGCATCAAGTGCGGCATCGTCGGCCTGCCGAACGTGGGCAAGTCGACTCTCTTCAACGCAGTCACGCAGGCGCAGAATGCCGCGGCGGCCAATTACCCGTTCTGCACGATCGATCCCAACGTCGGCGTCGTGCCGGTCCCGGACCTGCGCCTCAAGGCGCTCGCAGCGATCGTGAAGCCCGAGAAGGTCATGCCGACCACGGTCGAGTTCGTCGACATCGCGGGCCTCGTCGCCGGCGCCTCCAAGGGCGAGGGCCTCGGCAACAAGTTCCTGGCGCACATCCGCGAGACCGACGCCATCGCGCAGGTCGTGCGCTGCTTCGTCAATGACGACATCGTGCACGTCGCGGGGCGCATCGACCCCATCTCGGACATCGAAGTCATCAACACCGAACTCGCACTCGCCGACCTCGACACGGTCGAACGCGGCCTGCAGCGCGCGGAGAAGGCGTCGAAGGCCGGCGACAAGGACGCGATCCGCCTGCGCGACCTGCTCAGGCGCATGCGCGACCACCTCGACTCGGGCCGGCCGGCGCGGACGCTGCCGATGGACGCCGCAACGGAGAAACCGCTGTTGCGCGAGTTCTGCCTGATCACGCTCAAGCCGCTCATGTACGTCGCAAACGTCGCCGAGAACGGCTTCGCGAACAATCCGTACCTCGACGCGGTCAAGGAGCGGGCGGCCACGGAGGGTGCGGACGTCGTGCCCGTCTGCGCGGCCATCGAGGCCGAGATCGCGCAGCTCGACGAGGGCGATCGCCTCGCGTTCCTCGAGGAGCTCGGCCTGCACGAGCCCGGCCTCGACCGCGTGATCCGTGCCGCGTATCACCTGCTCGGGCTGCTCACGTTCTTCACGGCGGGCCCGAAGGAAGTGCGTGCCTGGACCACGCACGCCGGTGCGTTCGCGCCGCAGGCGGCGGGCGAGATCCACACCGACTTCGAGAAAGGTTTCATCCGCGCCGAAGTGATCTCCTACGATGATTTCGTCGCCTGCAAGGGCGAACAGGGCGCCAGGGAGGCCGGCAGGATGCGCCTCGAAGGCAGGGAATACGTCGTCCGCGAAGGCGACGTCATGCACTTCCGCTTCAACGTGTGACTTCTATTCTTCACCTCTCCCGCGGGCGCGGGAGAGGTCGGCCGAAGGCCGGGTGAGGGGCTTCAGTGCGGCAGTGGAACGCTCTGCTTCACCGCGTCGACGGCGTCCTTGAGGCTGAATTTCTTTTTCTTCTTCGGCTGCTCCTCGGCGGGCGTGGCGCCATCGCCGTCCGTCGCCGTGGGCTCGGCCGCCCCCGCATCGTCAGCCGTGCCGCCCATGCCGCCCCCGTCCATTGCCGGCATGCCGAGCATCGATGAGGCGACCGATTTCACGCGCACCTTGAGCGCCCAGTCGGGTTCCCACGCGATCGTCGGGTCCGTCGGGCGCGGCGGATGCGCCAGGTTGAGTTCGGTGCCGTAGGCGATCATGCGCAGCATCGCACCGGCGTTTTCGCCTTCGCCAAAGATGCCCCTGGGCACGTCGCAGCGCGTCGTCGTCGGCGCGAGCAGCACCTTTTCCTTCAGCCACTGGTCGACCGACTTGTTGGTCTGATAGTCGACCAGGCCCAGGCCCGAGTCGGGCACCTCGCTCGACGTCCACAGCGTCATTTCGGCCCCGCCCGAGTTGTCGCCCCGGCCGCCCATCGCGGTGATGAAATACGCGCGCGCGGTCGGCAGCACCTGCCAGGTGAGCTGCGTGACGCCGTCGGCCACGGTCTGCTGCAGGGCGATCGGCGGCATGATGTCCTGCGCCGCGGGCAGCGTGAACCTGAAGCCCTCAGGCACGCCCTCGCCCGTGAAGGCGTGCGCGCCGGCGAAGCTCGCCCCCGCCGGCACGCGGCGTGTGTCCTCCAGATTGGGCCACACCGGCCGCCCGGCTGCGGAGTGTGTGCCGCGCTGTGTCGCGCGACGTCCCTTGAAGACTTCTCCGAGCTGCGCGAGCGTCGCGGTCGAGAAATCGACGGTCTTCGGTTGTCCGGGACGGATCGTCGTGCCGCAGCCCCAGTACAGCTTGACCTTCGCCTTCGGCGGCTCGCCGGGCTCGTCGGGCGTCTCGTCGCCGGGCGGCGCGGGCTTTGCCTGCGGCAGCACCTTGAGCTGGAGCGTGGGGGCGAGTCTGGTGCCGGCCGGCACCGTCTGCACGGCCTCGGCCAGGGTCGGGTTGCGGCTGGTGCGCAGCGTGACGTCGACGTAGCTGCCAGCTCCTCCGACCCTCGTCAGCCCGAACTGGTTGCCCGCATTCGCGCCGCCCCCCATCAATGCAGACAGCGGCGTGTTGCCGGCGCCGCCACCGCCGCCCATCCCGCCCATCATCATGCCGGCCATGCCGGAGGGCATCCCGGGCGAGGAGAACGTCGCGATGTCGATCCAGCCGTGCGCAATGGGCGGCTTGTCCGCAGGGCGCGCGACCGGCGCGGCGGGTTGCTGCGCAAGTGTCTCGGGGATCGGCGCAAGCAGGCAGGCGACTATGACCGCCGCATGGACGGGCGTCGGCGAGGATCGGCTCATGACGGGCTCCCTGTCTCGTTCAGGCCTGTTGTGGGCCGATTTTGTCACGGCGCCGCCCCGGCGGCACGCCCGGGCGGTCGGCTTGCCTTGACGCGCCCGGCCGCGCTCTGGACAATTCGCGGTCCCCAACGGCCCGCACTTCCCGGGGCTGCCGGAGGAACCTCGTGGTGAGGTAGCTCAGACGGTTAGAGCGAGGGATTCATAACCCCTAGGTCGGGAGTTCGATTCTCCCCCTCACCACCACTCCCGGACCGTGTACTCCGGCCCGCGCGACCGCTACGATCGCCCGATCGTCGTCACTGCGGGTCGTGCACGAGAATGAAATGGGTCCTGCTCGTCGCCGCGATCGTCGCGGTCCTCTACTTCGTCCGGCGGCGTCGGAACGGCGGCCGGTGAATTCAGTCTCGTCCTAGAGCAACCGAGCGCCGACCACCCCGTGCCCGGTTTCGGCGTCGGTCCCGGACGGCCGACGCCGCCAATCCTCCCAGCGCCGGCCGAGTCCGAGACGGCGGTCGCCCGACCGGAACGGGTCGACGAGTTCGGCCGGTTCGGCGCGACGCCGCGGGTGGCCGCTGCGTCGCTCGGCCGGGGACGGAATCTGATGGGCGGGAACGGACATGAAGCGGTCGTCTGGTCGCGATCGTGCCGTCTACCATAGGCGACCGGCGCCTGCGATCAATCAGGATTTTCGGCGTCGCTGGCGTGACACTGCGCCATCACGCCGTACGACGTTTCCTAGGCCGGCATCACCACGTCGGCTTCCACGCCCTGCAACAGCAGCGCGCGGGTAGTGCGGGAGGCGGCATCGATCGGTCAGTCGTCCGTGCGGGCCACCAGGTGGACCACGTCCGCGGGATTGACGATCCAGAAGCCGTCGAAGCCCTCCGGCAGCGCTTCGACGGCATCGCATCGCGTGACGCCGGCTGATTCGAGCTGCGCCGCCGCCCGGGTTACGTCGTCGGCCACGACCTCGAGCCACACCTCGGCCCGGCTCAGGTGTTCGACGCGGTCGATCCAGAGCACGTTCGATCCGAATTCGAACGCGACGGACGCGGGCTCGCGGCGTCGAACGGCCAGGCCGAGCGTGTGCTCGTAGAACGCGACGGTCTCGTCCCACCGGTGCGGCGGCACCTTCAGCGCGAGGTTACGCCCGCCGCGAAAATTCATGGCTGCGAGGCCTGGGTCGTCGTTGCGTCGCACGACACGCGGCGCATCGGGAACGCGATGCGCTTCGGCGTGCCGCCATGAGACCCTTCGATCCACGCCGTCAACGCGCCGTCCTGTGCGAGGCGATAACCGACGCGCTGCGGGAAATCGTGCGCGGCGTTCTCGAACACGACTTCGCGGTCGGCCAGGCGCAGCAGCCGGAACTCGGCGGCAGGTTGTCCCGACGGATGGGCGTGGTAGACGAGCTTCCCGTCGGCAGCCGCCCGGATGACCACGAATTCGTATTCGACCGTGCGGTCACCGCGGACGGTTCGGCTCACGCCGAGCATCGTGCCGCCGCCCGGCGCGGTCCACTGCTCGCCCGAACCGGGGTCGGCATCGGTGCGCGACCAGCAACCGGCGAGCCAGCCGAGCTGCTCTACACCGGGGTCGGCAGCGAGTGCCGGCGCACCGGCGAGCAACGCGCAGGCCAGCATGGACCGCACGCTCTCGTGGTACAGGGCAGTCATCCGCGCCTCCTTGGCACTCGCGGCAGTCTAGTCCTGCATGCCCTGGTACAGAAGCCTCGCGAGCAGGCGCACGCCGTCGTGGTCCTTCATCTCGTGGTAGCGCGGGCCGGAGCGCGGCCCGATGTCTCGAATGTCGTCCATGAGCTCGGGATGGAACTGGCAGGTGAACGAGCGGCGAATCCGGTGCGTCTCCCAGTCCTTGTAATAAATGGCCGTGGCGCCGACCTCGGTCCAGTGCTCGCGGTCGACCTGTGTCTGGCCGAGGATCTCGAGCGCGTACGGCAGGCACAACAGCCAGGCGACCGGACTGACGGCGAGTTCGTAGCGGATCGGTACGATCGTGTCGTGCAGCAACTTGTACGCCCAGTTCGCGAACAGGGCAGCCTCCTCGTTGACTTCGTCGCCGTGGAACATCTCGACGCGCACGTCGCGCTCCAGCGTCATGACGAAGTCGATGACTCCCTCGAGCTCGTCGGCGACGAGCGCGTGCGCATCGTGAAGCTCCTGCGGGACGTGTCCGTCGTCGCCGCGACGCGCGTAGGGCAGGAGTCGCCGCGTGCCCACCTCGGCACTTTCGTTGCGCGAGACGGCGAAGCCCGGTTCGTGCCAGCCCGTCGCGCGCACCTCGCCGCGCTTCACGACCTGCAGGCGGTCGCCCACGTCGCGAACACGCTCGCACGCGCGCTGCAGGGCGGCCAGTGCGCGCCCATGCGGGTCGAGCGGCAAGCGGGAGAGTTGCGCGACCTCGCGCACGGCACGCACGAGCAGGCGGACGTGCGATGCCGCCGCGAGCTGGTGCCCGAGGCAGATGAAAATGCTCGGGCCGCTCGCGGACGAGCGACGCAGCAGCAGCTGGTCCACCAGAGCGAGCAGGTCCTCGAGCCCGGCGCACGCTCCCTCGAAGCTGCTGGCGTCGTGCACCGACGGGCAGCCGCCCTGGACGATCGTCGCGATGCCGGCGCTGAGCACGTTCGCGAGCCGCTCGGGATGCCGGATGCCGCTCTGCCAGACCGGGAACAAGATGGTGTCCGCATCGGCCACCTGTTGCAGGACGTAGGCAATGTTCTTCGACGCGCGCACCGATTCGCCGAGCGCGTTCGTGCCGACGCTGCCCCAGGGCTCGACCACGGCGACGCTCTGCCGGTAGAGCTCGGGCATGTCGAGCAGCGCGCGGAGGTGCTCTGGCCCCTCGATCACTTTCTCGAGCGGACGCGCGAGCCCCCAGTCGAAGAAGCCCTCGTTGGCGAGCATGTCCCGCCCGGGGAACGGCGTCGGCGAACTGCGGTCACGCAGGAAGTAGCCGAGCAGGGCGTGGACGGACTGCGGGCTCGACGCGTGCCGGCCCAGCAGTCCGGGCAACGTACGCCAGCCCAGCCGCCCGGGATCCAGGGTCGTCATGCTCGAGGGGCCTCCGTGGACGTGTATCTCTCCGGACAAGCAAGCCGTATGCCATAGCGTTAGACGCGCTCGGCGGTGTTCCGGTGCACCAGAGTGGGGGTCGCACGCGCACGACCCTGCGCGGGCGTGGTGCATGCACCGTCGTCGAACGACGGCCCCACCTTCAGACACGTCGCACACGGGCGGGTGCGCGCTGCCGAAGTTCGCCGCGACGGGACACGCCTAGAGTTGAAATTTCCCATCGAGGTGACAAATGCCTCCTTCCCGCAAGCCGCCGATCGATCCCGCCACGATCGCTGCCTTGACCAGTTCGTCCAGGACGACGATCAGCGGCCCCTCGATGCCGCCCAGGGCCGACGCCCTCGACAGCAAGGATCCGTCCGTCGTCAGGTTCACCACCCAGGCCGAGCTGGCCGACAAGTTCCAGCACAACGAGAACAAGAAATCGGAGTACGGCGAACCGGCGGCTTCCGGTCCGCCGCGCGGAAACACTGCCGAGCCCGGATCGCGGCTCGCGACGGCGAGCACGCTCAGCGAAACGAACAGCAGCGCCAAGCTCGGACGCGACATGCCGGTCGGCGAGAACCTGACCGCGCGGCCGCTCACGTGCATGCGGGCCGACTCCTCGGGCCGGATGCTCACGACGAACCAGGGCGTCCCCGTCGCGGACAACCAGCACTCGCTGAAGGCAGGGTTGCGCGGCCCGGCGTTGCTGGAAGATTTCATCCTGCGCGAGAAACTCACGCACTTCGACCACGAGCGCATCCCGGAGCGCGTGGTCCACGCGCGGGGCTCCGGCGCACACGGCTACTTCGAGTGCTACACCTCGCTGCGCGACCTGACGCGCGCGTCGGTGTTCGCCGAGATGGGCAAGCGCACGCCGGTGTTCGTGCGCTTCTCGACGGTGGCCGGCGAACGTGGCTCGGCGGACACCGTGCGCGACGTGCGCGGCTTTGCCGTCAAGTTCTACACGGACGAGGGCATCTGGGACCTCGTCGGCAACAACATCCCGGTGTTCTTCATCCAGGACGCGATGAAATTTCCGGACCTCGTGCACGCGCTGAAACCGGAGCCGCATCACGCCATGCCGCAGGCGTCCTCGGCTCACGACACGTTCTGGGATTTCGTCTCGCTGATGCCCGAGTCGACGCACATGCTGATGTGGGTCATGTCCGATCGCGCGATCCCGCGCAGCTACCGCATGATGCAAGGCTTCGGCGTGCACACGTTCCGCTTCGTCAATGCGGCGGGCGACTCGCGGTTCGTCAAGTTTCACTGGACTCCGCTTGCGGGCACGCATTCGCTCGCCTGGGACGAGGCCGTCAAGATCGCCGGGGCCGACCCCGACTATCACCGCCGCGACCTCTGGGAGGCGATCGAGGCCGGCACATACCCGGAATACGAACTCGGCGTGCAGGTGTTCACCGAGGACCAGGCCGAGCAGTTCTCGTTCGACGTGCTCGATGCCACCAAGATCGTTCCAGAGGAACTCGTACCCGTCACTCCCGTCGGGCGGCTGGTGCTGAACCGCAATCCGGACTACTTCTTCGGCGAGACCGAGCAGGTGGCCTTCTGCACCGCGCACGTCGTGCCCGGCATCGACTTCAGCAACGATCCGCTGCTCGCGGGGCGCATTCATTCCTACGTCGACACGCAGATCACGCGGCTCGGTGGTCCGAACTTCCACGAGATCCCGATCAACTCGCCCGTGGTCGAGACGCACAACAACCAGCGCGACGGCATGCACCGGCACACGCTGCACCGAGGTCGCGTCGCCTACGAGCCCAACTCGCTCGCGGGAGGCTGTCCGTTCCAGGCGGGCGCCGCGGCGGGGTTCACGTCGTTCCGCGAGCCGATCGAGGCGGACAAGGTGCGCGGCAAGCCGCAGCGGTTCGCGGAGCACTACACGCAGGCAGAACTGTTCTGGCGCAGCCAGCGCCCCGTCGAGCAGGCACATATCGTGAACGCGTTCCGGTTCGAGCTCACGCGGGTGCAGACACCCGCCGTCCGCAAGCGCGTAGTGGCGCAACTCGCGAACGTGGCGCCGGACCTGGCGTCGGCCGTAGCCGCCGGACTCGGCATCGAGGTTCCGCCGCCGCTGCCCCGGGCGGCACCGAAGACCGCAGCTCCCGAGGTGACGACGTCGCCCGCCTTGTCGCTGTTCGCGCGGCCCGGCGAGGCCGGCGTCGCCACGCGCCGCCTCGCGCTGCTGGTGGCGGACGGGCTCCGGGCTGCAGAGATGATCGAACTGCATGATGAGTTCGCGGCGGCCGGTGCGGTGCCGCGTTTCGTCGGCGCGACGATGGGGTCGGTCAAGGTGGCGGACGGCACGACGATCCCGGTCGAGGTGACGATGGAAGCCGCGCCCGCGGTGCTCTGGGACGCGCTCGTGCTCCCGGGTGGTTCAGCCGTGGCCGAGTCGCTGGCGTCGAACGGCCACGCGCTCGACTTCGTGCGCAACCAGTACCGGCATTGCAAGCCGATCCTCGTGCTGCCGGGGGCGGAGGCACTGCTGCGGCGCCTGGGTATCCAGAAGAACCTGCCCTCCGGCGCGATCGACCGGGGCCTCGTCTTCGGCGAAGAGGGCGCCCTGTCGACGGCCCTCGAGGCATTTTGCCGCGCCGTAGCGCAGCATCGCTGGTTCGAGCGGGAGACCGACCCGCCGATCGTCTGAGTCGAGGCGCGCCTCCGCTTGCCACTGCCCCACGGGTCGGACAAAGTGCGCGCTCCGTTGCGCACCCCGGGGTCACGATCGAATGTCCGCCGAGACCGACGCCAAGCTCGCGAACCGGATCCTGCTTGGCCTGGTGCTCGGCGCCATCGCCGGCGCCCTCGTGCTGCTGCTCGCGCCGCACGTGCCGGGACTCCTCGATGGCGCACAGTGGCTCGCCACGAACCTGCTCGACCCGCTCGGGCAGGTCTTCCTGCGCATGCTGTTCTTCGTCGTGATCCCGCTCGTGTTCGCGTCGCTGGCGAGCGGCGTCGTGCAGCTGGGCGAGCTGTCGAACCTCGGGCCGCTCGCCGGCCGCACGTTCACGCTGTTCTTCGCCAACATGGCCATCGCCACCGCGCTCGGCCTGCTGATGATGAACATCCTGAACCCCGGCGGCCGCATGGACGAGGCGACCTCCCAGCGCCTCGTGCAGGAATACAGCGGACAGGCGGCGCGGCACGTCGAGACGCGCGAGTCGACGCCGGCGGTGACGCCGGGCACCGTCGTCGACATGTTCATGCCGCGCAACCTGTTCGGCGCGTTCGTCGGCAACCAGCGCAACGTGCTCGGCGACGTGTTGCCGCTGATCATGTTCGCCATCCTGGTCGGGGCCGCGGGGCTCAAGCTGCCGGAGCCGCGGCGCAGGCGCCTGCTCGACGGGCTCGAGACGGTGAGCGACCTGATGACCGGCATCGTCCACTTCGCGCTCAAGCTTGCGCCGTATGCCGTGCCGGCGATGATCTTCAGCGTCGTCGTCAAGGTGGGGTTCGACATCCTGGTCGCGCTCGGCCTGTTCGTGCTGGGATGCGGCGCGATGCTGCTGCTGCACCTGTTCGGCACGATGTCGATCTGGCTGCGTTTCCTGGCCCGGCGCAGCCCGCGCGAGTTCTTCCGCGAGATCAAGGACGTCCTCGTCACGGCGTTCTCGACCAGCTCCAGCAGCGCCACGCTGCCGGCCGCTCTGACTGTGTGCCGCGAACGTCTCGGCATCGCGCCGTCGACGGCCGGATTCGTGATGCCGCTCGGTACGACGATGAACATGAGCGGCACGGCGCTCTACGAAGGCTGCGTCGTGCTGTTCGTGGCGCAGGTGTTCGGCATCCATCTCGGCTTCGTGGAGCAGCTCACGCTCGTCCTGCTGTCGGTGCTGAGTGCGGTCGCCGTCGCCGCGATCCCGGGCGGCTCGCTGCCGTTGATTGCGGGCCTGCTGGTCGCCTTCGGGATCCCGCCCGAGGGCATCGGCATCATCCTCGGCGTCGATCGCCTCCTCGACATGACGCGCACGATGACCAACGTGGGCTCCGACATGGTCACGACGGCCGTGGTCGACGCTGGCCAGCGCGCGAGCGGTCGCGCCGGAACGGGTTAGCGTTCGCGCCGCGCCGCGCGCGACAGCCGGAGCAAAACGGCGTCGACCTGCTCAGGGCGAGACGTGTCGACGTCGACCGTGATGGTTCGTTCCGCTTCCGCGACCGGCTCCCAGCAGGACGGCTGCCGTTCGAGCAGGGCCGCCGTCGCTTCCGAGGCGTCGGCACCGGAAGCGCTGCGCGCGACGATGCGCTCGCGCAGGACGTCGAGCGGCGCCTGGCAATGCACGAGGTGCGCGTTCGCGCCGAGGTCCGCCGCGATCCGCACGAAGGCCGCCCGTTCGTCGCGACGCAGGTTCGCCGCGTCCATGACCACGCTTTCGCCGCCCTGCAGGCAGGATCGAACGCACTCACGCAGGCGCGCGTACGTGCGCAGGTTGAACTCGCGGGTGTAGATGCCGGCATCCGGCGCAGACCGGGAATTCGCGAGCGGCGCCAGCCCGGCGAGCCGCTTGCGCTCGACGTCCGAACGCACGTGCAGGGCATCGACGGCCTCGGCGATGCGCCGCGCCAGCCAGGTCTTGCCGGATCCCGAGAGTCCCGCCATGACCACCAGCGTCGGAGCGCGCCGCGTCGACTGTCGTCGCGCCCAGTCCAGGTACTGGAAGGCGGGCGACGCCGGGGTGATCGTCGCGTCGCGGGCCTGCTGTCCGCGCAAGGCCGCGACCTTGGCGCGCACGAGCGCGCGATAGGTTTCGTAGTACGGCAACAGCTCGACCGCGGCGTAGTCGCCGGAGGCCGCCGTCCAGGCATCGAGCAGCGTCCGTCGCAGGTCGGCACGCTCGTGCGCAGAGAGGTCCATGGAGGGGAATGCGAGGTCGCTCGCGACGTCGATGAAGCGCAACGCCGGGTCGAACTCGAGCCCGTCGAACGCGACGAGGCGGCCGTCCCAGCGCACGATGTTGCCGCAGTGCAGGTCGCCGTGACATTCACGTACGTACCCCAGACTCTTGCGCAGATCCATCCGCGGCGCCAGGCGCGCGAACGCGTGCTCGACGTACACGCGCATCGCCGCCAGGTCCAGGCTGTGCGAGGCAGGCAGCGCGCGAGCGATCTCGTCGAAGTTGTCCAGCGTGACGCGATGCACCGTGGCCGGGGTGCCGTACGGTCCTGCGGGCTCCGCGCGAGCCGCCTCCTCATGCACGCGCCAGAGCTCCGCGCCGAGGTTCGCAATCTCCGCTGCTGCCACGTCGTGCGCGTACAGCAGCCGCGTCAATTCCTGGGCAGGGTCGAACTGCACCATGCGCAGTGCGTGCTCGAACGCGGGCGCATCGCCTGCACCGACCCGCGGAGCGTCTGGACGCCCCCCGATCGGCACGGTGTCGACGTACAGGCCGGGCGCGTGCCGACGGTTGAGGCGCAGCTCCTCGCGACAGAACCATTCGCGTCGCGCCGCGGTCGAGTAGTCGAGGAAGCTCAGCCGCAGCGGCTTCTTCACCTTGTAGGCGTACGTGCCGGTCAGGAACACCCACGAAACGTGCGTTTCGACACAGCGGATCGTGCCGGCGACGGTGTGCAATGCCGCGTAGGCCGCGGGCGTTTGCATTGCAGCAACGAAGGCGGCTTGGGCCTGCGGGCTCGAAAGCGCAGAGGCGGGATCTGCGGTGTACACGCGAGATTCGGGCCTCGACGGGTGCTTCAGGAAGTGTACTCTTGGGACCGACGCATGGGTTCCCTGCGATCAATACTTATGGTCGACGGCCCGCGTCGTTCGACAATGAAATCGTCCTTTCGGACATCACAGCAGAGGGACGCAGAATCGTGACAATCCCCGTCCAAATCACCTTCAGACACATGGAAACCAGCCCGGCGGTGGAGACCCGCGTGCGCGAACTGACCGACCACCTGGGCGTTTTCAGCGATCGCATCCAGTCCTGCCGCGTCGTGGTGGATTCGCCGCACCGGCACCACCACCAGGGCAAGGTGTTCAACGTCAAAGTGCAGGTGGCCCTGCCGGGTGGAGACGTGGTCGTCGACATGGAGCGACCGGATCGCGACGGCCACGAAGACGTCTATGTCGTGTTGCGCGATGCCTTCGATGCGGCCCGGCGCCAGCTGCAGCAGCGCATGTCGAGCCTCCGTGGCGAACCGAACTTGCGGGAGAAACCCGTCGCCTGACCCGAGGCGCTGGTGGGCGCCCCCCTGGCCACGAGCCCATGCACGCCACGCCGCTGCTGTTCGCCCCGGTTGCCACGCGCGTATTCGCCGAACGCATGGCGTCCAGCCTCGGCTTCGAACTCGCGCCGCTCGAAGAGCGCGAGTTCGAGGGCGGGGAACACAAGACCCGCCCCCTCGTCAGCGTCCGCGGACGCTCCGTCTACCTGGTGCAGGCGCTGAGCGGCGACGCCGTTGCCAGTGCAAACGACCGGCTCTGTCGCACGCTGTTCCTGATCGCTGGCCTGAAGGATGCCGGCGCCGCGCGCGTCACGGCGTGCCTGCCGTACCTCGCTTATGCGCGCAAGGATCGCCGCACGAAGGAGCGCGATCCCGTCAATTCCAGGTACGTCGCGCAGCTGTTCGAGGCGGTGCGAGTCGATCACGTCGTCACCATGGACGTGCACAACATCGCCGCGTTCGAGAATGCGTTCCGCTGCACGGTCGACCTGCTCGAAGCCGCGCCGCTGCTGGCGCAGCACATCGTCGAGGCCGCGACCGGCGAGCCGCTGTCCATCGTGTCGCCGGACATCGGCGGCGCGAAGCGCGCGCAGCGCATCCAGGAGCTGGTCGCCGTGCGTCGGCCGCTCGACGTCGAACTCGCCGTGTTCGAAAAGCGTCGCAGCAGCGGAGTCGTCAGCGGCGAACTGCTGGTGGGCCCGGTGGCGGGCCGCCACGTCGTGATCGTCGACGACCTGATCGCCGCGGGCACGACCGTGCTGCGGGCGACGGCGGCGTGTCGCGCGGCCGGCGCGCTCTCGGTCACGGCCTTCGCGACGCACGGCGTCTTCGCGCCGGGGTCCGAACGCCTGCTCGGGCCGGCAGGTCCGGATCGGCTGATCGTGACCGACACCCTGCTGCCGACGCGCCTGCAGCCGACGCCGGGCGACGAGCGCACGCTCGAGGTGTTGCCGGCTTCCGCAATGTTCGCCGAAGCCGTGCGCCGGCTCGAGTCGGGGGAGTCGGTCGTCGCCTTGCGGGAAATGGAGCACAAGCCGCTGCAGGATTGAGTCATGCGAAGGTTCGCGGATCGTGTCGAGGCGGGGCGCCAGCTGGCGGCGGCGCTCGCCGGCGTCGTGACGGACCCGGATGCCCTGGTGCTCGGGCTGCCGCGCGGTGGCCTGCCGGTCGCCGCGGAAATCGCCTCGGCGCTCGGCCTGCAGCTCGACGTGCTCTGCGTCCGAAAGCTCGGTGTGCCGTTCCATCGCGAGCTGGCCATGGGAGCGCTGGCGAGCGGCGGCGCGATCGTACGCAACGAAGACGTGCTGGCGATGGTGCCGGCCGCGGAGTCGGCATTCCAGCGCGTGCTCGAGGAGGAGCGGTTGGAACTCGAGCGGCGCGAGCGCTCCTACCGCGGTGACGCGCCGTCGCTCGCCGTGCGGGGGCGCACGGTGATCGTCGTCGACGACGGTCTCGCCACGGGCGCGACGATGGATGCCGCCGTGCACGCGCTGCGTTCGCTCGAGGCCAAGTCGATCATCGTCGCAGTGCCCGTCGGCTCGCCGGAGGCCGTGGAACGCGTACGCGAGCACGCCGACGAGGTCGTGTGCCTGCACGCGCCGATGTTCTTCGGCTCCGTCGGTTCGTTCTACGGGGAGTTCGACCAGACCAGCGACGAAGAGGTCGCCGCGCTGCTCACGGCGGCGAGACGCCGCACCGCGGGGCAGGGCGCGAACGACGCGTGATACGCTCGTGCCCCGCAAGGCGTCTGCGGAACGGAGCCACCACGCGCATGTCCGCATCCCTCGGTCCGGAAGTCATCAAGGTCGACGAATACGCCGCACGGGAAGAGTCGCTCGACCTCGATCCGTCGCGACTCGCCGCGGGCAGTGCGGTGCCGGCCCAGTTCGTGCGCAATGCGTTCACCGACGCCTCCGGCCGTTTCTCCGGCGGCATCTGGCGCAGCAGCGTCGGCGCCTGGCGCGTGTCGTACACCGAGACCGAGCTCTGCGTGCTGACGGCCGGACGCGTGCGGATCAGTGATGATGCGGGGCGCAGCTGGACCTTCGGCCCGGGCGATTGTTTCGTGATGCCGTCCGGCTTTGCCGGCCTCTGGGAAGTGCTGGAACCGGCCCAGAAGTTCTACGCCATCTACGAGCCGTAGAACGGGCGCGATTGGTGCGTCAGGTCGTTTGAATGCGCCAAAACGGTGCGTCGCAGGCCCGCACGGCGCGCCGCTGTGAGTTTTTTTCCCGGCACGTTTCCTGCAGCGCAAGAGACACACCCCGCCGGGAACCGGGGCAGCCGCTAGAAGCTCGTGTCGCTTCTGCTACACTCTCGGCGCGGTCCGTGTCATTTTAGTTGCGTCTAAACAACACAAGGGGTACTTCATGAAATTGAGCCATGGGTTGGCAGCGGTCGGGCTGACGTTCGCGGCGATGACGGCACAGGCCGAAGTCACCGGGACGATCGGTGCAGTGAGCGATTACGACTTCCGTGGCGTGAGCCTGAGCGCGAAGGATCCCGCGCTGCAGGGCAGCATCGACTATGCCCACGACAGCGGCTTCTACGCCGGCGTGTGGGGCAGCAACATCGATTACGGCGACGACGTGGACGGCGACCTCGAAGTCGACGTCTATGCGGGCTTCGCCAACCAGATCAACGACGACCTGGGTTACGACGTCGGCCTCGTCTACTACACCTATCCGGGTGCGGACGACATCGATGACTATCCCGAACTCTATGCCGGGCTGACCTACAAGTGGCTCGAAGTGAAGCAGTGGTACACGAACGACAACAGCGGGTCGGACCTCGATTCGTTCTACACGGAAGCGAATGCCGAGTTCGAACTCCCGGCCAACTTCACGCTCGGGCTGCACGCCGGCTACAACTACGGCGACTACTTCGAAGACTTCGAGTACGTGGACTACTCGATCGGCGTCGGCTACACGCTGGGCCACTTCGACCTCGGGCTCAAGTACGTCGACAACGACATGGACGACCAGATCGAGTCCGACGTGTTCAATTCCGAAGGTCGCGCGATCTTCTCGATCTCGACCACCTTCCCCTGGTCGGCCGAGTGATCGTCCGACACGGCTGAGCGCTTGAAGCAGGAACGCCCGGTCACCGCGAGGTGGCCGGGCGTTCTTCGTCAGTGTCTGGTGTCCAGTGTCTAGTGTTCAGTCGGAGGCCGACTCCGTCGGCGCACGGCGCAGCCGCTTCCGACCAGACACTAAACACTAGACACTAGACACTTTCCTTCAGCGTCTCCGCCAGCGTGCCGAAGACCTGGTCGATGTGTCGCTTTTCGATGATCAGCGGCGGTGACAGCGCGATGATGTCGCCGGTCACGCGCACCAGCAGGCCCTTTTCGAACGCGCGCACGAAGACCTGGTAGCCGCGCAGGCCGGGCTTCCCCGGGATCGGCTCGAGTTCGATCGCGCCGATCAGCCCGAGGTTGCGCAGGTCGATCACGTGCGGCAGGCCGCGCAGCGAGTGCACCCCGTCCGCCCAGTAGTCGCCGACTTCCGTCGCGCGGCCCAGCAGTCCTTCGCGGCGATAAATCTCCTGCGTCGCGATGCCGGCTGCGCAGGCGACCGGGTGAGCCGAGTACGTGTACCCGTGGAACAGTTCGATGGCGCCCTCCGGGCCCTGCATGAACGTGTCGTAGATCTTCGCGCTCGCCGCGACGGCGCCCATGGGAACGGCGCCGTTGGTGAGGCCCTTGGCCATCGTGATCATGTCCGGCGTCACGTCGAAGTACTGCGCGCCGAACGGCGCGCCGAGGCGGCCGAATCCGGTGATGACTTCGTCGAAGATCAGCAGAATGCCGTGCCGGCTGCAGATCTCGCGCAGGCGCTGCAGGTAACCTCTGGGCGGTATCAGCACGCCGGTAGAACCGGCGACGGGCTCGACGATCACGGCGGCGATGTTGCTCGCATCGTGCAGCGTCACCAGGCGCTCGAGTTCGTCCGCGAGGTGGGCGCCGTGCTCGGGCTCGCCGCGCGCATATGCGTTGTGCGCGAGGTCGTGCGTGTGCGGCAGGTGGTCGACGCCGGGCAGCCCCGTGCCGAACCACTTGCGGTTGTTGACGATGCCGCCGACCGAGATGCCGCCGAAGCCCACACCGTGATAGCCGCGCTCACGACCGATGAAGCGCGTGCGCGTGCCCTCGCCGCGCGCGCGATGGTAGGCGAGCGCAATCTTGAGCGCCGTGTCGACCGACTCCGAGCCGGAGTTCGTGAAGAAGACGTGGCTGAGCCCCTCCGGCATCCAGCCGACGACGTCGTTCGCGAGCTGGAAGCCCGGCGCGTGTCCCATCTGGAACGGTGGCGCGTACTCCATCGTCGCGATCTGGCGGCTCACGGCCTCGGTGATCTCCTTGCGGCCATGACCCGCGTTGACGCACCACAGGCCCGCCACCGCGTCGAGAATCTGCCGGCCGTCCGGTGTCCAGTAGTGCATGCCCTCGGCGCGGGCCAGCAGGCGAGGGTTCGCCTTGAACTGACGGTTGGCCGTGAACGGCATCCAGAAGGCTTCGAGGTCGGAGCGGGGGAGCGATGCGGACATGGGCACCTCGGCGTGTGAAGTGTCTAGTGTTCAGTGTCCAGTGTTCCGTCGGAAAGCCGCCGCTGCCGCCCGTTCCGACTGAACACTTAGACACTGGACACTGAACACTCGAGGGCTATAGGACTGGGGATGATAAATAAAATTGACACTTGCCTCAAACGGCCGTGAAATTCGCCCCATTTCCCGTCTGAGTGTGCAGGATATTGAACACCCCGTGAACGAGATCAACATTGACGTCGGCGCGCACCTGCGGGCCGTGCGGACCATGTACGGCCTGTCCCAGCGGGAGCTCGCGAAGCGGGCGGGTGTCACCAACGGCCTGATTTCGCTGATCGAACAGAACCGGGTGAGCCCATCGGTGAGCTCGCTCAAGAAGGTGCTCGACGGCATCCCGATGTCGCTGGCGGAATTCTTCACGCTCGACTTTTCGACGAGCCCGCAGGTGTTCTTCCGCGGCGACGAGCTCGCCGTACTGGGCGACCGCACGGTGACCTTCAAGCTCGTCGCGGCGCGCCGGCCGAACCGTGCCATGGCGCTGATGCACGAGAACTATGCGCCGGGGGCGGACACGGGCGCGGACATGCTGCGACACGAAGGTGAGGAGGGCGGCGTGGTCGTGCGCGGCCGCATCGAACTCACCGTGGGCGCGGAAACCCGGCAACTCGGGCCGGGCGACGCCTACTATTTCACCAGCGCGATCCCGCACCGTTTCCGCAACACCGGCACCGAGCCCTGCGAGATCGTCTCCGCGAGCACGCCGCCGACGTTCTGACCGGGCGACCGGTCGTTCGGGCCAGACGGCCCGACGCAACGTTTCTCTCTCAAATCCGGCACGAAGACAGGCAACGATGAACGACCCCGCCACGCAGACCACCATGGATTGGCGCAACCGCGCTGCCGGCCTGGAGATCAACGGTCAGGCTTTCATCGACGGGCGCTACGTCGCGGCCGCCAGCGGCGCCACGTTCGACGACGTGAGCCCCGTCGACGGCCGCGTCATCGCTCGAGTCGCATC
>DASSJN010000157.1:0-13679 GCA_035691185.1 Steroidobacteraceae bacterium
TGCCGCGAGCAGCGCCACCTGAACGAGTGCGACCAAGGCGGCGCGGGCGATCGCATTCATGGGCTGTCTCCGGTGTCGGCGCCGATGCGGCTCAGCAGCCGACGCCGGGTCCGCTCGAGCAGCCAGCCGCCGCCGATGAACAGCACGCCGAGCGCGACGAGACCGAGCGAACGACCAATCCGGTCGAACACGCTGCTGTAGTAGAAGGAGAGCACCGTGAGTGCGAAGGCGAGCACGCCCACGTTGACGCGCAGCCGGTGCGCGTCGCGTACGCCCCACGCGGTGAGTCCGACCGCCGCCAGCAGGTACAGCACGTGCAGCGCGAGTCGCGGCGGCGTGGTCGACGCGTCGAACTGGGTGACGGCGACCGCGAACGCGAGCGCGATCACGAGCGGCCACGCGGCACGTCCACGCAGCCAGAAGCCGACCGCGAGCGGGACGAGCGCGGCGACGCTCCAGCCGAGCACCAGCGCCGCAGCCGGAATCGCGGTGCCGTCCCGCCCGAGCGGCGCGCCCTGCTCGAACGCCGCGAACGGCAGCACGACGCCCGCACCGACCAGCGCGACTGCGCCGAGCCGGGCGAGCACGTGCCGCCAGTGGGCGCGCGCCTCGACGTCGACGGCGGACAGGTACGCGGCACCCAGGACGAAGAGTCCAGTCGCCGTGACCGCAAACGCCGCTTGCGAACCGAATCCGATCCGCATGTCCCATTCGCCGACGAGCCACGCCGGCACCAGCGTCGCGACGTAGAGCACGTGCGGCGCATCGCGCAGCCACCACAGGGCGAACGCCGCGCCGATGGACCAGAGCAGGAAGCCAGCGGGCCACTGTTCGGCCAGGTGGAAGGTCTGCCCTGCGAGAAAGATGCCGGCGCCGAGCGCCGCCGTGCCGACGGCGTGGAGTGTCGTCGCGAGCATCTGGGTACGGCGCGGCACGAGCGCGGCGGCGAGGTGCAGCGTCGCCACCGTGAGCGCGAGCAACGCGAACCTGGCCCACGGCGACACCTGAGCCCAGTTGGCGGCGACGAACAACAGGATGCCGGCGGCCAGCAGTGCGCCGCCGAAGGCGAACGCGAGCCGGCCGAGCCGCGAACCCTGGACGGTGCCGTGTTCGCGCTCCCAGGTGCGGATGCGCCTCGCCGTGTCGGCGTCGATCACGCCCGAGGCGCGCCACTGCTCCACGCGTCGAGTGATCGTCGTGTCCATGGCGTCCTTGGGAAGCACGCGTTCGACGGCGGGCGTCAGCCGATCTCGATGACTTGCCGGATGGACGCGCCGGCCGCGAGCCGGTCGAACGCGGCGTTGATGTCGTCGAGCCGGATGCGCTCGCTCAGCAGCCTGTCGACCGGCAAGCGTCCGGCGCGATACCACTCGATGTACTGCGGAATGTCCCGTTCGGGGACGCAGCTCCCGAGGTAGCTGCCCTTGAGCGTGCGCTCTTCGGCGACGAGGGTGACGTGGGGGATCGTCACCGTATGCTGCGGGTGCGGCAGTCCCGCGGTCACGGTCGTGCCGCCGCGGCGCGTGATCCTGTACGCGAGCTCGAGTGCGCGCGCCGAGCCCGCCATCTCGAAGGCGTAGCCGACGCCGCCGCCGCTCAGTTCGCGCACGTGCTCGACGCAGTCCGGATCGGCGGCGTTCACGGTGTGCGTCGCACCGAGCTCGCGCGCCTTGGCGAGCTTGGACTCGTTCAGGTCGATCGCGACGATCGGCGCGGCCTCGAGCATGTGCCCCGCGAGCAGCGACGCGAGCCCGACGCCGCCGAGTCCGATCACTGCCATCGAGGACAGCTTCGGCATCGACGCCGTGTTGACGACCGCCCCGACGCCCGTGATGACCGCACAGCCGAACAGCGCCGCTTCGGCGAATGGCAACGTCGGGTCGACGCGCACGAGCGAGCGACGTGAGACGGTCGCGTACTCCGCGAAGCCCGAAACGCCGAGGTGGTGGTTGACCGGGTGGCCCAGTTGCCCGAGGCGCCGTGCCCCCGACAGCAGCGTACCCGCCGTGTTCGAGGCGAGTCCCGGCTCGCAGAGCGCGGGCCGCCCCGCGACACAGGGTGAGCAGACGCCGCAGCTCGGCACGAACGACGCGACGACGTGGTCGCCACGCTGCAAGTCCGCGACGCCGTGACCGACGGCTTCGACGACACCGGCCATTTCGTGGCCGAGCACCATCGGCATCGGTCGCGGCCGGTTACCGTCGATGACGGACAGGTCGGAGTGGCACAGGCCGGCTGCGCGGACGCGGACGAGGACCTCGCCGGGCCCGGGCGGGGCGAGATCGAATTCCTCGATCGCCAGCGGGCGGCTCTCGGCGTAGGGTCCGGGCGTGCCGAGCTCACGCAGGACGGCCGCCTTGATCTTCATCGTCGTCATGCGCCGAGACTAGCCCAAGCGGGCGTCCCTGCACTACTGCTGCGATAATGCCGCCGCCGCCGAGCCACGGCGAGCAGGACAGGAGCGGATGCGACACCAGCAACAGCAGCAGAACCAGCCGCCGCAGCAGCGCTCGAAGGCAGGGCAGGGCGAGGTGCCGTCCTTACCGGAACGCCGCGACGAGTTCCGCGTGCTGCGCACGATCACGACACGGTGGATGGACAACGACCAGTACGGTCACGTCAACAACGTCGCCTATTACTCGTACTTCGACACCGCGGTGAACGGCCACCTGATCGAGGCCAGCGGCTGCGACGTGCGGGAGCTGCCGGCCATCGGCATCGTCGCCGAGACGAGCTGCCGGTTCCTGCGCGAGCTCAGTTTTCCCGACACGGTCCACGCGGGGCTCGCGCTCGAGAGACTCGGCAACTCGAGCGTCGTCTATCGCATCGGCCTGTTCCGCAACCAGGAGACCGAGCCGGTCGCGCTCGGGCGGTTCGTCCACGTCTACGTCGACAGTGCAACCCGGCGACCCGTGCCGGTGCCGGAGGAGGTGCGGCGAGCGCTGGAGGCGCTGGCGGGGTAGCCCTAGCTTTCCAGCACCTGCCGTCCCTTCTGGATCGCGAGCGCGCCGCTGCGCACGACTTCGAGCACGTCGCCGAAGTTCGCGACCTCGGCGACGAAGCGGTTGATGTCGGCCTCGCTGCTGGTCAGCTCGATCGTGAAACTGTCCGCGGCGTCCCAGAGCACCCGGCCGCCGGCACGCTGGGTGGCCGACCACAGGTGCCCGACCTGGGTGGCCTTCGCCTTGATCTTGACCAGCAGCAGTTCGCGCTCGAAGTGCTCCTCGCGCGTGACGTCCTCGACGTCGACGACGTCGACCAGCTTGAGCGACTGCTGCGTGATCTGGTGGATCACGGCGTCGTTGCCCGTGGTGACCAGCGTGAGGCGCGAGACGGTCGGGTCGTCGGTCGGCGCGACGTTGAGCGATTCGATGTTGTAACCGCGGGTAGAGAACAGCCCCGCCACTCGCGTGAGGGCGCCGGACTCGTTCTGCAGGGTGATCGCGATGATGTGGCGCTGGCTGGCCATTGACGGGCTCCGTCGTCCTGTGGATCGGTCGTTCAGTGCTCGTTGCGCAGAATGCCTGGTCCGCGGCAGGCCCGGCTCGCGGTAGACCCGGTCCAGCGCAGGGAACCGGTCCTGCGCTGGATGGACGACGCAGCAGGGCGACTGCTAGTCTCGTTTGCAGCGCAACATACCATGCTCTGCCCCAGCGAGCCCCGCCGTGAACAGCATCCCTGCGAACCTCCAGCCGCCCGCCCATCCGCGGGCCGGCCAGCTCATGACCGGCGCGGAGATGATCGTGCAGGTCCTGGCGGACGAGGGGGTCGACACCATCTTCGGCTACAGCGGCGGCGCGATCCTGCCGACCTACGATGCCATCTTCCGCTGGAACAGCGAGCAGCCCGCCCCGGCCAGGGGCGGACGGCCGATGCCGTTGATCGTCCCGGCGAACGAGCAGGGCGCCGGGTTCATGGCGTCCGGCTACGCCCGGGCCAGTGGCAAGGTCGGCGTGTGCGTCGTCACCTCGGGCCCGGGCGCAACCAACACCGTCACCCCGGTGCGCGATTGCGCGGCCGACTCGGTCCCGATCGTGGTGATCTGCGGCCAGGTGCCCACCTCGGCCATCGGGTCCGACGCGTTCCAGGAGGCGCCGGTCGCCAACCTGATGGGCGCCGTGGCGAAGCACTGCTTCCTCGTGACCGACCCGACGCGGCTCGAGGCCACCGTGCGGACCGCGTTCGAAATCGCGCGCTCGGGCCGACCGGGCCCGGTGGTGATCGACATCCCCAAGGACGTGCAGAACTGGCAGGGCACGTTCCATGGCAGCGGCCTGCTGCCGGTGCGCGGCTACCACCAGCGCATGGAGCAACTGCGCGCGCGCGAGGTCGACGACGAACATGCCGCAAAGCTGTTCCACATGCTCGCCGAGGCCGAGCGCCCGCTGATCTATGCCGGCGGAGGCGTCATCCACGCCGAAGCCGCGCAGGTCATGCGCGCCTTTGCCGGGGACCTCGGCATCCCGGTGGTCACGACGCTGATGGGCATCGGCACGTTCGACACCACGCACGAGCTGTCGATGCGCATGCTCGGCATGCACGGCGCCGCCTTCGCCAATTACGCGGTCGACGACTGCGACTTCCTGCTCTGCCTCGGCGCGCGTTTCGACGACCGCGTCGCGGGCGTGCCGAAGAAGTTCGCGAGGAATGCCCGTCGCATCGCGCACATCGACGTGGACGCGTCCGAGATCAACAAGGTCAAGCGGGTGCACTGGCACCACGTCGGGCTGCTCGAGCCGGCACTGCGGGCGCTGCTCGAGCATGGCCGGCGGACGGGGTTCAAGCGCGACTGGGCGCCGTGGCAGGCCTACCTGGCCGAGCTGCGCCGCCGGCACGCGATGGCCTACGACCGCGAGAGCGAGCTGATCCAGCCCTACTACGTGATCGAGGAGATCAATCGCATCACGCGCGGCGAGGCGCTGATCTCGACCGGCGTCGGGCAGCACCAGATGTGGGCCGCGCAGTATTTCGATTTCCGCGAGCCGCGGTTGTGGCTCACCTCGGGCAGCATGGGCACGATGGGCTTCGGCCTGCCGGCGGCCATCGGTGCGCAGTTCGCGCGGCGCGACAAGCTCGTGGTCGACATCGACGGCGACGCGAGCATCCGCATGAACCTCGGCGAGCTCGAGACGGTCACGACCTATAACCTGCCGATCAAGGTCGTCGTGCTGAACAACTTCGGCGACGGCATGGTCAGGCAGTGGCAGAAGCTGTTCTTCAAGGGCCGCATGTCGGCGAGCGACAAGTCGCTGCACAAGAAGGACTTCGTCAAGGCCGCCCAGGCCGACGGTTTCCCCTATGCGGTGCGGCTCGACAACAAGGCGGAGGTGCCGCGCGTCGTCGAGGAGTTCATCCGCTTCGACGGGCCGGCGTTCCTCGAGGTCATCATCGACCCGGACGCGGGCGTCTACCCGATGGTGGGACCGGGCCAGGCCTATGACGAGATGATCACGGGCGAGCACATCGAGACGCGGCACGCGACCAGGCCGGCGCACGAGCCCGGCGCGTCGGAAATGTTCTGACGCCGGGCTTCGCCACCGCTGCGCGCTTCTGGGCGCGGCTCGGCTTCGTCTCGTTCGGCGGGCCGGCGGGCCAGATCGCGATCATGCATCGCGAGATCGTCGCTCGTCGGCAGTGGATCGACGAACGCACCTTCACCGGCGCGCTCAATTTCTGCATGCTGCTGCCCGGCCCCGAGGCGTTGCAGCTCGCGATCTTCCTGGGCTGGAAAATGCATGGCGTGCGCGGAGGCCTCGTCGCGGGCCTCGGGTTCATCCTTCCGTCGGTCGTGCTGCTGTTCGCGCTGGCGACCGTCTACGTGTGGTACGGGCGCATGCCGTGGCTCGACGGCGTGCTGTTCGGCCTCAAGGCCGCCGTGATCGCGCTGGTCGTGCAGGCGCTCGTGCGCATCGGTCGCCGGGCCCTCGCGGGCACGCTGCACGTCGTGCTTGCGCTCGGAGCCTTCGTCGCGCTCGAGTTCCTCGGGGTCCCGTTTCCTGTCGTGCTGCTCGTCGCCGCGGTCGCCGGAGCCGTTTTTCCGCGACACGACACGGCCCCTGCGCGGCTCGCACCGCCGGTGCGGTATGACGGCACGCGAGCTCACACGGTGCGCATCGCCGCGGTGGGGCTCGCACTCTGGATCGCGCCGTGGCTGTGGCTCGTGCCGGCGCTCGGGATGGATTCGCTCTGGTCGCAGCTGTATCTGTTCTTCACCAAGGCCGCCCTCGTCACCTTCGGCGGCGCCTATGCCGTGCTGAGCTACGTCACGGCCCAGCTCGTCGAGCATCTCGGCTGGGTGACCGCCGAGCAATCCGTCGCCGGCCTCGCGCTCGCGGAATCGACACCGGGCCCGCTCGTGATCGTGCTGCAGTTCATGGGGTTCGTGGCGGGCTGGAATCAGCCCGGCGCTTTCGACCCGCTCGTCTCCGCACTGCTCGCGGGCGCGCTGGCGGCGTGGGCCACGTTCCTGCCGTCCTTCGTGTTCATCTTCATGGGCGCGCCACACGTCGAGCGGCTCACGCACCTGCCGCGCATGGCGGCCGCTCTCGCCGCGATCACGGCCGCCGTCGTCGGCGTGATCGCGACGCTGGCGCTTCTGCTCGCGCAGGTGATCCTGTTCCCCGACGGCTGGCTGGAGTGGCCGGACTGGCGCGCGGCGGCGCTCAGCGTCGGCGCGTGGATCGCGCTCGAGCGGTGGCGCTGGTCGTTGCCCGCGGTGCTGGGGCTCGCGGGCGCGCTCGGTCTACTGCTGCGCTGGCTCCCCTGAGGTCGCCTGCTCGATCTTTTCGACGAAAACTTCGATCGGCCGGGCACCCGGAATCACTTCGCCCGTGAACTGCCCGTCGACTACTCGACCGACCACGAAGGTCGGCGTCGAGGCGATGCCATGGCGTGCGGCCAGTGCGGCGTCGCCACGAACGGCGGCGATCATCGATGCGTCGGTGCGACAGGCCGCAAACCTCGCGACGTCGAGCCCGAAGCGACGCGCGATTTCCTCGTACGGCGCGGTCGCCAGCTTCGATTGGCCCCGGAACAACGCCTCGCGGAACTCCCAGAACTTGCCTTGCTCGCCGGCACAGCGCGCGGCGACCGCGGCCGGCAGTGCGAACTCGTGGTACGGAAGCGGCAGGTCGCGCGAGACGAAGTGGACCGTGCCCGTCTCGACGTAACGCGCGCGCAGCACCGGCCAGGTCTCGAGCGCGAACCGCGCGCAGTAGGGGCACTGGAGGTCCGTAAACTCGATGATGGTCACCGGCGCCTCCGGCGACCCGAGCGAACGATAGTCGCCCGGTTGCGGCGCGGCCGGCGCCTCCGTCTGCTGCTCTGTTACCCGTCCATTCACGGCGCAGCCCGCCAGCGCGACCGCCGCGACTATTACGGCGAACGCAGCGCGTGATCCGGATCTTTTTCCCGGCGACTTGTCGGTTGTTGCAGGAGCCGGGAAAAACGATGCGGATCGCGCGCCGGGAGCTGCGGCCCGGTCTGCTTCTCGACGAATCAAACTACGCAAGGTGCGGCGCATGAACCGAAGCCTGCGCAACGCCGGCCCAGCGCGCAAGCCCGCGCGGCGCAATGTGTGAGCGTCGCCGCGGTCGCGGTACCATCGCGCCATGAAGTACCTCCACACGATGGTGCGCGTCACCGACCTCGACGCCTCGCTCCGTTTTTATTGCGATGCGCTCGGCCTGCAGGAAGTCCGTCGCAACGACTACCCGCAAGGCCGCTACACGCTGGTGTTCCTGGCGGCGCCAGGCGACGAACGGGCGCAGATCGAACTCACCTACAACTGGGACCCCGAGGAGTACGGGATCGGCCGTGCCTTCGGCCACCTGGCCTACCAGGTCGACGACATCTACGCGGCCTGCCGCCGTCTGCAGGAGCGCGGCGTCACGATCAACCGGCCGCCGCGCGACGGTCGCATGGCGTTCGTGCGTTCGCCCGACGACATCTCGGTCGAGTTGCTGCAGAAGGGTCCTGCGCTGCCGCCCGAGGAACCGTGGGCCAGCATGCCGAACACCGGCGTCTGGTAACCGGTTCACAAGCTCGGGGAGCGCAGCACGCCGGTCGCCGCCATCGCACGACGAGCCTGGGCCCCTGGCGTTGGTCAATGCGGATTCCCGTAGTCCGCCCTGCGGTTTCGCGGATGGCCTTGGTCCAGGGCACGACTGAGAATCGTTCGCGTTCTGCCATCGTGGACTTTTGCGGTCGGGGACACTTGTCTTGGTACGGATCGCGGGATCGGCGCGTCGGCGCCTCAGGGCTGCACTGCCGCTCAGCCTCGTCGTGCTCGCCGCCACTGGCTCGACGGCGCGAGCGGCCGAACTCCATGCGGCCTGGACGGGCGACTTCGCGTCGGTCGTCGACGGTGGCGTGCAACGGGGCGAGCGCCACATGGGACTCGTCGAGCTGGCATTCGACCACGTGTTCGCGATCGCGCAACGCGACGTTACCCTGTACGTCGCGGGGCAGCACGTTTACGGCGGCGGGTTCTCCGAGGAGTGGGTCGGCGACCTGCAGACCGTCAGCAACGTCGACGCGGACCGCGGCACACGCGTGCTCGAGGCGTGGCTCGACGTGCCGCTCACCGACACGCTGTCCATGCGCGTCGGGCGCTACGATTTCAACAGTGAGTTCGATGCCGTCGACCCCGCCGGGCTCTTCCTGCACAGTTCGCACGGCATAGGTCCCGACATTTCGCAGACCGGCGCCGCCGGCCCGTCGATCTTCCCGCGCACGGCGCTCGCAGTCAGGCTGCAGTGCGACTTCGAGGGCGACCATGCGGTGCGCGGCGTGGCGCTCGACCTCGAATCCGAGTCGGACGGCGACGTGCCGTTTTTCGAAGGGCCGATGTTCGCGCTGGAATACGAGTTCGGCCCCGGCGGCACGCTCTGGAAGGCAGGCGCCTGGGGCTTCACGCGCAGCCGCGAGAGCCTCGCCGCGCCGGACGATCGCGATCGCGAGTACGGTGCCTACGCGTCCGTGCAGCACAGGATCGCGGGGTCGTGGGTCGGCTACGCGCGAGTCGGCATGGCCAACGAGGACGTGTCCCGCCTCGGCAGCTACGCGGGCGCAGGCCTGGTGCACCAAGGGGGCCTGCTGAGCACGCGCGCCGATACCGTCGGCATCGCGGTCGCCCATGCACGCAACGGCGATGCCTATCGCGCGGCCATGCGCGAGGACGGGACTGCCACGACCGCAGCCGAGACGGCGGTCGAACTCACGTGGCGCGTCCCGCTCGGCGAGCACGTCGTGCTGCAGCCGGACGTTCAGTACGTGTTCGATCCCGACACGAACCCGGCAATCGACGACGCGTTCGTCGTGATGCTGCGCGTCGAACTGCAATTGTAGCGCCGCGTACTCAGAAGGCCGCGCCGAGGATGCGCGGCTCCGGTTCGAGCCTGACACCGAAGTCGTGCTCGACCGAATCTGCGACGCGGCGCGCCACGCCCAGCAGCTGCGCGCCCGTCGCCGTTCCGTGGTTGACCAGCACGAGTGCGTGCTGCGCCGAGATGCCGGCGTCGCCGTCGCGAAAGCCACGCCATCCCGCCTGCTCGATCAGCCAGGCCGCCGAGAGCTTGCGTGCCTGCGGCGTTCCCGCGGGGTAGTTCGGCATGGCCGGATACCGCTCGCGCAGCGCCGAAGCGAGTTCCTGGCCGACGACCGGGTTCTTGAAGAAGCTTCCCGCATTGCCGATGACGGCCGGGTCCGGCAGCTTGCGGCGCCGGATGCGTCGCACGGCCGCGGCGACGTTGCGCGGCGTGGGTGCAGGACCGCCCATGGCTTCGAGTTCTTCGCGCAGGCCGGCGTAATCGAGGCGTGTCGGCCCCTCGCGCGGCAGGCGGAACTCGACGGCGACGACGACGCGTCGCTCCGGCTCGCGCTTGAACGCGCTGTCGCGATAACCAAAGCCGCAGTCGGCGGCAGACAGCCGGACCATCGATGCCGTCGGCCGGTCGTACGCGTGCACGGCCGTGATGAATTCGCCGACCTCGACCCCGTAGGCGCCGATGTTCTGGATCGGCGCCGCGCCGACCTGACCCGGAATCAATGCCAGGTTCTCCAGGCCGCAGAGACCGCGCGCGAGCGTCCAGTCGACGAACCCGTCCCAGCCGTGCGCCGCCTCGACGTGAACCGTCGCCGCCGCCGCCGCATCGTCGACGACCAGGCGCACGGCGCTGCAGGCGAGCTGCACGACCAGGCCGTCGAAACGCTGAGCGGCGAACAGCACGTTGCTGCCTTCGCCGAGCACGAGCACCGGCAGGTCCCGCAGGTCGGGATCGTCCAGCAGCGCGGGCAACGCGTCGGGGTCCTGCACGGTGGCGAGCCGGTGCGCGCACGCGTCGACGCGAAACGTGTTCCGCGTGCGGAGCGACACGTTGCGGTCGAGTGCGTACCCTTGCGGCATCGGTGGAAGGACCAGGCTGGACGGGCAACCGCGGGAGCTTGCCACTGCTCGCGTGGTTCCGTCACTATGCCCCGTACGCCGCGTACGCCGCGGCCCGTCGTATCGAACAGGCAAGCCGGCAGCGAGCGGCGCACCCATGATCGATTCCAGCAGTGCTCCGCGCGGAATCGCCGAGGCCGCGGAGGGCGAGGCTTTTCTCGCGACGCATCCCGACGTCGAGGCCGTGCAACTGGTCATAACGGACGCGAACGGCATCGGCCGCGGCAAGAACATCGCGCGCGAGGAACTCGCAACGCTCTACACGCACGGCCGCAACGTGGCCGGCTCGATCCTCGGCCTCGACATCACCGGCGAGGACGTCGAGGGGACGGGGCTCGTCTGGGAGGTCGGCGATGCCGACCAGTGCTGTCGGCCGGTGGCGGGGTCGTTGCGGCTCGTGCCCTGGCTCACGCGGCCGACGGCGCAGGTGCTCGGCACGATGTTCGGGCTCGACGGCCGCCCCGCGAAGGCGGACCCGCGCCACGTGCTCGCGCGCGTGATCGCTCGCTGCGAGGCCGCGGGCTTCACGCCGGTGGTGGCGGTGGAACTCGAGTTCTACCTGCTCGAGCGCGATGCGGACGGGGGCCTAGTGCCCTCGCGCGGCATGCTGAGCGGCCAGCGACGCACGCGCATCGATGCCTATGGCCTCGGACGGCTCGACGACATGTCGCCGCTCTTCGACGACCTCTACCGTGCGGCTCGCGGGCAGGGCCTGCCGGTGCGCACGCTGATGTCCGAATACGCCCCGGGGCAGTTCGAGATCACGCTGGAGCACCGCAGCGACGCCTTGCGCGCCGTCGACGAGGCGATCCTGTTCAAGCGTGCGGTGCGTGGGGTGGCGGCCCGACACGGCCGGGTCGCCTGCTTCATGGCGAAGCCGTTCACGGCACGGGCCGGCTCCGGCATGCACCTGCACGCGAGCCTCGCGGACCGCGCCGGCACGAACGCGTGCGCAGCGGACGAGCCGGCCGGCAGCGCATTGCTGCGCCAGGCCATCGGCGGGCTCAGACGGACGCTCGCCGACGGCATGGCGATCTACGCGCCGAACGCGAATTCGTACCGGCGGTTCCGCGCGCTGAGCTATGCGCCCGTCGCGGGCACGTGGGGCATCAACAACCGCTCGGTCAGCCTGCGTGTTCCAGCGGGACCACCGGCCAGCCGTCATGTCGAGCACCGCGTGGCCGGCGCCGACGCCAATCCGTACCTCGTCTCCGCGCTCGTGCTCGGCGGCATGCTCCACGGCATCGAACACCGCATCGACCCGGGGCCGCCGGTCGAGGGCAACGGATATGCGCTGGCCGTGACGGACGAACTGCCGACGCAATGGCCGGCCGCCCTGGAACGAGCCGCGTCGTCGTCGTTCATGCGCGAGACGCTCGGCAGCGACTTCCTGAAGGTGTTCCTCGCGATCAAGCAGCAGGAGTGCGAAAAGTTCGGCGCGCTCGTGACCGATCGCGACTACGAATGGTACCTCGACACGGCCTGAGCGAAACGCGACATAATTCTGCAGCCATCCCGATGCAGCGGCGCGGGCGCGGGCGTCGTGCATTAAGTCACGCCGAACGCGGCCGGAGTGAGAGCTGAGTCAACGTGGACGATCCCGGGCGCAAGGAGAATCGGTGCACGCCGCTCGCTCTCCCCGAGGACATCGTCAGTGACCCGACTCTCCGCCCGTACGTTCGCACGCAGCGCTGCACTCTCGAGCAGGAGTTCGCCGCCAGTGACCATTCACCTGCGCAAGATGTACGTCGACTGCCGCTACGGGCAGCTCCACATGCACACCGCCTTTCCGTCGAGCGGCGGATTCGACGAGCTGACGCCGCTGGTGTGCATCGCGCCGCCGCAGCACACCGGGCGCCTGTTCCAGCCGCTGCTGAGCGACCTCGGCCGCGATCGCAGCGTCTACGCGCCGGACCTGCCCGGCTCCGGCGAGTCCGATCCGCCGGACCACGCGCCGGTCGTCGGCGATTTCGCCGCGGCTTTCGTCGACCTGATCGATTCGCTGCGCCTCAGGCACGTGGACGTGCTCGGCTACCAGACCGGTTCGCTCGCGGCGATCGAAGTCGCGATCGCCCGCGCCGAGCAGGTGCGACGCGTCGCGCTGATCGGCGTGCCATCCTCGGACGGCGGCTACCAGGTGGGCGAGCGGCTGCCGCTGCTCAGGCAACCGGTCATGATCATGCGTGCGCGCGACGAGTTCTGGGAGTCGACGGGTCGCACTGAGTCGCTGCTGCGGGAGGCGCGTCGCGCGGACCTGCTGCACCCGACCGGCGCGGTGTTCGAGTCGGGGGCCGAGGAAGTGCTCCGCGTCGCGCGCGATTTCTTCGATCGCTGATCGCGGATACAGCGGATAGTGTCCAGCGGATAGCAGGAGGCGGCTGCGCCGCCGTGCCGACGAAGTCGGCTTCCGACTGAACTAGACACTAGACACTATCCGCTATCCGCTCAGCGCAGCTACGCGGCGCGGTGCCAGACATAGGCGCACAGCACGCCGGCCGAGACCGCAGCCACCAGTCCTTCGATCGCCAGCACGCCGACTGCGCCACGGTGGCGTCGGCCCTTCAGCGCGAGCGCGCCGAGCGCCGGTGCGCCGCCCGCCGTGAAGACGAGCGCGCCGAAAGTGGCGCCCACGACCGGCCACGGCGTCGAGACGACGGCGACGAGTCCCCAGCTCAGCCAGAACAGCAGCCCCGAGACCGCTCCGCAAAGCCCGTAGAGCGCCGCGCCGGTCAACAGCCGCGACGCGGTCTCGGCCTGCCAGGGTTCCGGTCGCAGCGTGGGCCAGCGTGCGAACAGCGGCGCCGAGACGAGCCCCGCCCAGAGCGTGCCGACGAGGCCGCCGGCGAAGCCTGCGAGCACGGTCATGTAGAGTTCGATGCGCAAGGTGCCGACGTCGTGATGTGTTCGTGGCCTGCTCGACTAGACGCGGCGCTGCACGGCGGCCACCGCGCGATCGACGTCGATCGCGTCGTTGGTCGGGTGCACGCTGATGCGCACGGCGTCGAACCCTGCGCCGTGCATGACGCGGCCGAGCACGATGCCGTCCTCGCGTGCGATCGTCTCGACGATGGACGCCGGGATCCGACCGGGAATGCGTACGCTGACGATGCCTGCGTACAGGGCCGGGTGCGCCGGGGTGACGATGTCGACGCCCGCGATCCGCTGCAATCCCTGGCGCAGTTGCGTCGCGAGCGCGCGGATCCGCGCCTGCAGCAGCGGCCGCGAGATCGCGTCC
>DASSJN010000158.1:0-20062 GCA_035691185.1 Steroidobacteraceae bacterium
GGCTCCGTCTGGCGGCAGCAGCAATCCGCTGCGCACCTCTACCAGCATAGAGCAAGCCATCCAGCGCCTGTTCGAATCGCACAACCGGCTGTATGCAGGTCCCGTCGAATCGCTGCGCGACGTGCTGCAGGAGACCAAGGAACACGAGGCTGCGCTCGCGGCGGGCATGCGCGCGGGGCTCGCGGCCGTGCTCGAGCAACTCTCCCCGTCCAGCGTCGCGGACCAGTTTGAGCAAGGCCGTGCGCGCATGCTGGCCCCGGGCCAGGACCCGCGTCCGAAGTACTGGGAGTTCTACGCGGATTTCTACCGCATGCTGAAGCAGCAATCGGGCCCGGACGACTTGCCGCATTCCTTCGTCGAAGCGTTCGGGCAGGAATACGCCCGCGTGCGTGCGGGACTGCGCTCGAAGCGCACCTGATCCTCGTCATCTTCTCGTCTGTCCCACCGCAGCTCGAGCGGTGCCGCGGCGCGCGGGTGAGGGCCTCTTGCTTCGCGATTTCACCTCTCCCGCAACCGCGGGAGAGGTCGCGCGCCGCGCAGGTGAGGGCCTCTTGCTTCGCGACTTCACCTCTCCCGCAACCGCGGGAGAGGTCGCGCGCCGCGCGGGTGAGGGCTGCGTCGTTCGAACCGTCGTCTCCGTCGAGTGCCCCGGCACCTGTCCGAGACAGCGCATCAGGCTCTGCGCGTCGGCGGGTGCACGCAGCTTGACGTCGGTGTTGTCGAAGAAACAGTAGACGTCGCGCCCCGCTCGCGCCCGGGTCGCCGGCTCCGCGATTCGCACCGCGCCGGGCGGCAGCGACGCCGGCTCGCCACCTTCATGCCAGGCGCGGATGCGGTCGGCCCAGCGTCTGATCGCCGCCGGACGGTAGCCGCTGCGGTACAGCTCCTTGTCACCGTGCAGTCGCAGGTACATGAAGTCCGCCGTCACGTCGCGGGGCATCGGCCACTTGCGAGCGGTCTCCGCAATCACGAGCGCCACGCCGTGGGCGCGCAGCATCGCGACGAACCGAGGATCGAGGAAACTCTCGTGGCGTATCTCCACGGCATGACGCAGCGTCCGCGCGCTGTCGATCGCCAGGTGGCTGCGACCGCGCATGCGCGCATCGCAGGTGCGGGCCATCGCGAGCGCATCTGCTGTGTTCTTTGGCAGTCGCGACAGGAACGGCTCGAAGCGCTCCGGATCGAAGCGCATCTGCGGCGGGAACTGCCACAAGATCGGCCCGAGCTTCTCGTTGAGCGCGAGCACGCCCGACGCGAGGAAGTTCGCAAGGGGCTGCTCGATCTCGCGCAACTTGAGCATGTGCGTCAGGTAACGCGGACCCTTCACGGCGAATACGAAACCGGCAGGCACATCTGCGTACCACTGGCGCCAGCTTGCGGGCCGCTGCAGCGAGTAGAACGAGCCGTTGATCTCGAGCGTGCGAAAGATGCTCGCGGCGTAGCGCAGTTCCAGGCGATGCTGCAGGTCGGCCGGGTAGAACACGCCGCGCCAGGGCTCGTAGCGCCAGCCGGAAACGCCGATGCGGACCTGTGGTGTCGAGATGCTCATGGCTTCCTTGCCCTGGGCTCCCTCGCGGCCGATCACTCGATCGGCGCGATCGTCGATCTTCAACCCGGCGATGGCGGCCGGTACGTTCCGTTCACGGACAGGTCGAGCGCCGTCAGCGAGTGGAACAGTTCGCGCACGAACACGAACATCGCCATGACCAGGCACAGCAACGCGCTGACGAACAGCGCGGCACAGGCGACGGTGACGTTCCACTCGAGCAGCAGGCCGAGGAACAGCAGCGTGATCAGCAAGCCACTGACCGCGACCGAGCATGCGCTCAACGCAAGCGCGAGGCGCACCAGCCGCGCCCGGTGCCCGAGGATCGCGAGTTGCTGCTCGAGGTGCCCACGCTGCTCGCTGCCCGCAAGGTTGCGTTCGGCCGCGACGATGCGGGTGCGGTCGACGATGCGGCCCAGCCGGCCGCTCAGTGTCAGCAACAGCAATCCGACGCCCGAGATCAGCACGACCGGAGCGATGGCGGCCTGGATGACTTCGAGGACGTGCTCGGGGCCGAGGGCTCGCAGAGGCATGGCGCACTATACCGTGCACGTCGTGGCGCGCGGCCGCGTGGCGGTACGTGATGACCGTAAGACGAGACTGAAAAATCCGGCCGGGATGGATGAGCGTTGATCGCCCGAACGACGGAGGGAGATGGCGGAGAGGGTGGGATGGATTCGGCGCCTCATCGACTCGCCTCACCCCGCCGGAGGCGTCGTCCCACGCCTCGGGCCCGCATACGCGAACGCCCGCTGCAGCGGGCGTTCTGGTGCGCGTGGCGGAGAGGGTGGGATTCGAACCCACGTGGGGCGGTTATGCCCCCATCCGATTTCGAGTCGGCGCCGTTATGACCGCTTCGGTACCTCTCCGTCGAGGGCCGCGCATTCTATAGCAGCAGGTCGCGCAGCACCACCTGCGCACACGGGCAGAGCCGAGGGCACAATGCGCGGCGGCCCGCCCCACGCATGAAAGTCCTCCTGGCACTGCTGACGACCCTGTTGCTGGCCACCTGCAGCCAGCCGCCGCCGTTGCTGCAGCAGATCCTCGAGCAGGGCGAGATCCGCGTCGTCACGCGCAACAGCCCGGACGCCTACTATCTCGGCAGCCAGGGCCCCGAGGGCCCCGCCTACGACCTCGCGAGCCAGTTTGCGGACCACCTGGGCGTGCCACTGCGGCTCTACACGGTCCGCACGCGCGAAGCGGCCATCGAGGAGGTGGCGGCCGGGCGTGCCCACCTCGCCGCCGCCGGCCTCTCGACGGGGATCGAACTGCCGCGCGGCACGCAGTTCGGACCGGGCTACCAGCGTGTTCGTGAACACCTCGTCTATCGTCGTCGCACGGCGCGCCCTGCCGGCATCGTGCAGGCGGCGCGGGGCCAGATCGAGGTGGCCGCCGGCAGCGCCCACCAGCGCACGCTCGAGGAACTGCGGTTCAGGCACCCCGATCTCACGTGGGTGGAGCGCGAAGAGACGGACACCGAGGAAATCCTCGCCGAACTGTCGCGCGGCGCAGTGCAGTTCACGCTGGCCTCCTCCACGGAGTTCGCGTTGAACCGCTCGGTGCACCCGGAGCTCGCGATCGCGCTCGACCTGTCGCCGCAACGCGCGCTCGCCTGGGTCGTGAGCACGGCCGGTCACGACTCGAGCCTGCTCGATCGCGTGGACGCCTACTTCGCGCTCGCGCGCCGCGAGGGCACGATCGCCGCCCTGCTCGAGCGCTACTACGGCGAGGACGACCGCTTCGACTACCTGTTGTCGCGCAACTTCATGGAACACCTGCAATCGCGGCTGCCTCGGTACCTCGCCTGGTTCCAGGAAGCCGCGCAGGTTCACGAGCTCGACTGGCGCCTGCTCGCAGCGATGGGATACCAGGAGTCGAAGTGGGACCCGCACGCGGTCTCGTTCACCGGCGTACGCGGGTTGATGCAGCTCACCGAGGACACGGCCGCCCGCATGCGCGCGGGCGATCGCAGCGACCCTCGCTCGAGCATCTTCGCCGGCGCCAAGTACCTCGCGCTGCTCGTTCGGTCGATGCCGCCACGCATCCCCGAGCCCGACCGAACCTGGCTCGCGGTGGCCGCGTACAACGTGGGGCTGGGTCACCTCGAGGACGCCCGGATCCTGGCGCAGGCGCAAGGTCGCAACCCGGACAGCTGGGACGACGTGCGCAACTTCCTCCCGCTGCTGAGTCAGGAGCGCTGGTACACCCGCACCAGGCGCGGTTATGCGCGCGGCTGGGAGCCCGTGCGCTACGTGGACAACGTGCAGGCGTACCTCAACATCCTGCAGGTCGCGGGCATGTCCGCAAATGCGCGTGTCGCGCCGCCCGAGCCGTAGGAAAACAGGGTTCAGCGGCGTGCGAGGAAGAAATCGCGCAGCAGCGCGCCGCATTCCTCCGCGAGCACGCCGGGCACGACCTCGAGGCGGTGGTTGAGCGCCGGGTTCCGTGCCACGTTGAAGATACTGCCCGCGGCGCCTGCGCGCGGGTCGGCCGCCGCGTAGACGAGCCGCTGCACGCGCGCGTGCACCATCGCGCCGGCGCACATGGCGCAGGGCTCGAGCGTCACGTAGAGCGTCGTGCCGAGCAGACGATAGTTGTCGATCCGGGCCGCGGCCGCGCGCAACGCGATCATCTCCGCATGCGCCGTCGGGTCGTGCGTCGAGATCGGCCGATTGAATCCTTCCGCCAGGATCTCACCGTCGCGGACGATCACCGCCCCGACCGGGACTTCCCCGGCCGCCTCCGCTTCGCGCGCGAGCTCGATCGCGCGGTGCATGAAATGCAAGTCCGCAGGTTCCATGTTCCACTCGATCAGCAACGAGCTGTCCAAGCGTCGATAGTAATGGTCCAGCCCGACCAGGTGGCGTTCAAACGCAGCCAGGATGCTGGCTCCACCGTTGGCGCCCAGCGGTACACCGGCGGCCGCGACGTCACCGAGCGAATACGACGCCCGGGCGCATTGTGAGCTCAATTCGAATCCCGACCGAATCCGGACGTTCCGCTTACGACTCGGCACGATCGGGCCAATATGCTTGCGTCGATGGCGCATGCGAAGGAGAGCTGTCGATGCCCGCCAAGACGATGAAAGCCGCAGTGGTCCGGAACTTCCACGAACCATTGGCGATCGAGGAATTGCCGGTGCCTGAGCCGCAACACGGAGAAGTCCTCGTCAAGATCGCCGCCACCGGCGTCTGTCACACCGACTTGCACGCTGCCGAGGGCGACTGGCCGGTCAAACCGTCACTACCGTTCGTGCCCGGGCACGAAGGCGTCGGCGTCGTCGCCGCGGTCGGTGCGGGCGTGCGCAACGTGAAAGAGGGCGATCCGGTCGGGATTGCGTGGCTCCATGACGCCTGCGGCGCTTGCGAAGTCTGCGTGAGCGGATGGGAAACGCTTTGCGAGGCTCAGCGCAATTCCGGCTACAGCGTGAACGGGAGCTTCGCCGAGTACGCGATCGGTGCGGCCGCCTATGTCGGCCGGTTGCCCCGCAACCCTGATTTCGTGCACCTCGCGCCGATCCTGTGTGCGGGCGTCACGACTTACAAGGGCATCAAGGAGACTGAAGCAAAGGCCGGAGAGTGGATCGTCATATCCGGCATCGGCGGACTCGGTCACATCGCGGTTCAGTACGCGAAGGCGATGGGCCTCCACGTCGTGGCACTCGACGTGGCCGAAGACAAGCTCGCGTTGGCACGTAGTCTCGGTGCCGATCTGGCCGTGGACGGACGTGCGCCCGATGCCCCGGAACAAGTGCTGCGTGCCACCGGCGGCGGCGCACACGGCGTGCTCGTCACGGCGGTTTCTCCCTCGGCGTTCTCACAGGCGCTGAGCATCGTCCGGCGACGAGGCACGATCAGCCTCGTCGGTCTTCCACCCGGCACGTTTCCCATTCCGATTTTCGACGTCGTCCTGAAGCGCATTACCCTGCGCGGGTCGATCGTCGGAAACCGCAATGACCTTGCCGAAGCAATCGAGTTCGCCGTCGAAGGCAAGGTGCGGGCGCACGTCCACGAAGCCAGGCTCACCGAGATCAATCGCGTCTTCTCCGATATGAAAGCAGGCCGGATCGACGGTCGAATCGTGATTACGCTGCCCTGAGGGTGAGCTTCAGCGGGATGGCTGATTCACATCCGACCGGTGGTCGATGCGCGGGCACCTCGCGCCCGCTCAGCGGTCGAAGATCACGATTTCGCCGGCGGCCGGCAGGTGCGGCACGTATCGCTGCAGGTACATCTGGCTGCGCTCACGCCGCGTCGGTGCCGGCGGCGCCACGCGCGGATTTCGGGGGGTACAACCGTGCCGGCGTCGAGCGCGTCATGGGACTCTGCACGGAGGAAGAGGCACGGGAGTTCCTCAAGGCCGTCCCGCTGGTCGAGCAGGCGGTCGTCGCTTGCGGCGTGCTCCTGCTCAAGTACTGGCTCGAGGTCTCGCCGGAGGAACAGACGCGCCGGCTCAAGCAGCGTATCCACGACGACCGCAAGATCTGGAAGCTGAGCGACATGGACCTCAAGTCGTACAGCCGCTGGTTCGACTATTCCCGCGCACGCGACGAGATGCTCGCCGCGTCGGACACCGGCTTCGCGCCCTGGTTCGTCGTCCGTTCCGACCACAAGAAGCGCGCGCGGCTCAACGTCGTCCGGCACCTGCTCGACCGGATCCCGTACGAGAAGGTGCCGCGCAAGCCGGTCAAGCTGCCCAAGCGGCAAAAACCCCACGGGTATCTCGAGCCGAAATATCCTTACAAGTACGTCGAAGAGCGTTACTGACCGTCAGGACGGCCTGCCAGGCCTCGCGCGCCGGCGAGCAGTTCACGCCCGCACCGGCGCTGAAGCGACAGGAAGCGATCGCCGCTCGCGGATCACCTCTTGCTGTCGACGGCTGCGACGGGCACGGACTGTCCGGCGACGAACGGGTACCCCTCGAACACGCGCGCGACGGCGTCCGTGAGCGACGCGCCCGGGTCCCGCAGCATCTCCTTCGACACGATGCCCTCGACGCCGCCCTGGTACACGGACTGCCGCTTCTCGCGGTCGATGATGTCCATGACGAGCGTGCCGACCTTGTAGTGACGCGTCGTCACGTCCCGGCCGCCGCCCCACGGTGCACCGTACCAGCCACCGTAACCCCAGCCCGGGCCGTACATGGGCCCCGGCGTCGACTCGATGTCGATCCGTTCCTCGAGCTTGCCGTTGAAGTCGAGCAGCACGTCGGGTGTGGGCGACGGCCGGTAGCCGCGAAACTCCATTTCGCGCGCCGCGGCGCTCTGGATCGTCTGCAGCGCGAGCGACTTGAATTCGGGCCGGCTGATCGGTGAGGCCGCCGCCTGCGAGACGAAGCCGTACGTGCGGTACTTGCCGAAGTCCGCAGAATGGTCGTAATCGGCGCGGACCTCGGGTCCCGTGGCGCAAGCAGCCACGATGAGCGCCGCGGCAGCGAGCGTCGCCGGCGCCGCAAGCCGGTGCAGGAGCCTGGAATTGAACATTGCGATCGTCGCCTCCGGAATCTGATTACCTGGCAAGGGGAATGTTGGCCACGGCCTTCAGCCGCACCAGCGTGTCGAGCTTGTTCTCGACCTGCACGAAGCGGACGACCTTGGCGGGCGGCAGCACCTTCTCGAACTGCTTCGCGTATTTCCGGGTCAAGGCGACCTCGTCGTCCTGCAGCAAGAACCAGTCCTTCAGGATCTTCCTCGCCGCATCGTCGGTCATCGACTCGTAGTTCGACGCGTACAGGTCCAGCAGGTCGGCGGTGCGGTCGAACAGTTTCTTGCGCTCGACCTGGTACCTGTCGTAGATCGGCGTGAACGCCCGGACCTGCGCGTCGTCGAGCGCCAGCGTCTTCAGCACGATTGCGTGCTTGTCGGTCTGGATCTGCGCGATCAGCTGCTGCTGCTCGTCGTGGGTGGACTGCGCCGTCGCGGCGTACGTCGCACCGAGCGCGGCACACGCTGCCAGGGTGAGGACCGCTTTGCGGATGTCGAAAGTCATCGGAAAGGCTCCGTCAGGGATTGAATCGTGCGCGACCCGCGGTTCACGGGACGATCGGGACGAGCCGCATGACCTTGCTCTGCAATTCGTTGTCGATGCGCGACTCGAGCTGCGCATAACGCAGCGCCTTCATGGCCGGCACCGCCTTTGCGATCTTCCTCGTGTACGCCTGCTGCAGGTCCATGCGCTCCCTGTCGAGCTTCATCTTCGCGGCGAGCATCTGCCCTGCGTCGGCGTCGGTCATGGTCGAATACTTCGTCGCGTAGTCGTTGACCAGGCGGATGAACCGGTCGTCGATCTTCTTGACTCTGGCTTCGTACTCGTCGTAGACGGGCCAGAACGCGCGGCTTTCCTCGTCCGTGAGCTGCATGGCCTGCGCGTAGACCGCACGCTTGTCGGTCATGATCTGGCTCAGGATGATCTGCTCGTCGACGCGTACGCTCTGGAACTCCGCGCGCTCGTCCTGGGCGCCCGCGAGCAGCGGGCATGCGAAGGCGACGAACGCCACGGCGAGGGGTGAAATTCTCATGGGTCTGAACCTGTTCTGCATGCGGGTCAGGATCGTGCGCGGCCGTGCGCTGGTGGGCGCATCGGACTTGGGAGGTCTGAACTCGAGGTGCGCAGAGTATTGGTCAGCGAGACCGGAGTGGTCAGGGATGCGTCGTCATTCCGTCCGGATTTCGTGGGCTCGGTGGGGGTTTCACCCAGGCCGCCAGGTTGGCCGGGAAGTGCGGCCCTGGTCGAGCGGTTCAGTCACCGTTCAGCCCGCAGGATCGGCGGGTGGTTCGTTCTCGCGCTCGACGAGATCTCGCGCCATGCAGGCCAGGAGGTCATTGCCCGACGTGAATTCCAGTTGCCGACCCGTGACGAGGTTCTCGATGCGGCCAGCGAGCGCGTCGGGCGTGGCGTCACCCCGGAACTTCACGACGTAGGTCAGTCGGCTGGGGTACTTCGAATCGGCTCTGAGTGACATCGGGGCGCCTGCGACGGGGTTGCCGGTCAACGTAGTCCCAAAGCGCCGCCGAGTCGTCAGCAGAAGGTCGGCATTCGGTCGGCCTTGCGTCGTGGGCGGTCCCGCAGACGCGGCGGTTCTTCAGGGCAACAGTACCGCACGGCCGGCCTTGCCCATGGTGACATGCGCGAAGGCGGCGCTCGCGTCCTCCAATGGCGCGCGAAGACCCACCTCCAACGAGAACTTTCGCTCGCGCAGTCCCGCAGCCAACACGTCGAGCGCCTCGGCATCGGGCTGGAAGAGCGTCCAACCGTAGCGCGCCCGAGGCGCCCTGCGTGCGACGTCCGACCGGAGCGCTCGCCATTCGCGCCGGCTCGCGAGCGCGCCACGCAGCCAGCCCAGCCGGTCAAAGTTCGCGAGCAGCGGATGGACGGTCGTCACATGACCGAGCGCATCGCGGCCGAGGCGGGACGCCAGCGCCGGCTCGTCGTCCCAGGAGCCGAAGTTCAGGACGACATGGAAGTGCGAGGGCAGCGACGCGATGCTCTCGGAGCCGCGTTCGACCGCGCGTACGGCGCCGAGTGCAAGGCAGAAAGGGCCTTTGCCGCGCCCGCAGATCGCCGTGATTTCCACGCCCCACGCACGCAGCACCTGCAGGGAAAGCTGCCCCAATGCACCGGAGGCGCCATTGACCAGCACACGCATGCCGCCGGCGTTTGCCGCCGCGAGCCCGCTCGAGCGCAGGGCGAGCCACATCGTCGAGAACGAGTACGGCAGGACCGCGAGCATGTCCAGGTCGACGTCCTCAGGCGCGACCCGGAGCTGCTCCTGAGGCGCGACCACGTACGACGCGTGCGAGCCGCCCTCCTTGCCCGTCGCGACCACCCCGAAGACGCGTTGCCCCGGTGCGACGCGCGTCACGCCCGTGCCGACGGCCTCGACGACGCCTGCCAGGTCGTTGCCGAGCACGAGCGGAAAAGTGGCTGCGCCCTTCAGGCCGAGGAGGCGCCGGCCATAGCCGGATGCGCGCCTGGCGTCGATCGGGTTCACCGCGGTCGCCTGCGTGCGCACGAGCGCCTGTCCGGCCTTCGGACGGGGCGACTCGCGCATCCGCACTTCCAGTCGCGGCGGGAGGGCCGGCTCCGTGCAGACCAGTTCACGACGCATGCGTCGTCCTCAAGGGGCGCCACGCCGTGTCGGGTGTCATCGCGGCGGGCGCTGCGGGCTCGATACGCGCCAGCGCCTGCTCGAGCATCGTCTCGACCTCCTCGATGGGTCCTTCGGCCATGACGCAGCGGTCCGGACGGACGATGACGGCCCAGCCGAGCGGCGCGCGGTGCGGCAGCAATGTCTCGTCGAGCGCTTCGAGCCGCTGGTGGGCGGCGGCGAGATGCTGAGCCTGCGAGCGTTGGCACCACTGCCAGACCTTGCCGCCCGCGCGCTGCCAACGCCGCGTGTGATCGACACCGAGATGCGCGGTCGGGTCCACACCCACGCCGATCAGGGCCCAGTCGAGGCCGAGCGCGTCGTCGCTCAAGATCGGCGTATGGCCCGTGGCCGTACGCACCCAGCCCTGCGGCAGCGTGGAGCCCGCGCGCAGTCGTTCAGTGCGTTTGTCGCGCCAGAACAGGCCGGTGTCGAAGGTGTTCTCCGGCTTGACCTTCAATTCGTCGAACAACGCGCGTCCGGCAGGCAGCAACCTGATCGTGCGCATCAGGCCGTGCACGACGAAAGCGGCGGCCCGGTTGCTCGGCATCACGAGCAGCCCCAGGAAGCGGGCCAGGTTGATGATCTTCCTCGCGTGCGGGCGCCGCTCCGCGTCGTAGCTGTCGAGAATCCGTTCGTTCGCCTGTCCACGGACGACCCAGGCGAGCTTCCAGGCAAGGTTCGCGACGTCGCGCAGTCCGGCGACGAGGCCCTGGCCGGCGAACGGCGGGGTCACGTGCGCGGCGTCGCCAGCGAGAAAGCAGCGGCCCGACGAGAACGCCCTCGCCTCGCGGGCCTGAAAGCGGTACACCGCCGTCCGCTCGACGCGGATCCGATCGACATCGCACCATGGCGCGAGCAGACGTCGCACCGATTCCGGCCGCTCCATCTCGTCGGCTCGTTCGCCGGGCTTGAGCATGAACTCCCAGCGCTGGCGTCCGCCCGGCGCAACCATGTGCGGCGTCGGCCGGCGCGGATCGCAGATGAACTCGCAATGGTCGACCGGATTCGGCACGTCCAGTGCGTCGACGATCAACCAGTCCTGGGGGAACGTGCAGCCTTCGAAGTCCAGGCCGAGCAAGCGGCGCACGAGCGAGTTGGCGCCGTCGACGCCGACCAGGTAGCGCGCGCGCACCTGCTGCCGCGTGCCATCGGCACTCGTCAGGCACGCCTGCACCTGGTGGCCGTCGTCCACGAAGCTCTCGAGCGCAACGCCGAGCCTGATCTCGACGGTCGGATGCTGCGCGAGTTTCGAGCGCAGCACGTGTTCGAGCTCGGGCTGGTAGAACGTGACGAGCGCCGGGTGTCCGTCGATGATGCCGGCGCTGTTGATGCGCGCGAAGGGCCCGAAGAGGGGCGAGTGGTACTGGACCTTGGGGATCGCGACGGTCGAGAACTCGCCGTCGCCCACGCCGACCAGCTGCAGGATGCGAAGGGCCTCGTTGTCCAGCGCAATGGCGCGCGGCTTCGCGAAGATCTCGGTCGACCTGTCGATCGCCAGCACGCGTACGCCGTAGCGGCCCAGCAGGTTCGTCAACGCGGCGCCCACCGGCCCGAGACCGACGACCAGCACGTCGGCGTCGAGCGGCGGCGCGCCGGTGACTGCGTCGGCGGTCTGACGCTCGGGGCGAACGCGCGAAGCAGCCGGTTTCCCGTCGTCCGCTGTCATGCTTGACACGCGCGTGCTCCCCTCAGGCCGTGGTGATCACCGTCGTCTGCTCGTCCAGATCGATCGCGCCATCGTCGGTGCGGATCGAGGCGCTGATCCGGTCGCCGGGTCGCAAGTACGCCGGGTTCTTCCGCCCCTTGCGGACGAACAGGCGCCACTTCGTGGCTTCGCTCACGAAGTGTCGGAAGATGAACATCGTGAGCTTGCCGGGTGCACGCGCCGCGCAGCCGGCCGGCGTGCCCGTCGCGATCAGGTCGCCCGCGTTCAGGTCGTGCACGGACGCCAGCTCGGTCAGCGTCTCGGCCGGGGCGTGGATCATTTCGCGACAGTAGGCGTCCTGACGCGTCTGCCCGTTCACGGCGAGCCGCATGTGCAGTTCCGGCCAGCGGGCCCACTCCTCGGGCGTCAGCAGCACCAGGGTCGGACCGACCGGACCGAAGCCGCGGAAGCTCTTGCCCTTGTAGAACTGTCCCTGCGGCAACTGGACGTCGCGCGCCGACAGGTCATTGACGATCGTCACGCCTGCCAGCCACTGTGACAGCTCGTCCGCCCGAACCTGAGTGCCGGCGGGCAGGTCCCGCCTCAGCACGAGTCCGAGCTCGATCTCGTAGTCGAGCAGCTGCACGTGCGACGGGCACGCCACCGGCGCATCCGCCGCGGTGATGCACGAGGACGCCTTCGTGAAGATCGTGTTGAAGGGAAAGTTCTCGACGCGCAGCCCGGACTCCTGCACGTGGCTGCGGTAGTTGACGCCCCGGCAGATGAACTGCTGGTGCGTCGTCACCGGCGCCAGCAGCCGCACGCTGTCGCGTCGGACGGTCGCCTGCTCAGACGCCGCCGACCAGATCTGCTCCCAGTGGCGCGTCAGCAGGTCGCCGGTGCCTGGTGCGTCGACGCGCAACGGTGCGATGACGGTTCCGAACTGCACCCCCCATTGGGGCGTGCCGTTGTCGGTGTAACGAATGACGGTACGTGGCATGGTGTGTCGCCTGGGTTGAAATTCAGCCCCACGGGCGCGCGGGAGGATCCAGGGCCTCGCCCAGGAGCTTCAGCCGCTGCGGCGTGATCGCTCCGCGGCGGAGCAGACCAACGATACGCAGCAGGGAGCGAAGATCCTTCTTCGGCTTCATCGAGGCGGGAGCGTCGTCGCCCCAGGCCCAGATGCTGCCGAACTCGAGCGGCGAGTATTCGGTCTCGACGTCCGCGGAAAACACGTCGCCGTCGGTGTAGTGCTCGTACTCGAAGCCGTCCGGGTCGAACCAGTAGTCGAACAACTGGCTGCCGAGCACGTGTCGCCCGATCCCCCACATGTGTCGGTGACCCTGCGCCCGCAGCACCTGCTGGCCCTGGCCGAGCGCGTCCAGATCGACGACTTCGCAGGCGCTGTGCTCGTACTTCTCCTCGAGGCCGCCGACCAGTACCAGGGTGTGATGGTCGGCGGGTTGCTGGCCGAGGTCGAGACGGCAGAAAGCGAGGTTGGGGCTGCCGTCCGCGAGGAATTGCACGTCCGTCGGAATCAGGCCGAGGACCCGCATGTACCAATCGGCCATGCGCGGGAAATCGACGGTCTGCAGGACCAGGTGTCCGAGCTTCACGACCCGGGCCGGCTCGATCGGCGTGCGGACCTTGCGGTTGACGCGCGGCACGTGGCGGGCGGTGTTGGTCGTTGCCACGAGCGCTTCGCGCAGCGGCAGGCATTCGACCGGGCGCTGGCCTTGCAGCAGCCACACGCTGCGCCCGGACGGATCGAACAGTTCGACGCCGCGTCCCCCACCGGGGATCCACTCCGGGGCGAGCGGCTTCGCTCCGAACTCCGTCGTGTAACGCACGAGCTCGGTATCGTCGGACATGCGGAACGCGGCGCCGATGAAACGATCCCGCGCTCCCCGCACGGCGATCGCAATACAGGGTGCCGGGCCCGCCCCGCGGGCCACGATGCGCTCCGGCGACGCACTGACGATCTGCATGCCGAAGTCGCGCCAGAAGCGCTCGGTCGGCGCGAGCCTGCGCTTCTCCCACCGCAGGAAGGCGAGTTCGACGGCGCGGCCCAGCGCGGGCGGCCGCCGCAGCGGCTGGACGCCCGGCGGCAGCCGGCTCTCCGGACAGGACTCGGGCTGGCGCAAGACGGCGCGGGGATGGCTCATCGCAAGGCTCCGGTCAGCGCGCGTATTGGAGGCAGCAGGCGGCGGCGATGACACAGGGGCGCACTGTAGGCGGACGCAGCCAACCCAGCCCCCGCCAACTTGGCGGGGATTCGCGATACCGCGTTCCGCTGAATGCGCCGGACTTGCCCGCCGGCGAGTGGGGCGTGGCTCGGCTCGAGGCTGAGTATCGTCGCCGCGGCCAGACTCGACAGACCAGGAGATTCGAATGGACCCCCAAGCACGTAACACCTCACGCGGCCCGGGCGCGGCCGATCTGGAAGTGCCCGTCCTGATCGTCGGCGGCGGCGGCGCCGGGCTGACCGCATCGATGTTGCTGTCGCAGCTCGGTGTGGAGACGCTGCTCGTCAGCGCGCAGCGGACGACGTCCGTCCTCCCCAAGGCGCACGTGCTCAACCAGAAGACCATGGAGATCCTCGCCGACGTGGGGGTTGCCGACGAGATCTACGCGAGGAGCACGCCGGCGGAGAACATGCGGGCGATGGGGTGGTATGCGGGGCTGGCGGGCCCGGATCCCGACTACGGCCGACGCATCGGTCAGATCGAGAGCTGGGGCGATGGGTACACCAATCTCAACTGGATGTCGGCAAGCCCCTGCCGCTCGGCGAACCTGCCGCAGATCCGGCTCGAACCGGTCCTCAAGGCTCGAGCAGAAGCCCTGGCGCCGGGACGAGTGCGCTTCCACCACGAGCTCATGGAGCTCGCGCAGGATGCGCAAGGCGTGACCTCGCGCATCTGCAACCTCTCCGACGGCAGCGAGTACGTGGTTCGGTCGAAGTACCTGATCGGCTGCGACGGCGGGCGCACCGTGTGCAGACAGGCGGGGATCGCCTATCAGGGGCACGGTGTCCTCGCGCATCAGGCGTCCGTGCACATCAGCGCGGACCTCTCGCACCTTGCGCGCGACCCGCATGTGCTGATCCGCTGGATCTGGTGCCCGGCGGTCGGCCGCATGGCCGTGCTCGTGCCGATGGGGCCGAATCGCTGGGGGCCTGACAGCGAGGAATGGGTCTTTCACCTGACCTACCACGGCGACGAGTTGCGCAGCATGACCGATGCGCAGGTCGAGGCGGACATGCGGCTCGCGCTGGGCCTCGGCGACATGCCGATGAAGGTCCACATGCTGACGCGTTGGGCGCTCGAGGGTGTGCTCGCCGACCGGTTTCGCGTCGGCCGCGTCTTCATCGCGGGCGATGCGGCGCATCGACATCCACCGACCGGAGGTCTGGGTCTCACGAGCGCAATGCAGGACGTGCACAACCTCGCCTGGAAACTCGCCGCCGTGCTCGCCGGCTACGCCGGCGAGAGCCTGCTCGACAGCTACGAACCGGAACGCCGTGCAGTCGACGCGCGGAACGTCCAGCGCTCGATGGAGAACGCGGCAGCACATCTGGAACTGGGCCCTGCCTTCGGCCTCGATCCCAGTGCCAGCGCCGAGGCGAACTGGGCGCAGATGCGACGTATCTGGAGCGGCAAGGCGGACGATGCGCAGCACCGCAGCAGGGCATTGCGCGGGATCCGTCGCCAGACGATGGAAAGCAACGAGCTGAACGTGGAGTACGGCTATCACTACTGCTCTGCCGCGGTGGTTGCCGACGGTTCACCCGAACCCCGCCCGATCGACGACATACGCCTGTACGAACCCGGCACACGCCCCGGCAGTCCCCTGCCGCACGCGTGGATCGACGACGAGGACGGTTTCCGGCGGCCGCTGAAGGATCTCGTGAAGCCGGGGCGGTTCCTCCTCATCGCCGGCGAGAACGGCGATCCCTGGTGTTCCGCCGCTCGATCGATCGCTGGTACGCACGGCATCCCGCTCGACGCCGTGCGCATCGGCGAGCTCGACGGCGACCTGTTCGATCCGCGGCTCGCCTGGGAGCAATACCGCGGCACCGGGCGTGACGGCGCCGTGCTCGTGCGACCCGACCGTTTCGTCGGCTGGCGTTCACCGGGCGCAGCGGCGGATCCTTCCACCGAGCTGGCCGCCGCCCTGCAGCAGATCCTGGGCAGGAAGCTCGACCTCGGATGATGTTCGACGTTGCCGACGGATCGATGGTCTGCGGCGCCGACCGTCGCGCGCCGGCTGCGGAACGGCACGAGTCGCGGCGCACGAGCGTGATAGCATGAGTCTGCTCGTCCTTTTCGTCGCGGATCCTGGCTCGTGTCGACATCGAAGAAGGAAGATGCCGCAGCACTCCTCGCCGCGAAGATCGCGCCCCCGCGCACCCGCCGGTGGGTCATCGCGCGCCAGCGCCTGGTGGACAAGTTCCAGTCCGTCCGCGAGTGCGCGCTCATTCGCGTCCAGGCGCCCGAAGGCTACGGCAAGTCGTCGCTGCTCGCGCGTTTCCGGCGCGAATGGCTCGGCGCCGGCGCTTACGTCGGCTGGCTCTCGCTCGATGCGAATGACAGCCCCGGACGCTTCGTCGAAGCGCTGTTGCTGAGTGCCTACACCGCGCTGGGGAAGCACGCCTTGGCGCGGTCGGCTGAAAAGACGCTCCGCAGCGGGTCCGAGCCGCGCGAAGCGATCGCCGCGCTGCTCGGCGACCTGGCGAACGCTGCGAGGCCGACGGCACTTTTCCTCGACGACGTGCACGCGCTGCCGGAGGCGGTGAGCGCCGAACTGCTGCCGTACCTGGTCTTCAATCTTCCACCCAACGTCCACCTGATCGTCGGCACGCGACGGCGGCTGCCGTTTTCCACCTCGGATCTCCTCGCCCACGGCCAGCTCGCGTGGTTCGACATCGCGGACCTGAGCTTCCGCCTCGACGAGACGCGCGCGCTGCTGCAGGTGCGTTGCGGCAGTCGGGTCGATGCCGACACCGTCGCCCGCGTGCACGAGCGGGTCGAGGGCTGGCCGATGGGGTTACAGCTGCTGCTGGTCGACGTGGAACGCGAGGGCGATCCTGTCGAGGCGCTGCGCCGGGTGGCGACGAGCGCGACCGGGCTGAGTACGCTGTTCGCCGACGTATTGCTGCCGCGCCTCGATCCCGACGACGTCGCCTTCCTCACGGCCGTCGCGCCGCTCGAGCAACTCGAGCCGCACCTTTGCGCCGCCGTCACCGGCCGCCGCGACTGCCGCGAGCTCCTGGAGCGACTGCGCGACGACACGCCGATGCTGCACGCAGCCGAAGGGAGCGAGTGGCTGCGGCTGCACGCCGCCTGTCGCGACGTGCTGCTGCGCCGGTTCGATGAACTGCCGGAAGGCGAGCGCACGGCACTGCATTGGAGAGCTGCAGAGTGGCTGCACGCCGCCGGAATGCATGAGCGCGCAGCGCACCATGCGCTCGCTGCGGGACGGCATGAAACGGCCTACGCCTGGATCGCCCAGGCCCTCTTCGGGATGGTGGCTTCCGGCCGGGTCGTCGCTGCACGCGACTGGCTGGAGCGCCTGCCGGAAGGCACCGTCATGGGCAACGACCGTCTCCGGCTGGTCGCCGCGTGGCTGCGCGCACTGTCGAACGAGCCTCGCGAAGCCTTTCCGCTGACCGAGCCGCTCGTCGATCCGAGCGTCGATCCGTCGCTGCGCTTCGAAGCCCTTCAGGTCCGCGGTGCGGCGGCACACCATATGGACGATCTGCTCACGGCAGCCGAGGTCAGCGCGCTCGTGGGTGAGGACAATGCCTTCGGCACTCCGGTCATACGGCAAGCCAATGCCGTGTTGCGTGCCGTTCTCGCGTTGTCGCGCGGCAATACGGTGGGTACGCGAATGGAGCTCGCAAAGTTCGGCCTGCCCTCCCCTGACGCGCGCGAGGAGAACGCCAACTACTACGCGGAGTTCTTTGCCGGGCTGAGTTACCTGCTCGACGCCCGTCCGATCGCCGCCGCTCGCAGGCTCGAGCCTGCGCTGTCACGGGCCGACGGCACGTTCGGCCGGCGCAGTCCGCCCGCGTGCCTGCTGGCGGCCGTTCTGGCCGCGGCGTTGTGGGAGCAGGACCAACCCGATGCCGCCGAGGCAACGCTGGCCAATCGCCTGGACATCATCGAGCGGACGTCCGTGCCGGAGGCGGTCGCGCTTGCGTACCTGACGCTGGCGCGAGTGGCGCTCGACCGGCACGAGCTCGGGCGGGTGCAGGATCTGCTCGAGGGACTTTATTGCCTGGGCGTGCAGCGGCGCCAGCCGCGCATGATCGTCGCGAGCCTCGCCGAGCAAGTGCGGGTGCAGACATTGCTGGAGCGTTGCGACGCGTGCGCGCTCGCTGCAGCACGATTGCAGCAGCAGCGTGAGGCCTGGCGCGAGGCCGAGCGCGGTGTGAGTCGGATGCTCGACATCATGTGTGGCCTGGCGGAGATCCGCGCGGCGCTCTGCGCCAGGGACGACCGTGCCGCCATTGCCGCCATCGAGCGGCTGCAGCAGGACGGCCTGGCCGACGCATGTCCGCGCGACAGGCTCGAACTGCTCGCTCTGCGTTCGATGACGGCACGCCTGAGGGGCGAGCCAGCCGACGCCCTGCGGCGCGAGATCGAGGAGACGGCCGCTGCAAACGGCCTCGTGCGGCTGCTGCGCGATTTCAAGCCATTGCCAGCCGAAGCAGCGCGTGGCTCATCATCGGCGTCGGCGAGGCCGCTGGCACCTGCCCCGGCCGGCGAGACTGCAACAGCCGTCGTGCCGAGCGGCCTGCTGACGGCGAAGGAAAGCGAGATACTCGCCCTGCTCGCTCGCAACTACTCGAACAAGGAAATCGCCCGGGCACTGGACGTCGGGCCTGCCACCGTCAAGTGGCACCTGCGCAATCTCTTCGCCAAGCTCAACGTTGGCAGCCGGCGGCACGCCGTGCAGCGGGCGCGCATGCTGCAGCTCGTCGCGGAAGACGCCGCAACCATGCCTGTACCGCCCCGCCAACTCGGCGGGGGCGTGTGAACCTCCCGCCCTTATAGAGTCGACTCCTGCAATACGTCGGCCGGGAGATACGGCCGCGCGGCCGCAAACATCGGAGGCAGGCGACAGATGCCAGACCGGGCGGTGATCGCCGGCGTGGGCATGGCGCCGTTCACGTCGGTTCGTTCCAACGCTGCGGAGATCGCGGAACGCGCGGTCCGCAGCGCGCTCGCCGACGCCGGGCTGGACGCGGAGCTCGTGGACCAGGCCGTGGCGAGCCATGTCCATGGCGACTCCCGCCCCGGTGAGCGTGCACTTCAGCGCGCGGGAATCACGCGCATCGCAATTTCCAGCGTCAGCGGCATCGCCTCGGGCTCGGCGGCGTTGCTGCACGCGCGGCAAGCGCTGCTCTCCGGCGAGGCGCAATGCGTCCTGGCCTTCGGGTTCGGGCAGGTCGATGACGGGAGCGCGCTGGAGCAGGCCGAGTTGCTTCGGCTGTGCGCAGCGCAGCTTGAGTGCATGGCGGGCCGGATGAGCATCAGCGAGGAGGCGTTTGCGCAAGTCGCCGTGAAGGCGCGTGCGCATGCCGTGCGCAATCCGTACGCCATGCATCGCGATCCGTTGTCTCTCGAGGAAGCGCTCGCTGCCCCGGCGCTCGGCGGTCGGCTGCGGCGGGTGTACGTCAGCGAGCCGAGTTGCGGTGCGGCCGCAGTCGTGCTGTGCACGGCCCGGTTCGCAGCTCGCCACGGGCTGCGGCGCGACGTGGTCGTGGCGGCCCATGTGCTCGAAGGGAAGGATTGCGGTGACGTCGACGAGCCTGACCTGCTCGACGAGCTGGGCCGCAGCACGACCCGGCGCGTCGCCGAAAAGGCGTACGAGAGCGCCGGCATCGATCCGGCGGACGTCGCCGTGGCAGAAGTGCACGACTGCTGCGTCAGCAACGAGCTGATCTCGTGTGCGGCGCTCGGCTTTTGCAGCGAGACAGCGATCGACCGGTTCGTGATGTCCGGCGCCAACACCTACGGCGGTACGGTCGTCGTCTCGCCGTCCGGCGGGATGCTCGCGAGAGGCAATCCTTCAGGCGCCACCGGCCTTGCGCAGATCTGCGAGCTGGCGTGGCAACTTCGCGGCGATGCAGGCAACCGCCAGGTGCCGGGCGCGCGGATCGGCTTGCAGCACGACGGTGGATTCGGCGACGCGGTTGCGGTCGCGATCCTCCGGCGCGACCCCTAGTCGGGTGGGGTAGCGGCCCCCGCCGCCGACCGCGACCCCGCCATTTCGGCGGGTGCCGCACGGGTGACCGCCGGGCAACATCGGGCCTCGTCACGAGGGGGTCAATCATGCTGAGAACGACATGTGCGCGTAGCTGTCTCGCCGCCTTATCGACCGTGGCCGCCGCGCCTGGCGCGTGGTCCGAGAGCACGGAAGGCGGCGCACTGGAGGAAATCGTCGTTACCGCTCGCATGCGCAGCGAGGTGATTCAGGATGCACCCCTCTCCGTGAACGTCGCGACCGGCGAAGCGCTGGAGCGCGTCGGCGCGACCTCGTTGCTGGACCTGCCGCGGGCGGTGCCGGGCCTGATTCTCCAGAAGGCGCCCAATTCGAGCCAGACGGGTGTCACGGTGCGCGGTCTGGGATCTTCTCCGGGTGCTGCCTCGTTCGAGAGTTCGGTCGGCCTGTTCGTCGATGGCGCGTACGTTCCCCGTACACGCGAGTTTGCGGCC
>DASSJN010000159.1:0-20157 GCA_035691185.1 Steroidobacteraceae bacterium
GCTCGTGCTCTGGGACACGCCCGGTTTCGGCGACAGCGTACGTCTCGCGCGGCGGCTCGAGCAGAGCGGACGGCCGATCGGCTGGTTCCTGTCGCAGGTGTGGGACCGGTTCGCCGACCGGCCATTCTGGTGCAGCCAGCAGGCCATGCGCACGGCGCGCGACACGGCAGACATCGTGCTCTACGTCGCGAATGCGACCGAGGATCCCGCGGCGGCAGGGTACGTCACGCCCGAGCTGCACATCCTCGAATGGCTCGGCAAGCCCACGCTGGTGCTGTTGAACCAGCTCGGCACGCGGGCAGACGCGGCCCGGGAAGCCGAGGTCGCCCGCAGCTGGCAGCACACGCTCGACGCCGCGGGCGCCGGCGTCGCGCGGCGCGTACTTCCGTTCGACGCCTTCGCGCGCTGCTGGTTGCAGGAACACGCGCTGCTCCACGCCATGGCGGAGTGCCTGCCCGAGGGGCAGCGACCTGCCTTCGAGCGCATTCGCGCGGCGTGGGCCGCGCGCGATGAGGACATCCTGCGTCGCAGCGCCACCGTGATCGTGCGCCAGCTCGCGCGAGTGGCCGCCGATGTCGAGCAGGTCGGCGAAGCCTCGCTCACCGACAAGGCACGGGGCCTGCTGCGCGGCGGCGGGTCCGGATCGAATCCGGCCGAGGAGACGGCGCAGCGCGTCATGCTGGAGCGACTCGATGCCGCCGTGCGTGAAGGCACCGCCGAACTGGTCGCGCTGCACGGCCTCACCGGCAGCGCGAGCGAGGACATCCTCGCGAACCTCGAGCGCCTGTTCACGACCGAGCGCGCGGCAGATGCCGACCGCGCCGGGCTGCTCGGCGGCATCGTCACCGGCGCGCTCAGCGGCCTCGCTGCCGACGTGGCTGCCGGCGGCCTCACGTTCGGCGCGGGAGCGCTGCTCGGAGGCCTCGCCGGCGCCTTCGGCGCGCGCAAACTCACGCAGCTCTACAACGCCGAGCGCGGTGTCACGGGAAGCACCGTGCGATGGTCCGACGAGTTCCTGGCCTCGCGAGTCGAGGCCGCGCTGGTACGTTACCTCGCGGTGGCGCATTACGGCCGCGGGCGGGGCGAGTTCCGTCACGGCGAGCCGGACCCGCGCTGGGCGCAGGCCGCCGCCGCCGTCGCCAGCGCCCGACCCGCGCTGCGATCGGAACTCCTCGAGCACCTGCGTCACGGCGAAAGCGACGCCGCGAACGCGGAGCCGCTCGTGCGCGAGTTGCTCTGGCGCGTGCTGGAAGTGCTGTACCCGGACGCGGCGAGACAGTTCATCGCGCCGGACGGTGTGCGCTTGAGCGCGGCCTCGTCGGAAACCACCGCCCCCTAGCTCGAGCGGCAGTGGTCCGCCACGCGCGCGGCGATCTTCTCCATCAGCGCGGGTGGGAGGTCGTGCCCCATGCCCTCGATGACCTCGAGGGTGGCGCCCCGGATGTGGCGCGCCGTGTCGCGTCCCGCCGCCACGGGCACGAGCGGATCGTCCGCCCCGTGGATCACCAGCGTCGGCGCTTCGACGTTGTGGAGCATCGGCCTGCGGTCGCCCGAGGCCAGGATCGCGCCGAGCTGGCGGGCCGTGCCAGCGCGATACAGGCCGCGCCGGGCGACGCGTTCGAGGTGCGGGCGCAGCACGGCCGCGTCCTGCGCGAAGCCCGGGCTGCCGATCACGCCGAAGACGAACATCAGGTGATCGACGATCGCGTCGATGTCCGCCGGGTCCGCGGGCGGCGGCCGCAGCAGCGCCTGCAGCGCGCGCATGTCGCCGAACGCGATGCGCGGCGCCGGATTGCCGCTCGACGACATGATCGAGGTGAGCGTGGCGACGCGCTGCGGGAGCAATGCCGCGAGCACCTGCGCGACCATGCCGCCCATCGAGACGCCGACGACGTGCGCGCGCCCGATGCCCGCGGCGTCGAGCACGGCGCTGGCGTCGACTGCCATGTCGGTGAGCGTGTACGGCGCCCTCACGCGCAGGCCCATCATCGCGCGCGTCATCGCAGCGGCGATGTTCGGGACCGGCAGGTGCGCAAGGCGCGTCGAGCCGCCGCAGTCGCGGTTGTCGAAGGTGACGACCCGCAGGCCGCGGCCGAGCAGCGCGCGCACGAACTCGTCGGGCCACATCGCGGCCGGCATCCCGAGCCCCATCACCAGCAGCACCGCGGGCGCATCGGGCGGGCCGTGCACCTCGTAGTCGAGCGTCACGTCGTTGACTGCAGCGACGGGCATGCCGGCCGACCGCGCCTGACCGATCCGTGCGTCGGCTACTTCTGGACGTCCGCGCTGTCCGCGGTCGTGCCGAGGAGTTCCACCTCGAACAGCAGGACCTGGTTCGCGAGCGGGCCCTGCGAGCCATAGGCGAGTGCTGGCGGGATCGCGAGTTCGTACTTCGAGCCGATCGGCATCAGCTGCAGGGCCTCGGTCCAGCCCGGGATCACGCCGCCGACCGGGAACGAGGCCGGCTGGCCGCGCTTGTACGAGCTGTCGAACTCGGTGCCGTCCACCAGCGTGCCCTTGTAGTGCACGGTGACCGTGTCGGACGCCTTCGGCTTCGCGCCACTCCCCGAGGTGATCACGCGATACTGCAGGCCACTCGCCGTGGTCGTGACGCCGGGCTTCTTCGCGTTCGCATCGAGGTAGGCCTGGCCGGCGGCGACGGCCTTTTCGGCCTCGGCCGCCTGCGCCTTCGCGCGCTGCGCATTGACGCGCTCCTGCAGCGCCGTCAGCGCGGCGTTCATTTCCTCGTCGCTGAGCCTCGCCTTCGCGCCGCTGCGCCCGTCCTCGAGTCCCCGCTGCAGGTCCTGCGCACGGAGCTCGACGCCGGCAAGGTCCTTGCCGAGCTGGTAACCCAGTGCGTACTGCATGCGCGCGGCTTCGTCCATGGCCGGTTCGGCCGCGAGCGCGGACGCTGTGCAGGCGGCGAGCGCGGCCAGGGCCGCATAGCGGGTCAGTGTTTGCATGGGGGGCCTCGAGAATGGCGTGGACCCGAATGTTACTTGGACGACGCCTGCAGCGTCATGTCGGAATCGGACTATCCTAGGCGGTCACCCAGCCTTCACGTGTGACGACAGATGAACGACTGGCAACCCGAAATCGACGAGCTGCGCCGCCGGCAGGCGCTCGCGCAGGACCTGGGCGGCGCCGACCGGGTCGCGCGCCAGCGCGCGCGCGGCAAGCTGACGGTGCGCGAACGGATCGCCGCGCTGCTCGACCCGGGGAGCTTCCGCGAATGGGGCAGCCTCGCCGGCGAGGCACGCTACGACGCCGCGGGCAACCTCGAAGCCTTTCGCGCATCGAGCTGCCTCGGCGGTCGCGGGACGATCGACGCGCACCCCGTCGTCGTCAGTGCCGACGACTTCACCGTGCGCGGGGGCTCGTCGGAGAGTTATCACCACGAGAAGAACGCACAGCTCGAGAAAATGGCGGGCGAGTACGGGCTGCCGCTCGTGCGCCTGCTGGACGGCACCGGCGGCGGGGGGTCCGTGGCCGAGATCGAAAAGATCGGCGCGACCTACGTCCCGTTCGTGCCCGGTTTCGACGAGGTCGTCGCCAACCTCGGCCGCGTGCCGGTGATCGCGCTCGGACTCGGTCCGATCGCCGGGCTCGGCGCCGCGCGGCTGGTCGCGAGCCATTATTCGCTGATGGTGCGCGGGCTCAGCCAGATGTTCACGGCGGGTCCGCCCGTGGTCGCCGCGGCCGGCGAAAAGGTCACTGCGGAGCAGCTCGGCGGCGCGGAGCTGCACGCCGGCACCGGCAGCGTCGACGACGTCGTCGAGAACGAATCCGAGGCGTTCGCACGCACACGGCGCTTCCTGTCGTACCTGCCGTCGCGCGCCGGCGAAGCGGCGCCGCGAGCCGCCTGCACGGACCCGCCCGGCCGGGAGGAAGCGTGGCTCGACGGCGCCATCCCGCGCGACCGCCGCTGGCCCTACGAGGTGCGGCCGATCGTCGAAGCCGTGCTCGACCGCGGCAGCTGGTTCGAACTCGGCCGGGCCTGGGGCCGTTCCCTCGTGACGGGTCTCGCCCGGCTCGACGGCCACGCCGTCGCGGTCGTCGCGAGCGACCCCGGGCAGATGGGCGGTACGTGGACCGCCGCGGCCTCGCGCAAGCTCGCTCGGCACGTCGAGCTCGCCGGGACGTTCGGCCTGCCGGTCGTGCACTTCGTCGACGTGGGCGGCTTCACGATCGGCTCCCAGGCGGAGAAGGCGGGCACGATCCGCGACGGCACGCGCGCGATCGCGACGATCTACCAGGCGTCGGTGCCGTGGTGCGTCGTGATCCTGCGCCGCGCATTCGGCGTTGCGGGTGCCGGCATGATGGACCACACCCGCTTTCGCTATCGCATCGCATGGCCCAGCGGGGACTGGGGCTCGCTGCCGGCCGAGGGCGGCGTCGAGGCCGCGTTCAAGGCCCAGATCGAGGCGGCGCCCGACCCCGAGGCCGCCAAACGCGAGATCCGCGAGCGGCTCGATCGCCTGCGCTCACCGTTCCGATCGGCGGAACGGTTCCTGGTCGAGGAGATCGTCCAGCCGGCCGAGACGCGGCGCTGGCTCTGCGATTTCGCGAACCTCGTCGGCAGCCGGCCGAGGGCACCCGGAGCGTTCCACTACCGGCCGTAGCCCGGACGCCCGGTGGCCCGCCCATTGCGGAAGTCCGCGTTGCCGGCGCGGACGGAAACGCGAACGATGCGTGCATGACGACGACCGTTCCACCGCCGGTCGGCCCGTGGCGCCAGGTCCCCAACGCGCTGAGCGTCGCACGCATCTTCGCCGCGCCCGTGCTGGTGCTTCTCGTGATCGGCGGGCACGAGCGCGCGTATGCCTGGCTGCTGGTCGTGGCACTGTTCACGGATGCGGTCGACGGCTGGATGGCGCGCGGTCTGCACCTCGAATCGCGCGTCGGGGCGCGGCTCGATTCGATCGGAGACTCCGCGATCTGGTACGCCGCGCTCGCGGGCATCGTCGGCTTCCACGGCGGGATGCTGGCGGCGCACCGGTTCTTCGTCGGCGCAATCGTCGCCATGTGGGTGCTCGAGAGCGCGCTCGCGCTCTGGCGCTATCGCAGGTTGTCGAGCTTCCACACTTACGCGTCGAAAGTCGCGGGCGTCCTGCTCAGCATCTACGTCGGCGTGCTCTTCGTCTTCGGACACCAGCCCTGGCTGCTGTACCTCGCCGGCGCGAGCAGCATCGTCGCGAACGCCGAAGAAATCCTGCTGCTGCGGATGCTGCCGCAGTGGCGCGTCGACGTGCGCGGCGCCTGGTGGGTGTGGCGCGAACGTCGCCGCACCCGGGTCGCCGTGGAGGCCTGAACGGGGCGTGCATTTCGGTTCGCTTCCGATTGCAGTTTTTTCACTTCGCAAGCGACGGTCCCGACGGTAAAGTGGCCCCTTTTCGAGCGGCCCCGCGCCGACCACGGGACGGTTGCCGGGCGGACCACGCCCCGGGCGTGCTCTGCCCGAGGCGGAGAAACAAGAACCATGAAGACCCCCTTGCTCCGGCCCCCGGGCCGGGTGTTGTTTGCATTGACGCTCGCCGCCGCAGTGACGGCCACGGGCTGCGGCAACTCCGGTCCGCAGGGCGGGGAGATGCCTCCGCCGGAGGTCGCCGTCGCCGAAGCCCAGAGTGGCACCGTGCCGACTCTGCTCGAATATACCGGCCGCGCCGCGGGCTCCAAGGAAGTCGAGGTGCGCGCGAGAGTGAGCGGCATCCTGCTCGAGCGTCGCTACGAGGAGGGCAGCGCCGTCCGGCAGGGCGAAGTGCTGTTCCGCATCGACCCCGAGCCGTATCGCGCCGCGGCGGCGCAGGCGCGCGCCGAACTCGGCGTCGCCCAGGCGCGACTCGAGGAAGCGCGGCGACAGCGAGATCGGCTCGTGCCGCTGTTCGAACAGAACGTGGCGAGCCAGCGTCAGCTCGACGAGGCCGTCTCGCAGTTCGAAGTCGCGCAGGCCAACGTCGAAGCGGCGCGCGCGCGGCTGCGCACGGCCGAACTCGATCTCGGCTACACCGACGTGCGCGCGCCGATCAGCGGGCTGACCAGCCGCGAAGTCCGGTCGGAGGGCAGCCTGGTCACGGCCGGCAGCGAATCGAGCCTGCTCACGCGCATCGTGCAGACGGACCCGGTCTACGTCGAGTTCTCGCTGCCCGAAGCCGAGGCGGCGCTGATCCGGCGCGCGACGGACCCGCTCGTCGTCAAGCTCATGCTCGACGGCCTCCAGGTCGACGCAGTCGCCGGGCGACTCTCGTTCGTCGACACCTCCGTCGAGCCGGATTCGGGCACCGTGCGGGCGCGTGCCGTCTTCGACAACGACGACCGGCGCATCGTGCCGGGCCAGTTCGTGCGCGTGCGCATCGAGGGCATCGCGGAGCACGACGCGATTTCCGTGCCGCGTCGCGCCGTGATGTCGAGCGCGCAGGGCAGCTTCGTCTGGGTCGTGGGTGCGGGCGACGTCGTGGAACTGCGGCCCGTCAGCGTCGACGGCGACGCGGGCGACCGCGCATTGATCGCGCAGGGGCTGCAGGGCGGCGAGCGCGTCGTCACCGAAGGGGTGCTCAAGGTGCGGCCGGGCGTCAAGGTCAGGGTCGCGGCGCCGGCGTCGGCGGCCGCGCAGGGCCAGGCCCCGCCGGCCGGGGCGGCGCAGTGATTTCCAGCTACTTCATCGACCGGCCGATCTTCGCCTCGGTGATCTCGGCGTTCATCGTGATCGCCGGGCTCGCGGCGCTGAGCGTGCTGCCGATCGCGCAGTACCCGGACATCCTGCCGCCGCAGGTCGAGGTGCAGGCGTTCTACCCCGGCGCGAACGCCGAGACGGTGGCGCAGACCGTCGCGGCGCCGCTCGACCAGGTCGTCAACGGCGTCGACGGCATGCTCTACGTGCGCTCGGCGAGCGCCGGCAACGGCGCGCTCGCGATGACCGTCACGTTTGCGATCGGCACGGACCCCGACCTGAACGCGATCAACGTCAACAACCGCGTGCAGAGCGCCCTGCCGTCGCTGCCGGAGGAGGTCCGCCGCCAGGGCGTGCAGGTGCGCAAGAGCCAGCAGTCGTTCCTGAAGATCTACGCGCTCGACGCGGACGACCCGCGCTTCGACGCGGTGTTCATCTCGAACTACGCGCTGCTCAACGTCGTAGACGAACTGCGCCGGATCCCGGGCGTGGGCGACGTGCAGATCTTCGGCTCGAAGGACTACTCGATCCGTGTCTGGCTCCGACCCGACGTGCTCGCGAAGCTCGGGCTCACGCCCGGCGACGTGGCGGAGGCGATCCGCGAGCAGAACGCGCAGTTCGCCGCCGGCCGCATCGGCCAGGAGCCGATGGACGTGCCGGTCGACTTCACGTTCTCGGTGACGACGCAAGGGCGCTTCACCGATCCCGAGGAGTTCGGCAACATCATCGTACGCACCTCGGGGACCGGCGGCATCGTGCGGCTGCGCGACGTCGCGCGCGTCGAGCTCGGCTCGCGCGAGTACGATTTCGCCGCCGCCCGCAACGGCAAGCCGACGGTGCCGATCGGCATCTTCCTGCAGCCCGGCGCCAATGCGCTCGAGGTGGGCGAGACCGCCGACGCGCGCATGGCGGAACTGGCGCGGCGCTTTCCGGCGGGGCTCGAGTACAGCTCGCCCTACGACACCACGACCTACATCAGGGTGTCGATCCGCGAGGTGCTCGTCACACTCGCAGAGGCGATGACGCTCGTGTTCCTGGTCGTGTTCGTGTTCCTGCAGAACTGGCGCGCGACGATCATCCCGATGCTCGCGGTGCCGGTCTCGCTGATCGGCACGCTCGCAGCCATGCTCGCATTCGGCTTCTCGATCAACACGCTCACGCTGTTCGGCATGGTGCTCGCGATCGGCATCGTCGTCGACGATGCGATCGTCGTGCTCGAGAACGTCGAGCGCATCATGGCCACCGAGGGGATCGGCCCGCGCGAGGCGACCCACCGCGCCATGCAGCAGGTGACGCGTCCGGTCATCGCGATCGTGTTCGTGCTGACCGCCGTCTTCCTGCCGGTCGCGTTCCTGGGCGGCCTCGTCGGCGAGATGTACCGGCAGTTCGCGGTGACGATCGCCGTCTCGGTCGCGATTTCCGGGTTCGTCGCGCTGACGCTGACGCCGGCACTGTGCGCATCGGTGCTGCGGCAGGAGGACGTCATCAACCACGGCGTGCTCGAGCGCTTCAACCAGTGGTTCGCGCGCATGACCGGCAAGTACGCGAACGGCGTTCGCTACCTGCTGCGGCACACGACCCTGGCGCTGGCGCTGATCGCCGTGATGCTGCTCGCGACGCTCGGACTCTATCGCGCCGTGCCGCACGCGCTCGCGCCGAAGGAGGACCAGGGGTACATCATGGTGATGCCGCTGCTGCAGGACGCGGCTTCGTTGCAGCGCACCGAGGCCGTGAGCGAGCAGGTCACGCAGGCGCTGCTCGCGAACCCCGCCGTCGACCAGGTCATGACGTTCGCGGGCATGGACCCCCTCACTTTCACTCTGCGCACCAACGTCGGCATCGCCTGGGTCAACCTCAAGGACTGGTCGGAGCGCAGGGGCGCGGACATGTCGGCCGGCGCGGTCGCGGGCTACGTGTTCGCGACCGGTGCCGCCATCAAGGACGCGTTCGTGCTCGCGTTCGAGCCGCCGCCGATCGAAGGCCTCAGCATGACGGGCGGGTTCGACGGCTTCGTGCAGTCTCGCGGCGGCGGCACGATGAAGGAACTGGAGGGCGCCGTGCAGCAACTGGTGGCGGCAGCCTCCGAACGGAAGGAACTCGCCAACGTCACGACGACCTTCTCGGCGAGCGTGCCGCAGATCCGGCTCGACGTCGACCGCGAGCAGGCGAAGCTGCTCGGCATCGACGTCGCCGACGTGTTCGAGACGCTGCAGAGCACGTTCGGCGCGCTCTACGTCAACGACTTCAATCGCGCCGGCCGCGTGTTCCGTGTGCACCTGCAGTCGGAGGCGGCATTCCGCGCCCGTCCCGGCGACATCCGCAACGTCTACGTGCGCGCGGGCGACGGACAGATGATTCCGCTCACGTCGCTGGTGACGATCAGCGAGACGACGGGCCCCGAGGTCATCGAGCGCTACAACGTCTTTCCGTCGGCCAAGGTGCTGGGCGATGCGGCGCCAGGCTACAGTTCCGGCGAGGCCCTCGCGGCGATGGAGGAAGTGGCGCGCAAGGCGCTGCCCGACGGCTACACGCTCGAGTGGACCGGCACCTCGTTCCAGGAGAAGGTCTCCGGCGGCAGTTCGTCGATCGTGTTCCTGGTCGGCGTCGTCATGGTGTTCCTCGTGCTGGCCGCGCAGTACGAGAAGTGGACCCTGCCGTTCGCCGTCATCCTGGCCGTGCCGTTCGCGGTGTTCGGCGCGCTGCTGGCGGTATTCCTGCGCGGGCAGGAGAACGACCTCTACTTCCAGATCGGGCTCGTCACGCTCGTCGGCCTCGCCTCGAAGAACGCGATCCTGATCGTCGAGTTCGCGCAGCTGAAGGTGCAGGAGGGGATGCCCCTGATCGAGGCGGCAGTCGAAGGCGCACGGCTCCGCTTCCGGCCGATCGTGATGACCTCGCTCGCGTTCATCCTCGGCGTGCTGCCGCTCGCGATCAGCGGCGGCGCCGGTGCGGCAAGCCGTCACTCGATCGGCACCGGCGTCATCGGCGGCATGCTCGCGGCGACGTTCATCGCGACGTTCTTCGTGCCGTTGTTCTTCCGGCTGATCGCCGCGCATGGCGTGGACAAGTTCCACCGGCCGCGCGCCGCGGTCGAGGCGGGCGGCGATGCGGCCTGAATGGCCATGACCGCAGCCCCCGGAAAATTCGGCCCGCCCTCGGACGCCGACGTGACCCGCCTGGTGCTCGAGCATCCGTTCGCGTGGCTCGTGACCGTGCACGGGCAGGAGTTCGCCGCGACGCCGTTGCCCCTGCGTCCCGTGCTCGACGAGCAGGGCTCGGTTGCGGCCCTGCTGGGGCACTTTGCGCGCAACAATCCGCACGTCGAGTTGCTGCGTCGTGCGCCGCGCACGCTAGTGCTGTTCCTGGGGCCGCACGGTTACGTGTCGTCGTCGTGGTTCGCCGACCGTACGCGCACGCCGACGTGGAATTACGCGACGGCCCAGTACCTCGTCGACATCGAGTTCACCGAGGATGCCGGCGTGACCGAGGCCGTGCTGCGCGACCTCATCGGCGAGATGGAGGGTGGACGGCCGCAGGCGTGGTCGCTGGACGAGATGGGACCGCGCTACCAGCGGCTCGTGAGCGGCATCATCGCCTTCCGCGCGCGGATCGTCGAGCGGCGCGTGAAGTTCAAGCTCGGCCAGGACGAGCGCGACGCGGAGTTCGCCGAGATCCTGCGCGCGCTGGCCGCGGCGGGCGACGACGAGTTGCACGAGTGGATGCAGCGCTGCAACCCGGCGCGCAGTGAATAGTGAATAGTGAATAAGTGAATAGTGAGTAGTCGAAAAGAGGCGGCGGTCGCGCCGCCTACTATTCACCATTCACCATTCCCTTCCTAATGCGACTGCCCCGCGACGAAGTACTGCGTCGGCGGCACGCCGAACGCGCGACGGAACATCGCCGTGAAGGCGCTCGGGCTGCTGTAGCCCACGTCGAACGCGACGGCCGTGACGGACTGGCCCGTCGACAGGCGCGACATCGCCTCGATCAGGCGCACGTTCTGGCGCCAGGTCGCGAACGTGACGCCGGTCTCGCTGCGGAACAGGCGCGTGAACGTCCGGCGCGACATGCCGGCCGTCACGGCCCAGTCGTCGAGCACGTCGCTCTGCGCCGGGTCCTTCAGGATCGCGTGGCAGACGCGCACCAGCTTCGGATGCTGCGGCATCGGCACGTGCAGCGGCGTGCGGTGCGCGGCGCGGATCTCGTCGACGATCAGGGCCATGACGCGGCCGTCCCGCGAGTCGACGTCGTATTCGACCGGGATGCGCGTCGCTTCGACGATCAGCTCGCGCAGCAGCGTCGACACCTCGATCGTCATGCACGAACGCGGCAGCCCGTCGGCGACGGAGTCGTCGAGGTACAGCGTGCGCAGCGAGACGTGGCCGCGGGTGCGCGCTTCGTGCACCACGCCGCTCGGCACCCAGAGCGCGCGCTGCGGCGGCACGACGAACGTCGCGTCGCGGGTGGTGCAGACGAGCACGCCGCTGATGGCGTAGACGAGCTGGGCGCGCTTGTGGGAATGCGGCGGGTCGTAGGAGTTGGGCGGGTATTCGTCCGCCAGCGCCGCGACGGGTCGCGGCACGTCCTGGTAGTCGGCCCCTCGAGTGCTCCTTGCCATGCGTGAGGCCCACCCGGGCTCTGGCCCATCCGAGACGAAAACTGCTCCGGCGCCGACGGCATGCCGTTCGACCCGAGGTTATCAGTAGCGAACGGCCCCGGACAAGAAGCGAACCGATCCATGCAGGCGCGGTGCGACTCGACGCCGGTGCAGGGAAGTCGATCACGGCGTCAGAGGTGTGAATGGACAAAGCAGGCGGGAGCCGGGCGCAGGGTGGGACGCTGGACGGGATCGATCCCCACATCCGCCGATTCGTGACGAGGGTCAACGCGGATTACGAGCGACTGACCGGCGGCCGTCAGTTGTCCGTGCCGGAAATGCGCGCGGTGGCCGAGCAAGTCCGCGCGCCGTGGCGGCGGGGCGGCCCGATCATGCGCAGCACGGCCGAGCACGTCGCCACGACGGCGGCAGGCCCCGTCCGGCTGCGCGTGTATGACCCGGGCGTCACCCGGCGGCCGGCGCCCACGCTGGTCTACCTGCACGGCGGCGGCTGGACGCTCTTCAGCCTCGACACGCACGACCGCGTCATGCGCGAGTACGCCGCGCGCGCGGGTATCGTCGTCGTGGGTGTCGACTACGCGCTTTCGCCAGAGGCGCGTTTCCCGGTCGCGCTCGAGCAGGTCGTCGCCGTCGTGCGCTGGCTGCACGATCACGGCGACACGCTGGGCGTCGATGCATCGCGCATCGCGCTCGGCGGGGATTCCGCGGGTGGCAACCTGTCGATCTGCGCGGCCATCGCGCTGCGCGACGCCGGCGAGGCCGACCGCGTGCAGGGCCTGCTGCTGATCTACGCGGCCTTCGAGCAGCACTGCTCGCCGGAAGCGATGCGCCGCTTCGGCGGCCCGGGCGCAGTGCTGACCGCTGAGGAAGTCGAGTACTTCTGGGACAATTACACCGGCGGGGCCGACGTGCGGGACAACCCGCTCGCCACGCCGATGCGCGCGAACCTCGAGGGTCTGCCGCCGACGTGCCTGACGATCCCCGAGTGCGACGTCCTGACCGAGCAGAGCGGCCAGATGGTCGAGCGGCTGCGCGCGGCGGGCGTGGACATCGCGTTCCACGTCTACCCGGGCGCGACGCACTCGTTCATCGAAGCGATGTCGATCGCCCCGGTCGCCGGGCGCGCGATCGACGACGGCGCACGCTGGTTGCGCGAAACGCTTCGCGTCGCGACGGGACCGGCGGCGGCATGAGCCGAGCGCGCCCGTGCCGTACGTCGACGGCAACACGCCAGGGCGTGGCGACAGGCACACTGTCCGGCGGTTGAACGCTACCGCGGAGGAACGTCATGAAGCACGCGACCAACATCCCGGTGCCCCGCAACGAACCGGTGCAGGAGTACCTGCCGGGTACGCCGCAGCGCGCGCGGCTCAAAGCCGCGATCGAGGACGTCGAAGGCTCGGCCTGCGAGATCCCCGGACTGGTCGGCGGCCGCGAGGTGCGCACCGCGACGACGACCGACGTGACGGCGCCGCATCGTCACGCACTCGTGGTCGGCAGACTGCACCGGCTCGGTGCCGAGCACGTGCGCGCGGCCATCGACGCGGCGATCGAGGCCCAGCCCGAGTGGGCATCGTGGGGCCTGGAGCAGCGCGCCGGCGTATTCCTCAAGGCAGCCGATCTGATCGCCGGGCCCTGGCGCGAGCGGCTCAACGCCGCGACGATGGTCGGGCAGAGCAAGACCGTCGTGCAGGCGGAGATCGACGTCGCCTGCGAACTCGCGGATTTCCTGCGCTTCAACGTCCATTTCGCCGAACGCCTGCTGGCCGAGCAACCCGAGTCGAGCGCCGGCGCCTGGAACCGCGTCGACTACCGGCCGCTCGAAGGCTTCGTCTACGCGATCTCCCCGTTCAACTTCAGCGCGATCGGCGGCAACCTCGCCACCGCGCCGGCGATCCTCGGCAATACCGTGGTCTGGAAACCGGCGACCACCGCGTCGTTGTCGAACTGGCGCATCATGCAGGTCCTGCGCGAGGCGGGCCTGCCCGACGGCGTCATCAACTTCGTGCCCGGCGAGGCGCAGACCGTCACGCGCGAGGTGCTCGCGGACCCGCGGCTCGCCGGTGTGCATTTCACCGGCTCGACGAGAGTGTTCCAGTCGATCTGGCGCGAGGTCGCCGAGCGCATTGCGGGTTATCGCAGCTACCCGCGGCTCGTCGGCGAGACCGGCGGCAAGAACTTCGTGCTCGCGCATCCGAGCGCGGATCCCGTGGCACTGACGGTCGCGCTGGTGCGCGGCGCCTACGAATACCAGGGCCAGAAGTGCAGCGCGGCTTCACGGGCTTACGTGCCGGCGTCGCTGTGGCCGCAGCTCAGGGAGCGGCTGGTCGCGGAGACCGCGCAACTGCGGGTGGGCGACCCGAAGGACTTCCGCAACTTCCTGGCCGCGGTCATCGACCGGCACGCATTCGACCGGATCCACGGCTACCTCGAGCGTGCCGGTCGCGATTCCGACGTCACGGTGCTGGCGGGGGGTGGCGGCGACCCGTCGGACGGCTGGTTCATCGAGCCGACGCTCGTCGAGACGAAGGATCCCATGCATCGGCTGATGCGCGAGGAGCTTTTCGGGCCGGTTCTTGCGGTCTACGTCTACGACGACGCGAAGTGGCGCGAGGTGCTCGGCCTGATCGACCGGACCGCCGAGTTCGGCCTGACCGGCGCGGTGTTCGCGACCGACCGCGCAAGCGTGGTCGAGGCGACCGCGGCGCTGCGCCACACGGCCGGCAATTTCTACGTCAACGACAAGCCCACGGGCGCCGTGGTCGGGCAGCAGCCGTTCGGCGGCGCGCGTGCGAGTGGCACGAACGACAAGGCCGGGTCGATCCTGAACCTGCTGCGCTGGGTGTCGCCGCGGACGATCAAGGAAAACCTGCTGCCGCCGCGCGACGTTCCGTACCGGTACATGGCGGACGAATGACGCCCCCGTCCGTGGCCCCCTGGCCTGGACACGATAGTTTCCGTCCCCAAATCGAATGCGAGCCAGGCGGGTGGCGCCTACAAGTCGGGCGTATCGATGCGTAGTGGTGACCTCACGGACCGAACGGCACCCACGTCGTCCACGTTCACTGCGGAGGGTTCCATGTCTACCGGGAATCATGCGACTCGCAGCCTGCGCCTGGCGGTCGGCTGTGCATTTGCCCTGGCGTCGACGTCCGCGGGCGCGCAGCAGGCGGGGCAGGGCGACCAGGAACTCGAGGAAATCATCGTCACCGGCTCGCAGATCCGCCTGCCGGACCCGTTCGCGGGTGGCCAGGTCGCCGAAGGTGGGCGCGCCGGCATCCTCGGCAACCTCACGACGCTCGAGACGCCGTTCTCGAGCACGAACTACACCGAGGAGCTCATGCGCAACCAGCAGGCGAAGAGCGTCGCGGACGTCCTGCTGAACGACCCGAACGTGCGCGTCGCGCGCGGCTTCGGCAACTTCCAGGAACTGTTCATGATTCGCGGCTTCCCCGCTTACTCCGACGACATGACGTACAACGGCATCTACGGCATCCTGCCGCGCCAGTTCGTCGCGGCGGAGTTCATGGAGCGCGTGGAGCTGTTCCGCGGCGCGAGCGCGTTCCTGAACGGCGCCGCCCCGGGCGGCAGCAACCTCGGCGGCACCGTGAACCTCGTGCCGAAGCGTGCACCGGACGACGGCCTTACGCGGCTGACGGCCGGGTGGGAATCCTCCTCCGCCTTCTACCTGGCCGGAGACGTCGGCCGGCGGTTCGGCGCCGACGAAGCCACGGGCATCCGCGCCAACGCTGCGATCCGTGACGGCGAGACTGCGGTCGAGGACCAGGACCGCGAACTCACGGTGCTCTCGTTCGGCATCGACCACGAGGGCGAGAAGCTGCGCCTCGCGGCGGACCTCGGCTATCAGGACCACCACATCGACGAGCCGCGTCCGAGTGTCACACCGTTCGGCGGCATCCCGAAGCCGCCCGATGCGGATTCCAACTTTGCGCAGCCATGGACCTACACGGACGAGGAGCAGCTGTTCGGCGTCGTGCGCGCCGAGTACGACTTCACGCGGGCCGTGTCGGTCTGGGGTGCCTACGGCATGCGCCACGGCGAGGAAAAGAACGTGCTCGCGAACCCGAACGCGCTGGCGGACGGGTCGATGACGGCGTACCGCTTCGACAACGCGCGCGAGGACGACGTGTACTCGGGTGAAGTCGGCCTGCGCTGGGATTTCGCGACCGGCCCGATCGAGCACCGGATCATCCTCTCGGCCTCGACGTTCAAGATCGACTCGAAGAACGCCTATGCGTTCTCGGACTACTTCAACCCGTTCGCGACCGACCTCTACGATCCGGTCGACGTCGCGGCGCCGGCGCCCACGTACTTCGTCGGCGGCGACATGGGTAATCCGCACACGACGTTCGAGACGGAGACCTCCAGCTACGCGATCGCCGACATGATGACCTTCGCCGACGGCAGGCTCATCTTCACGCTCGGCGCGCGCGACCAGACGCTCAAGAACGACAACTTCGACTACGACTCCGGCGACAAGCTCTCGGGCTTCGACGAAAGCGAGGTGACACCGGTCGGCGGCCTCGTGTTCCGGCCGACCGACTCGCTGTCGTTGTTCGCGAACTACATCGAGGGCCTGGTCGCCGGCGACACGGCGCCGTTCACCGGACCGGCGCCGGACTTCCTGCCGGTCTCCAACGCCGGCGAGATCCAGGACCCGATCACTGCCGAGCAGGTCGAACTCGGCGTCAAGTTCGAGTCGGACACTTTCGGCGGCTCGCTCAGCGTGTTCAACGTCGAGAAGGACGTCGGCGCGCTGTCCGACGACCCGGACACGCCGGCCAGCGACCTCGTCTACGCCATCAGCGGCGAAGTGCGTCACCGTGGCATCGAAGCCGGCGTCTACGGCCAGCCGCTCGAGAACGTTCGTGTGATCGGCGGCGTGACCTGGCTCGACGCGGAGTACACCGAGGGCGGCGTCGGCCTCGAGGAGGGCAACGAGCCGATCGGCACACCCGACGTGCAGGCCAACGTGAACGTCGAGTGGGACCTGCCGGCGATCCAGGGCCTCACCCTCGAGGCGCGTGCGATGTACACGTCGTCGCAGTACGCGGACACGGCGAACACGCTCGAGCTCGACTCGTGGACGCGCTTCGACGTCGGCGCGCGCTACGCGACCGAGCTGACCGGGCGGCCGTTCTCGATCCGGGCGCGCGTCGACAACGTCACCGACGAAAACGACTGGATCTCGGCGGGCGGGTTCCCGGGATTCGGCTACCTGGTGCTCGGTGCGCCACGGACGTTCGTGCTCTCGGCCTCGATCGACTTCTGAACCGGGCAGGCGCGGCACAAGAGCAAAAAGAGGAGGGCCGCCCGCAGGCGGCCCTCCGATCGCGACACGGCCTAGATCTGGTGGACTTATCTGGTACGGGTGTACAGGGCCGCGTGCGCGACCTCGCTTCCGTCCACGCTCACCTCGAGCCAGGCCCAGTCGTCCGGCGTCGGGTGGCCACGCGGCACGTTCACGCTGACGTCGATCATCGCGGTCTGGCCCGGTCCAAGCGTGACGGAGCCTGGCGCCACCGCATACGTGACGCCGCCCGCCGCGGGATCCTCGATCGAGAACGTGAACGTCGCCGTCGAGTCGGTCAGGTTCTTGACCATGAACTGGCCGGAGCGGCTCTGGCCGGAGCCGGCTGGCACGCCGCCGAAGGCCAGGCTCACCGGGTCGAGGGAGACGGACGCCATCACCGCGTAATGCAGGTTGGCGAGGCCGGCGCCGACCGCGTTCGGATCATCGACCCCGCTCTCGCCGGTCGTCGTATCCTTCAGCACGTTGCGAGCGGCCGTGTTGACGATCGCCGAACGTACGTCGGCCGAGGTCCAGTCGGGATGCACGTCGATCACGACCGCTGCCGATCCGGCGATGTGCGGCGTCGCCATCGAGGTGCCCTGGAAGAACGCCCAGCACGGTGTCTGCTCACACGCCTCGTCGGGCTGTGAGCTCAGCACGCTCAGGCCGGGTGCCACGACGTCCGGTTTGACGCGAAAATCGACATCGGTCGGCCCGAGGCTCGAAAAATCCGCGACGATGTTGTCGTTCGCGGCATTGTGGAAGTACTCGAGGTGTGGCGAGATTGTCGTCAGCACGCCGTCCTTGGTCTTCAGGACTTCGCCGTCGAGCAGCCCGACCATGTAGGCCGGGATCGACGGCTGGTTCGGCGTGTCGTCGGAGCCCATCACGATCGGGTCACCTGCGACGTTGTTGACGACCAGGACTGCGACCGCACCCGCCGCCTCGGCGTTCCGGATCTTGGTCGAGAAAGTGCAGTCGCCGCGCGAAATCAGCGCGATCTGGCCGGACAGAGTCCCCGGCGTCAGGGCCGTGCAGGCCATTGCGATCCCGGTGGCGGTGTTCACGGGCCCCGCCATGACGACTTCGAGCGGCGCCGCCAGCGGCGAGGCGACCGTCGCGAACTCGCCCGCAAGTGCGCCAAACCGGCCGCCGTCGGCAGTGGTGACCGGTGGGCCGACGAAATGACCGACCGAACTCGCGCCGACGGCAATCGCCCGCTCGGCGAATCCGGGCGACTCGATGGTTTCGCCGCCGGGACCTTCGTTTCCTGCGGCGATGGCGATGACCATGCCGCCGCGGTCGAATCGGTTGACTGCCTTGGCCAGCAGGTCGAGCACGCCGTTCGATCCGCCGCCGAGGCTCATGTTGGCGACGTCGAAGCCCAGTTCGTACGCACGCTGCAACGCATTCAGGATGTCCTCGGATCGCGCCAATTCGATCGCGCCCGGAAACACGTTGAAGTTGCCGAGCATCGCCCCGGGCGCGACGCCGGACGGGGCATAGGGGATATCCACCGGGCCGTTGCTCGGATCGTCGATCCACGCCGACGTATGCGCGTTGCAGGCGGCGGTTCCCGCCACGTGCGTGCCGTGACCGCTCACGTCAGCGGTGCCGAAGCCCGACTTGCCCAGCTTGTTGTAGAACGCCTCGGCATGGACGACCTTGTCGTTCGTGCCGCCGTTGCCGTCGTTGTCCGGTGCGTTGCCTTCCGGATAACCCGTGTCGTCGAAGCACGGGTGACGGATGTCGATGCCGGAATCGACGATCGCGATCTTCACGCCCTGGCCCGCGAGTTCCGCCCCGGCAGGCGCGAGTTGCCACGCTTGATTGGCGTGGATCAGGCCCAGGTCGGGATCGTCGTGGGCGAGGGGCCGATACAACCCCTGGTACTGGACGTCGAGGACCTGCGGCGCCGAGCGCAGCGTGGCCGGGCTCGTGCCGTTCAGTTGCACGGCGACCGCATTGAGCGCCACGTCGAATTCGCTCGTGATGCGAGCCTGCGGTGCATTGGCACGCAGCCACTGGCGGAACTCGTTGCGCTGCGCCGCGAGTTGCGCGCGGTAGCTCTTGACCGCCGCAGACGCGAAGTCGACCTTCTTGCCCGGCGTCGGCTTCGTCGCCGTGTATGTGACGAGCGGGGCGCCTTTCAGCTCGACGAGGGCGCTCGTTCGGTCGATGCGAGCAGGCCGCTCCGCCTGGACGGAACCGGTAGTTCTTGCGGCGCCTGCAAATGCTGGCGTGGCCAGCAGCGTGCATGCGAGCGCCGCCATGGCGATGGATCGCCTCATGGACACCTCCTTGTGACCTGCATGATGTCGAGTGCCGGGACCGTGTCTGGTCCGGGAATGCCAGCACGCTAGCACCGTTACGGTGCGCAAGCAAAACGAGCGCGACGCCGACAGCGCCGCGGACGGCCGCGCGTCGGACGCCTTGCTACGCCCGGTCATCGCGCGGTGAGGACTCCTTGCCCATCGAGTCGCGCGAGGGCGGAGGCTCTGCTTGCATCGACGTCGTCAGTGCGTCCGCCTGGGATATCCAACGGTCTGCGACAGCAGGACGTGCTCGTCGTGGCCGAGGTCGAGCGCGCGGGCGATCGCGGCGCGGTCGATGAAGGCCCGAACGACCGTCGCGAGTCCCTCGCTCGCCGCATACAGGTACACGTTCTGTGAGATGGTGCCGGCAGCGATCGCCGAGTAACTCTCGCGCGAGCCGGCGGGGACCAGCTTCATGCGCCGGTGGTCGGCCACGTAAACGAGGTCGAGAGGCGCATCGTCGACGAAGTCCTGGTATCCGGTGATGCGTCGCACGTCACGACGCGCGACGAGCCTCAGCGTGTGCCCGGACGCGTCGTAGAGATAGGCGCCCTGGGGCAGCGCGACGTAAACGTCGATCTCCTGCACGTTGATCGCCGAGGGCGCCGTGCGCCCGCCACCGCGACGGTTCTCGCCGAACGCGGCCCACAGCAGACCCGACAGCACCGGCGCCGGCAGCGGCTTGCGCTCGAATTCACGCGTCGATTTGCGCCGCGCCAGCGCCTGCATCAGCGGCAACCCGCCCCGCTTGTCCGGCGCGGGCAGCTTGATCGTCGCCTTGGAGTCCCCCTTGACCGGCCGCGGACCCAGCTGGCCGATGACCCCCAGCGCAACCTTGGTGAGCGTGCTCATGCATGCATCCCGGCAGATAGAATCCAGTCTACTGCCGGCCGCGGGCTGCGCGACCGCGCCGAACGCGACGCCGCTCTGCAAAGGTACGTAGTTCCATGAAGACGATCATCGAGCCGTTCCGGATCAAGGCGGTCGAGCCCATCCGGCTCACGACACGCGAGGAGCGGGTCGAACTGCTGCGCCGCGCCCACTGGAATCTCTTTGCGATCCACGCGGACGACGTGATCGTCGACCTGCTCACGGATTCCGGCACGAGCGCGATGAGCGCGGAACAGTGGGGCGCGCTCATGCGTGGCGACGAGTCGTATGCCGGCTCGCCGTCGTTCTACCGCTTCGAGTCGGCCGTGCGCGAGTTGATGCCGTACCGGCACGTGATTCCGACGCACCAGGG
>DASSJN010000160.1:0-22435 GCA_035691185.1 Steroidobacteraceae bacterium
CCACGCCTCGAGACGTTCGCGCAACGCCACGGTCGCCGGCGCCTCGCGCACGCCGGCCGGCAAACCTTCCAGCACGCTCGCGACGACCCGGCGCGAATCGAGCAGCAGCGGTCCCACCTGCCCCTGCCCGACCGCCTCGCGGTACAGCGGTTCGAAGACGGACCACGCCCGGCTGCGATCGCGCAAAGTCGTCCAGGCAAGCGCGAGCGCGATGCGCGGGTCGCTGAAGACGGTCGGCAGTCGGTACCTTGAATAGCCGTCACAGGCACGCTCGAGCGGCACGATTGCCTCGCGCGGCTTCCCCTCGAGCAGCGCCGCCTGCCCACGCGCCACGTCGGCGGCGACCTCGACGAAGGCGAGCTCGTCGGGCCGACGCGGCGCCGTGAGCGCCGGCACCGTCGCGAGGAACTCCGCATTCCGTCCGGCCATCCAGAGCAGGCGCGCGTAGCCGTGCTGATACGCGCGCATCCAGACTGCCCGGTGCCGAGCGAGCTCCGGCGCCTGCATGCCGTCGACCTGGCGACGCGCCATGGCGAGCGCATCCTCGTGGCGACCACGGGCCGCCGCATGAAGTACGCGCAGCTGGTCGAGCCGTTGCGCCACCAGCCGGATGCCACCGAACTGCTGGTAGAGCTCGACCGCGCGATCGACGCTGGCTTGCGATCCCGGCAGGTCGCCCCGCCACAGGCGCACCCATCCTTCGATGACCAGGCTCGTGAGTTGCCACGGCGCTGCGTCCTGTGTCGATACACCGCGGGCCGCAGACGCAAAGCGTTCGAGCACCGCTGGTACGCCGGGGATTCCGATCAGCAGCGGATGCACGCGCCCGGCGATGAAGGGGCAGACCAGTCGTGGATTGCGCTCCGCGAGCGCGACGAATGCGGACATGTCCGGCTCGACGTCCGCCAGACGCCCGTCCAGGGCGTGGCACCAGGCGCGCAGCGACGCCAGCTCGGCCTGGCCGAGTTCGTCGAGCGGTAACGCGGCCACCTCCTCGAGCCTGCGCCAGGCCTCGGTCAGGTCGCCTGCGGAGCTCGCCGCATCGACCAGCATGAAGTACGCGCGTGCGCGGCGGGAGACGTCGAGACCCCCCGTGAGACCTGTCGTCGCCGACGCAAGCTCGTGCCGCGCGCGATCCCAGTCCCACCGCAACCACGCGCAACTGCCCCGCAGGTACGAGACGTGCGCGTTGCCGCGCCGCACGTGCTGCGGCACCTGGTCGATCCAGCGTTCGAGCGTGGCGACGGCGCCGGCGCCCACCAGCGACTCGCCGACACGCAGGATCAGCCAGAGCGCCTCGTCCCACAGCCCGCCGGTCAGGAAATGGTGGATCGCGCGCGGCGACGTCTCCTCGGCGCGCGCCGCGCGTTCGTGCAGCGTGCGCACCTCGCCGGGCATGCGGCGCCCGAGTTCCGCCTCGAGGAAGTCGCGGAACAGGTCGTGGAACCGCAGCACCGGGCCCGCTTCGTCGACGATGCTCAGGAACAGGTCGCGGCGATAGAGTTCCTCGAGCGCTGCGGCCGCGTCGTCGCGCAGCGTCACCGCCGCGCACAACGCAGGAGACAGTTCCGCGAGGATCGAGCTGCGCAACGCGAAGTCGCGCAGGTGCGGCGGCAGCCGGTCGAGCACTTCGCAGGCGAGGTAGGCGAACAGCTTGCGCTGGCCGGCTTCGCCCGACGCGGCGAGCGCGCGCCCCCGCACACCGGTCAGCGTCGGCGCCGCGCCGCCCGCGTGCAGCAGCATGGACAACCCGACGGCCCACCCCTGCGTCCGGCGCAGCGCCTCGAGAACCGGATGGGACGCGAGCGCGTACCCGTTGTGGCCTTCGCTCGCCGCGACGCCCGCTAGTTGCAGCGCCTCGTCCTCGCTGAAGCGCAGGTCCGCCAGCGTGAATTCGCCGACTTCGCCGTGAACGCGCCAGCGGGCGAGCGGCAATGCGGGCTCGGCGCGCGTCCCGATCACGACCGCGACGTGGTCCGGCAGTCGCTCGATCAACGACTCCATCAAGGCCGCGACGTCGGGACGCGCGACGCGGTGGAAGTCGTCGAATACGATCACGACGCGGGCTGCGGCACTCGTGCAGAGCGCATTGACCGCCGCGGCCAGCGCTGCGCGCGTCTGCGTTCCCGCTCCCACCACACGTGCGGCGAGATCCCGCGGCGGAGTCTCCCACGCCAGGTCCAGTGGTTCGAGCGCCTGCACGAGCGTCGCGAACAGCCGGTTCGCGTCGTCGTCCTCCTCGTCGGTCGCCACCCACACGAGAGCGTCGCCGGACTGGCGGACCATGGCGGCCAGTTGTGCGAGCAGCGTGGTCTTGCCCGATCCGCCCGGTGCACAAACGACCGTGACGGGGTGCGTTCGCGTCGACTCGTCGACGCGCTCGACGAGTGCGCCACGCGCGACGGTGCCCTCGCGCAGGCGCGGGACACGGAACTTCGTGACCGGCAGGATCGAAACGTCGGTGGACACGCGCGCACGGCCCCCAGGCGCGGTCTGTCAGCCCGAGCTTAGGAGGATTGCGCGGCGGCGTCCAACCCGGGTTCAGTGCCTCACGTAGATCAGCGACGGCGTGTCGAAGCCGAGGCTCGCGGCGCGCGCCACCAGCCGTTCGACTGCCTCGCGCGGCGGCTGCGGCGTCCGGGACAGGATCCAGAGGTAGGACCGGTCCGGGCCCGCGACGAGCGCGTGCTGGTAGGCCGGATCGAGGTCGACGATGTTGTAGCCGCCGTAGAACGGCCCGAAGAACGACACCTCGAGCGCGCCGACGTCCGGGCTGCCGACGAACCGTGCCTTGCCGCGCGCTTCCTGCCAGCGGCGGTCGGCCGTTTCGAAACCCCGGTTGACGACCTCGACGGTACCGTCGGGTTGCAGCGTGTAGTGAGCGGTGACCTGCTCCATGCCGCGCTCGAAGCGGTGGTCGAGACGGGCGATCTCGTACCAGCGCCCCATGTAGCGCTCGACTTCGAAACCCTCGATCGGGTCGATGCCCTCGGGCGTGGAGCGCCCGCAGCCGGTCAGGAGCCAGAGCCCTGCGATGGCGGCCAGCGCCGGAACGGTCCTGCGCGTCCTCGGATGCGTCGTCACCTCACGCCGTTCGCGCCCGGGCGGTTTCCGGATTCAGCATCGTGACGCCGGCCACCCCCTTGGCGCGCGGCGGTATGCGGCTGATCCGCACGCCCGCCTGCTCCTTGACCCGCGTGAGCAGCGCCGGATCGCGCCGCAGCTCCTCTGCACGGGCATTCTTCTCGGCGACGAGTGCATCGGTCAGCGGCTTGCCGAACGTGCGCAGTGGCGCGATCTGAAAGTGGTGCCGGCGGAACAGCCGATAGATCTCCTTGACTCGCTCGGGATCGAGGTCGCGGCCGAGCGTGAAGCACTCGAAGCGACCTTCCATCGCGAGCAGCGCAGCCTCGGCCAGGCATGCATACGCGACGCCGCGCGGCAGGCCGATGTCGAAACTGAAGGTGACGGGACCGGGGATCAGAACCTCGCCGCTCTCGACCACCAGCACGTCCGGTCGCACCGCGGCCTCCTCCGCCGAGATGTCGGGGGGCAACGCGACGTCGAGGATCACGGCGCCGGGCTTGCACTGGCTCACGTCGAGCACCCGCTGCCCGAACGCGGACGTCGCGGTCACGATCAGGTCGCACTCGCCGACCCAGCGCTGCGTCGAGGTGTCGAGTTCGACGTGAGCCCCGGGCGTCTCGACCTGGATCTTCTGCTTCAGCGCCGTCAGCCGGTCCGGCTCGATCGAGACCAGCACGACGTCGCCGACGGCTGCCGCGAGCAGGCGCGAGCAGACCGAGCCGATCGAGCCGGTCGCGCCCACGATCATGGCCTTGCCGTGGGCGAGGTTCTTCCAGCCCATGCGTCGAGCGGTGAGCTTGGCGGTCTCGAGCGTCGCGGCGATCGTCAGGCTGTTGCCAGTCGTGACCGCTATCGGCGCGCGGCGCGCGACGGTGAGGCCGGCATCGCCGACGACCTTGGTGAATGCGCCGAGCCCGACGATCCGTGCGCCGTGGTCCGCGGCGTCGCGCACGGCCTGGTCGAGCCGACGATAGGTGAATTCGGGGGCACGCGATAGCATCTGCCTGGGCGTGGCGCCCAGGGCGTAGATCAGGCCTTCGATCGCCTGCCCGGTGACGGGCGAGCGGCCGCCCTCGACGCGACCCACGCGCGCCGCGGGCATGTAGGCGGCACTCGACTCGACGAGACCGCGTGGCAGGTGCCGGGTCCAGCGGTAGCGCGGGTGGTTGGCGAGGTAGTCGACCGTGAGAGGGTGCAGCACGAAGGCGAAACGGCTCGCGTCGCGTTTCACGGCCTCACTTCGGACCGGCGATGGGTGCTGACTCGCGGGCACCGGCGAACACCTTCTGCGGCTGAGAAGCCATTCTTTGCCCCGGCGCGGGGCGCGCCCATTCGTAATGCTCCCTACGCAGGCTGCGAAGGGCGGAACCGGATCTCGCCGGCGAGCGCCGGCAGGCGGCCACGCTTGTCGGCATAGAAGTCCCGCAGCGTCTTCAGGTCGGTCTCCTCGTCGCCCGTCATGCGGACGTAGGTGTCGATGGCGACGCAGCGACGGCCGTAATCGATGTAGGCGAGGCCGATGGGCAGGTCCGCGGCCAGGGCGATCTGGTAGAAGCCCGACTTCAGGTGGTCGGTGTAAGCGCGCGTGCCCTCCGGGGCGACAGCGAGCCACATCCAGTCCCGCCGCCTGAACTCCTCGACCAGGGCGGCGATGAGGCCCGTGCGTTCGCGCCGGTTGATCGGGACGCCGCCGATGCGAAGCAGCAAGCCGCGGAACGGCCAGCGGAACATCGAGTCCTTGCCCATCCACTGCGCGGGCAGCCCGCTGCCGATGCGGAAAAGGATGCCGATCAGAAAGTCCCAGTTGGAGGTGTGCGGGTAGACCATGATCAGCCCGCGCGGCTCGGGCGGCCACACGAGCACGCTGGTCCAGCCCATCGATCGCAGCAGCCCGAGACAGGCCTTCCGCACCAGCCACATCTAAGTCGGAGGTTCCTTGATAAAGTGCCGCCTTTTAGCACAGCCTGCAGGCTGCGTCGCCGATGAAGCATCGACCGCGACCGACGGTCCCGCCCGAAGCGGAAGGCCTGAGCCGCAACCACCTGCGTCGGTTGCGACGGTACTTCCGCTCGGCTGGCTGGCCCTGCCAGGACAACGTCGAGCTCGACCTGCTCGATCGCGGGCTCGTGCGACGTGAGACGGGCGGCACCCTGGAGAAGATCGTCGTCACCGACCACGGCATCGCGCTGCTCGCACGCCAGCTCGAACGCAACCGGCAGGCGCTCGCCGAGCACGACGCGCTGGTCGACCGCGTCGCGTGCTGGCTGCTGGCGCAGAGGCGGCTCGTGTTCCGGGGGATCGCGCTGCGCACGCGGATCGACGACCGGTGGGCGCTGTCGAAGCCGGACGTGTTCTCGTTGCGCCACGTGACCGCAGGCAGGCGCCTGCAGCCCGCGGCGTACGAAATCAAGGTGCGCCGGGCGGACCTGCTTGGCGACCTCAAGCACGACGGCAAGCGGCGCGGCTACCAGTCGTTCTCGCAGACCTTCCACTACGTGATCGCCGAGGGCATCGCGGAGCCCGACGAGATTCCGCCGGACTGCGGCCTGATCGTCGCAAGTGAACGCAGCCTTCGCGTCGCGCGGCCCGCGCCGCACCGGGAAGTGTCGCTGACGACGGCACAATGGATCGCGCTGGTGCGCGCCGGCGCTGAGTACGGCGACGACGACGATCCACCGCAGCTGAGCTTCTAGGCGAGTGAGCACCGATCCCGACCGCCTGCTCGTGCGCGAACTCGGCTTGCGCCAGCTCACTGCGCACATCTTCAACTACACGGTCGGCAGCGGCATTTTCGTGCTGCCCGCGATCGCCGTGGCGGAACTGGGCACAGCCGCGCCTCTCGCCTACCTTGCGTGCGCCGTCGTGATGGCGCTGGTCGTGGCCATCTTCATGGAGGCGGGCAGCCGTGTGACGAGCACGGGCGGCGCGTACGCGTACGTCGAGGCCGGCCTGGGGCCGTTCTTCGGTTTCGTGACGGGCGTGCTGCTCGCCGTGGCGCAGGCCGCCGCCGGCGGTGCCATCGTCGCGCTGCTCGGCCAGACCGCGGCACGGTTGCTCGGGCTCGAAGGCGCCTTCTGGCCGGACGTCCTGGCGTTCGCGCTGGTGGCGACACTCGTCTGGGTCAACGTCCGGGGCCTGCGTTTCGGCGCACGGCTGGTCGAGTGGTCGACCGCAGCGAAGCTGGCGCCGCTGCTGTTCTTCGTGGCCGTCGGCGTCTGGTACATCGCGCCGGAAAACCTGCGGATCGACGACTGGCCTTCCCTGTCGGAGGTGGCCGCCACGAGCGGAGTGCTGGTGTTCGCGTTTCTCGGCATCGAGTCCGCGCTGATGCCGACGGGCGAGGTGCGCGACGCCGCGCGTACGGTGCCGCGGGCGGTCATGCTGGCGCTGCTCGCCGCCACGCTGCTCTACCTGGCGATCCAACTGGTTGCGCTCGGGCTGCTGGGCCCGCTGCTCGGCAGCGACACCGTGGCGCCGCTCGCGAGTGCGGCAGGAATCTTCGCCGGCGACGCGGGTGCGACCCTGTTGCTCGCCGGCGCGACGATCTCGATGCTCGGCTGGGTGACCGGCGCCGTGCTCGCCGCACCGCGCACGCTGTTCGCGCTGGCCCGCGACGGGTTTCTGCCCCGACCGCTCGCCGCCGTGCACGGGGCGTATCGCACGCCGCACGCGGCGATCCTGGCCTACGGGGTCGTCGTCGCGCTGGTGTCGCTGACCGGGACCTTCGAGCAGCTCGCGGTCGTTGCCAACCTCGCGACGCTGGGGGTGTTCGTGCTCGGCGCCGTGGCGGTCCTCGCGCTGCGGCGCAAGCAGGTCCACGCCGGCGTGGCTCCCCTGCGCGTGCCCGGCGGACCGCTCGTGCCGTGGCTGACGTGCGTGCTGATCGGCGGGATCGCGTGGCAGGTTGCGACGCGACGCGAGATCGTCGCCTTCGCCGTGCTGTGGCTGCTGGCCCTGCCCTGGTACGCCTGGCGGCGGTCGCGTCAGTTCCCGGGCGGCACGACGTAGGCCGGAATCGGCTCCGACGGGTCGGGCTTGGGCTGTTCCTGCTTCTGGCGGGCTTCCTCCGCGTCGAGCATGCGCATGACCTTCTGCACGCTGGTCAGGAACGCATCGAAGCCCAGCCCGATCACCAGGACGAGGGCCAGGGCAGCGACGAGCGCGACGGCATGCTGCAGCCACGGGCGCGGACGCTTCTGCCGGTCCTGTTCGGCCGCACGACGCGCGCGATCCATGAGCTTGCGCTCCAGCGCGGAACGCAGCCGGTGGTCCTCGCCGTCGTAGTCGTCGTCGTCCGAATCCGGCGACCAGCCCGCGGATTGATCGTTCATGCCTCCATTGTAACGATCACGGGCAGTGGCGCGGGCACGGGGCCTTCGCGCAGCAGCGTAGCGAGCAACGACGGGAGTACCTGCAGCGTGTGCTCCGGCCGGTTGTGCCGCAGCGGGCCGTCGTGCATGAGCACGATGTCACCCGCTCGCAGCGCGCTCAGGCGCAGGAGGATGCGATCGGGCGTGGCGAGTGGCCCCCAGTCGACCGCGCTGACGCTCCACAGTGCGACGCGCTGGCCCTCCTCGCGGGCCGCCTCGACGAGATACGCGCCGAGGCGCCCGTGCGGCGGGCGGAACCAGTGCGGGCGTTCGCCGAGCGCCTGCGCGATGGCGTCGCTGCCGGACCTGACCTCGCTGCGTGCGCGCGCCCGGGTCAGCGTCCACGGGTGGCGATGACTGAAGGCGTGGTTGCCGACGACGTGCCCCGCCGCACGGATCTCCCGCAGCAGGCCGGCCGAACGCTGGGCGAGCCGACCGACGACGAAAAACGTCGCCTGCACCCCGGAGCGAGCGAGCGTATCGAGCACTCGCGGCGTCCATTCCGGATCGGGACCGTCGTCGAACGTGAGGTAACAACGCCCCTCGACGCCTTCGATACGGCGCACGACGCCTGGCAGTTCGCCCTGCACGGGCTGCAGCCTGGCGCTCAACGCGTGGTACCTGCCGGCGGCATGCGATTCGCGGTCCGTGCGCGACGCGCTGCGCCGAAGCTCTCGAGCAGCGCGCGGCGCGAGATCCGGAACCGGTGCGGCACCACTTCGAGCATCGCCGAGCCGCGCGCCACCGGCGCGAATGCCCAGATCAGCAGCCGGAAATGCGCCCCGAGCAGCCAGCGGCGCACCCCGTGCGGCAAGGGCTCGGCGTCGAAGCCGACCTGGCCACCGTGCGCACGCAGCCAGGTGATGCCTTCGAACAGCACCACCTCGCGCAGCAATGCCTCGCCGCGCGCACGCTCCGCGAGTTCCCCGAACGAGTCGCGCAGCAGGCGCGCAAACCGCACCCCGGCCTGCATCCGGCTGTCGGCCTCGACCGCGGCGGCACGCGCGTTGTTGAAGTGCAGACGCCCGATCAACGCGCCGGGCTCGAGACGCGTCCCGTCGCCGAGTGCAAACGGCGCACCCTCGTGCCGCTCGAGGCCGACGTAGAGCAGCGGGCCCACCGGCGACAGCCGGAACCGTTCACGGTACCAGTCGTCGATGTGCTCGAGCGAGCGGCGCAGCACCTGCCGCGTGCGGCGACGATTCGCCAGCGGCCATGTCCCGCCGTCGCTCATCGGATGCTTCGCTCGGCGCCGCGCGCCGCCTGTCGCGCCGTGCGTGCGGCGGCCAGTTGCAGCGTTTCTTCGGCGACCCGCACCGCACCGTCGCGGCGTCCGGCTGCCCAGGCCCGTTCGTGGATGCCCTGCAGCAACTCTGGGCTCGCGAGCCACTCCCGAACCTGCCGCGCGAGGTCGTCGTCGGCGACGAGGCGCCCGATGCCATGACGCTCCAGGAAACGTACGTTGAAGCTCTCCTGCCCCTGCAGCGTCCGGGTGACGAGCAGCGGCCGCCCGCACGCCAGTACTTCCGCGACCGTGAGTCCGCCGGACTTGCCGACGACGATGTCCGCAGCGACCAGGTAGCGCTCCATGTGGTCCGTCCAACCCTCGATCGTGAGCGTCGCGCCCTCGCCCGACGCATCGCGCGGCGGGCGGTCGCAGCGGCGGCGCAACCGCTCGCGCACGTCCTCGTTGCGCCCGGTCATGACGACGACGTGGCACCGGCCGAGGTCGCGGCAGAGCGGCCACACGATGTCGTCGAGGCCGATGCCCAGCCCGCCGCCGAGCACGAGCACGACCGGTCGCGCATCGGCCGGCGCGAGACCGATCGCAAGCCGCGCCGTGGCGCGATCGGGCAGCGATTCGAAGCTCGGCATGAGCGGCACGCCCGTCGTCACGATCCGGCTCGTGTCGGCGTTGCCGGGCGGGACCAGCGGCGGACCGCCGATCGACTCGTGTGGCACGCAATACCGATCGATGGCCGGCTGTGCCCAGTAATCGTGGGCGCCGAAGTCCGTGAGCACGCCGAGCAGCGGCACGCCACGCCAGCGACGCGAGCCCCGCTTGATCGCCGAGACGAGCGCGGCGGGGACCATCTGCGTGGCGACGATCGCGTCGGGCTCGAATTCGAGCAGCCGCTGCTCCATGCGTCCCTGCAGTCGCAGGAATGCCCATTTGAGCAGTGCGAGCCGCAGCAGCGCGACGTTGTTGCCGGCGCGTTCGGTCGAACTCGTGGGCAGCGCCGCGCAGGCGGTCGGGAAGAACAGCAGGTCGGTCGGGTACGGGCCGAGCGCCCATTCGAACAGGCTCGCCATGGTGCGGCGCTCGGGGTCGCCGTTGCGCGTCGTCAGCTCGATCAGCTCGATGACTTCCGCCGGCGGCGGAATGTCGTTCTCGATCACGCGCCGCCAGGTGCGCTCGTCGAGGCGGTGCACGCGCGCGTAGAGCCCGGGGTTCTCGAGCACGAGTTCGAGGTACTTCTTCTGGATCGTCGCCGCGACGCCGGCGTTCATGAGCGTCCAGAAATCGACCAGGCGCACGGTCGCGGCGGGCGCCAGCCGCAGCAGCGCGTGCTCGATCGCCTCGGCCGCGCGCACGTGGCCGCAGCCGAGGCCCGACGTCAGCAGCAGGATGCGCGGCCCGGCGCTGCCGGCGCGCCCGCGTTTCGGCGCGCGCGCGACGGCACGCGGCGACGCTGGCGCCGCGACGGTGTTAGTGACTCCTTTCACGTCGTGCATTGTGCGGTACGGCGGCGGCCGCGTCCTGCGGTTGGCGCGGCGGACGTGCTGTCAGACGAGTTCTACCGCTTGCGCGCGAACCTGGCCATCCGTGGAAATGGTCACACGTCGGTCAGCACCCGTTCAATCACGGACATCAGCGCGGCCCAGTTCGACGTGAACCCGATCGCGCCCAGTTGCAGTGCACGACGGCGGTTTTCGGCTTCGTGCCCCGCGCCGGCAAACACCATCACCGGCGGCATCGGAACGCCGCGGGCGCGCAGCGCTGCCGTCTCGCGCAGCAGGGCTTCACCGTTCGACATCCCGTCCGGGCCCGCGCCGTGCCCCCAGTGCGTGAGCACCAGGTCGAACCCGGGTGGCTGCTGCAGCAGCGCAACCGCGTTGTGACAGGTCGCGGCTTCGACCAGGTGGCCGGCGACGCCGACCGCGACCCCTTCCACTTCGCGCACGGCCTCGGTGATCAGGCGACGACCGAGCGCGTTGTGTTCGGGCGAAGGGTCGAGCCAGAGCAGGCGCCGCCCGCGCAGCAGTTGCCCGAGCCGATGCACGGGATTCGTCTCGCCGTAGATGCGCTCGAGGATCGCGTCGAATCCGCTGTGGTCGGAGTGATTCGGCCCCGTCTCGTACCGCAGTACGCCGAGCCCCTCGTGCCGCTCGTAATACGCGCGCGCGACGTCGGAAACGTCCTCGAGCACGGCCCAGGCGAGCGGCCGGCGCAGCATTGCGAGAGCGGTGTCGGCGCCGGCGGGGCCGGGCAGCGCGGCCTCGTCGGTCTGGAACGCCTCGACCAGCTCCGCCCGCAACTCGTTCAGGTAGGCGTCGCGCATCGAGTAGCCGAGGAAAAGAACCGTCGAGGTCGCCAGCAAGGCCTTCAGTACCGTGAGGTAGGCCGGGCTCGCGTAGAGGCGCCGCCGGTACTGGGAACGCGTGAAGACCAGCGTCGCATCGTGCACGAGGGTCCCGTGCAACTGGACGACCGGCCGGTCGGGGGCGTCGACGATGGACGAAGGACTGGTGTCGATTTCCAGCGCGGCCCGGAGCGTAGCCTCCCGCCAGGGCCCGAAGCGATCGGTCCGCAGCAGCCGGCGGTACGCGACCGCGTCCGGCGGGACGCCGGGGAGCAGCGGGTCGAAATTGGTGGTCACGATGGCGCGAAACGGGATGCCGAGCAGGTGCTTGAGCCGCAGCTGCATGGCGGGCGGCAGGCCCTCCGACCGCAGCGTATCGCGGAGCAGGTGGCGGCAACGTTCCTCGCCGATCGCGTCGAACAGCAGCTGCGCCGCCATCTCGAGCTCGCGATGCGAGTAGCGCCGGTCGCCCGGCCCGACCAGCTGGTCGATGGTCCGCTGATGCGCGGCGCGCTCGGCCGGCGGCAGGCCCCTGGCGACCGCCCGAACCAGCTCGGGCCACGCCGGCAGGCCTGCGGCGGCCGAAAAGCCGGCACCGACGAAGGCCACGCAGTTGCCCGCCCGGATGTCCTCGAGCAGGCGGGGGTCGATTTCGGACACACGCGGGTTCATTTCGGCAATTACCTAAATGCGAATCATTTGCATTGCAGTCGATCTTCCCCTACCATTCCACTACAGCGAGGTGCACCACAATGTACGTCTGCGTCTGCCACGGCATATCCGAAACCCGGCTGCAGCAAGCCATCCTCGAGGGCGCACGGTCCTTCGAGCAGCTGCAGTCGTGCACGGGCGTGGCGACCTGCTGCGGGGCCTGCGAGCCCTGCGCCCGGGAGATGCTCGACTGCCGCAAGCTTGATTCCGAGCCGGCCGCCCCTCAGGCTTCGTGATCCGGGGGCCGCGACGGCGGCCCTCCCCGCCTGCATCACCGGAGCCACTGCATGAAGGGCGACGTCGACGTCATCGTTCATCTGAACAGGATCCTGTTCAACGAACTCACCGCGATCAACCAGTACTTCCTGCATGCGCGCATGTTGAAGAACTGGGGGCTCGAGAGGCTCGGCGACCACGAGCACCACGAGTCGCTCGACGAGATGAAGCACGCCGACCGGCTGATCGAGCGGATCCTGTTCCTCGAGGGGCTGCCCAACCTCCAGAACCTCGGCAAGCTGCTGATCGGCGAGAACATCAAGGAAATCCTCGAGTGCGACCTGCGGCTCGAGCTCACGGGCCACCCCGACCTCAGGGCCGCCATCGCGCACTGCGAGCAGGTCGGCGACTACGTCTCGCGCGAGCTGCTCGAGGACATCCTCGAATCCGAGGAAGAGCACATCGATTTCCTCGAGACGCAGCTGGAACTGATCGAGCGCGTCGGCATCCAGAATTACACCCAGTCGCAGATGAAGCCGGGCTCTTGAGGCAGCCGCAAAGCGAGTCGAGCTTCCCTAAGGACTTTCCGCGTTGACGGGCGCACCGCGCCCTCTAGCATCGCGCGTGTCTTCGAGGACACGCCGATGCCCAAACGTTCCCTGCCTCCCCTGCCGGAGTGGTTTCCGCGCGGCACCACGCTGCTGCGGGACCCGACGCTGAACAAGGGCACCGCCTTCAGCGAGCAGGAACGCGACATGCTGGGCCTGCGCGGCCTGTTGCCGGCACACGTGGCGACGCAGGACGAGCAGGTCGCGCGCGTGCTCGAGAACTTCCGGCGCCTGCACAACCCGCTGTCGAAATACATCGTGCTGTCGAGCCTGCTCGACCGCAACGAGGCGCTGTTCTTCCGCGTCGTGATGGACCACCCCGACGAGATGATGCCGATCATCTATACGCCGACGGTGGGGCTGGCCTGCCAGCAGTTCGGGCATATCTACCGGCGCCCGCGCGGGCTGTTCGTCTGCGCGACGGACCGCGGTCGCATCGCGCAGGTCATGCGCAACTGGCCGCACCGCGAGGCCGCCATGATCGTCGTCACCGACGGCGAACGCATCCTGGGCCTGGGCGATCTCGGCGCAAACGGCATGGGGATCCCCATCGGCAAGCTCTCGCTCTACTCCGCCTGCGCGGGTCTGCATCCCTGGAAGTGCCTGCCGGTCATGCTCGACGTGGGCACGAGCAACGAGGCCCTGCTACACGACCCGCTCTACCTCGGCCTGCGCCAGAAGCGGCTGACCGGCGCGGCCTACGACGAGCTGGTCGACGAATTCATCGTCGCGTCGCAGGAGGTGTTCCCGGGAGTGGTCGTCCAGTTCGAGGACTTCGCCAACCACAACGCCTTCCGCCTGCTGCATCGCTACCGCGACAGCGTCTGCTGCTTCAACGACGACATCCAGGGCACGGCATCGGTCACCGTCGCCGGCATTCTCTCGTCGCTGCGCGTGACGCGACAGCGCATGCGCGACCAGACGTTCCTGTGTCTCGGCGCAGGCGAGGCGGCGACCGGCATCTGCGACCTGCTGGTCGCGGCCATGGCAGACGACGGCCTCGAGCTGGAACAGGCGCGGCAGCGGTGCTGGATGGTCGATTCCAGGGGGCTCGTCGTCGCCGGCCGCGGCGACCTCGCGGAGCACAAGAAGCCGTACGCGCACGTCCACGCGCCGATCACGGATTTTCTCGGTGCGGTCAGGTCGCTGCGACCGACGGCGATCATCGGCGTGGGCGCGGTGCCCGGCACGTTCACCGAGGCCGTCGTACGCGAAATGGCCCGCATCAACGAGCGGCCGATCGTGTTCGCGCTGTCGAACCCGACGTCGCGGGCCGAGTGCACTGCGCTGCAGGCGTACGAGTGGTCCGAGGGTCGCGCGTTGTTTGCGTCGGGCAGCCCGTTCGACCCGGTGACCTTGCAGGATGGCCGTCGCTTCGTGCCGCGCCAGGGCAACAACTCCTACATCTTCCCGGGCGTGGGCCTGGCGCTCGTGATCGTGAGCGCGACCCGCGTCACCGACGCAATGTTCCTGGCCGCCGCGCGCACGCTGGCCGGCTGCACGACCGAGGCCGACCTCGCCCAGGGCAGCCTCTATCCGCCGCTCGCGGGCGTGCGGGAGGTGTCCGCGCGGATCGCCGTCGCCGTGGCCGAGATCGCGTTCCGCGACGGGCTCGCGCAGGTCGACCGCCCGGACGATCTCGTCGAACTGGTGCACCGGGAAATGTACGACCCGCGTTATTGAGCGGGCTCAGGAGCCCGTGCGGCCGACGACGACCGTGCCGTCCTTCATCACGAAGCTCACGCCGCGCATGAGCCCGATGTCCTCGATCGGGTTACCGGGCACGGCGACGACGTCGGCGCGGAATCCCTGCACGAGTTGACCGAGGTCCGCGACGCCGAGCACTTCCGCGGCGCTGTAGGTCGCGCTCTGCAACGCGGCGCCCGCCGTCATGCCCGCCTCGACCATGTAGACGAACTCCTTCGCGTTCTCGCCGTGCGGCGCGACTCCCTGGTCCGTGCCGAACGCGATCCTCACGCCGGCCTTGTACGCCTGGGCGAACGTTTCCTGGATCTGCGCGCCGACGCGCTCCGCCTTCGGGCGCACGATCTCGGGGTAATACCCCGGCACTCTTGCCTGCTCGGCGACGAACTTGCCGGCCGAGATCGTCGGCACGTACCAGGTGCCGTGTTTCTTCATCAGCGCAAAGATCTCGTCGTCCATGTAGGTGCCGTGCTCGATCGACGTCACGCCGCCTTCGATCGCGCGACGCATGCCTTCCTTGCCGTGCGCGTGCGCCGCGACGCGGTAGCCGTAGTCCTTCGCCGTCTCGACGACCGCACGCACTTCGTCGACCGTGAACTGCGGCGCGTCGGCGCTCCTGGCATAGCTCAGCACGCCGCCCGTCGCGGTGATCTTGATGAGGTCGGCGCCGTCCTTGTAGCGCTGTCGCACGGCCTGCCGCGCGTCGTCAGGACCGTCGACGACGCCCTCGGTCGGCCCAGGCGGGCCGAGCACGTGCGCGAGTTCGGCGCTGATGCCGTTGTACGGGTCCGCATGGCCGCCGGTCGTCGCGATCGACTTGCCGGCCGCGTAGATGCGCGGGCCCTGCACGTGGCCCTCATTGATGGCGTCGCGCAGGTGCAGCGTGACCTCGCCGCCGAGGTCGCGGACGGTCGTGGAGGATCGCGTTCGGTCGCATCGGGCGCACTCCGGCTGCAGCGAGGCAAATCGGGCGATTGTACGGTGCCTTGCCGGACCGCTGCGTCGCAAAAAAACAACGCGATAGGCCGGCACGCAAAAGCCGGTTTGTATTTTGACAACAGTTGCGGACAATGAGGGTCCGCTTCACACACGCAGGGGAATCGACATGGAACAGCAACGCCGACTGCCGCGGGCCATCCGTCTGGCACTGGGAGGGGCGCTGGGCCTCGCATCCGGGCTGACGGGCGTGGCCGGGCTGGCACAGGAGCGCAGTGGCGGCGACAGGGAGCTCGAGACGGTCTACGTCACGGGTTCGCGCATCGCACGCACGTCCGATTTCGAGAATCCCGCGCCGGTCGTCACGTTCGACAAGAGCGACCTCGACAAGTCCGGCTACAACAACCTGCAGCAGCTGCTCGAGGAGCAGCCGTTCGTCGGCAACGGCACGTTCTCGACCCGCGGCAACAACCAGGACTCGACCGCCAACGGCGCCGCCTCGGTGAGTCTCCGCGGCCTCGGCGCCGACGCCACGCTGGTGCTCGTCAATGGCCGCCGTGTAGCGGTCAGCGCGTTCGCCGAGAGCATCACGACGAGTTTCGTCGACATCAACGCCCTGCCGGTGGCCGCCATCGAACGGCTCGAGGTCCTCAAGGACGGCGCGTCGGCCGTGTACGGCGCGGACGCCGTCGCCGGTGTCGTGAACGTCATCCTGCGGAAGGATTTCGAAGGCTTCGAGGTGTCCGGTGGAGCCGGAGGAGCCGACGGCTACGACGAATACAACACCTCTGCCATCTGGGGTTTCAACGGCGAGGACTCGAACGTCACGCTGATCCTCGACTACTTCAAGAACAGCACGTTGAAGAATGTCGAGCGCAAGCCGCTCAGCACCGCGGACCAGACCGCCCGCGGCGGTCCGGACAATCGGTCGTCCCGAGGCTTCCCCGGAAGCTTCACGGTCGACCTCGGTGGGCCGCAGGCGGTGAACCTGGCCGATCCCGATTGCCCGGCGGAAAGCCTGAGCTCGGACGGCTCGACCTGCTTCTACGACTACGGCCCGTGGAACCTGCTGCAGCCGGAGGCCGAGCGAACAGGCCTGATGCTCCTGGGACGCCAGGGGTTCGGTGACGCTGTTGAGTTCTTCACTGAATTCGCCGCGCAGCACAACCGTTCGATCGCCCAGGGCGCACCGACGCCGTACGACGCGGGTGCATTCCTGACAGTGCCGGTCACGCACCCGAACAACCCGTTCGCGGGCGCCGAGTCCATCTCGATCCGACGTTATCGCTCGGTCGATGCCGGTGCTCGGCAATGGGACATCGAATCGGACAACCTCCGCCTCGTGCTCGGCTTGCGTGGCAAGCTGATGGATCGCTGGGACTGGGAAGTCGCGGCCCAGCGCGCACGAAGTGAATCCGAGCAGACCGGTGACAAGTCCATGGGTTGGGTCCGCACCGACCTCCTGCAGGCTGAGATCAACGCCGGCCGCTACAACCCGTTCGGCGGGACGTATAACCCGCAGGAGGCCATCGACGCGATCACGACGAACGTGATCCGCCAGGGCTCGTCGGACATGACGGCCTACGATGCGCAGATTTCGGGCGAACTGTTCGACCTTCCGGCAGGCACGGTCGCCATGGCGACCGGCGTCGAGTATCGCGAGGAGAGCATCAAGGACGTCCCCGACGACCAGTTCCAGCGTGGGCTGATCTTCGGCACGGAAGCGATCCAGGCCCAGGCCTCCCGCGACAGCTGGTCGGCGTTCGTGGAGTTCGCGATCCCGGTGCTCGAGAGCCTCGAGCTGAACCTCGCTGCGCGCTACGACGACTACAGCGATTTCGGTGACACGACCAACCCCAAGATCTCGGCCCGTTGGGAGCCGATCGACGGGCTGGCATTCCGCGCATCCTGGGGCACGGGGTTCCGGGCGCCCTCGCTTGCGCAGATTGGCTTGGGCCCGTCCGCGGAGTCGCAGTTCTTCAAGGACACGTACTGGTGCGCCGAACAGGGCATCTCGTCCACGGACTGCCAGGTGCTCGACTACACGATCAACTTCACCGGCAATCCTGACCTCGACGCGGAGGAGTCCGAGAACTTCAACGTCGGCGTGGCCTGGAGGCCGAACGACATGTGGCAGATGTCGGCCGACTACTGGGACATCAAGCAGGAAAACAAGATCGACGAGGAACCGTTCGGCTACCTGTACCTCAACTTCTGCCAGGTCCAGGACAGCCCCGTCTGCGTGCGCAACGCGCCCCTGGCCGGTGACACGCTCGGTGAACTGCAGTCGATCAGCGCGACGTTCACCAACATCGGCGAGCAGACGACCAACGGCGTGGACGTGAGCGTCTATTTCCGCAGCGAACTGATGGGCGGCGACCTGACGCTCGGCCTCGACTACTCGCGCATGCTGGAGTTCCAGAAAGTGGAACTCAACCAGGACGGCACCGCCCTGATCGAGCGGGACTTGACGGGCGAGTACGAATACCCCGAGGACCGCTTCGTCCTGACGGGCGACTGGGGCACGGGCGATTGGGGTGTGCGTGCCACCGTGAACTACATCGGGTCATTCGAGGACGCGCCCGACGTGGACTTCGACGGCGTGCTCGACTACGACACCAACGACACCCGCAAGGTCGACGCATTCACGACGCTGAACCTGCAGGGCCGCTACACCGGCTTCGACGGGCTCACGATCGCCGTGGGCGTCGACAACGCGTTCGACGAGGAGCCGCCGCAGGCCATCGGCGACGGCGACACGGACGTCTACGGCTACGTGTCGGCGCTGCACGATCCGCGCGGCCAGTTCTTCTATGGCAAGGTGACCTACCGCTTCTGATCGAAGGGCGGTCGCAGGCGGGAGCGTCGCGAGGCGCTCCCGCCTTTTTCATTTCTTGCGCTCGTGCCCGATGACGGCCTCGACCATCCGCTTCGACTTCTTGCACCCGGCCGCCGCGCCGCGCCTGAACCACTTGAGCGCCTCGGCCTTGTCCTGCTTCGTGCCGTAACCGTGCAGGTAGAGGAATGCGAGGTTCGCCATCGCCGTGTTGAGCCCCTGCGCTGCCGCCAGCCGGTACCACTTGGCCGCCTTGGCGTAGTCCTGCTTGCAGCCGAGCCCGTTCTCGAATGCCGCCCCGACGTTGTTCTGCCCGGTGGGCGAACCGGCGAGCGCGCTTTCCGCGTACCAGCGGAAAGCCTGCTTCGGGCTGTACTTCACGCCACGCGCCGCCTCGCGGTACAGATCGCCGAGTTGCCAGGCCGCGTCACGGTTGCCCTTGCGGGCTTCGTCGAACAGTTGGGCGAGGTCCATCGTTGCACCGTCGGGCCGCGCCGGTCGCGCGGCTTCTCGATGCACGGAATTTGCCGTAACCCCGGGGCACTTGGCACGCAATGTCACCGCTTCGGATGAAGAACTGAGACATCCGTTCGTCACGGCCCGCTTCGCTGATGGCTTGCTGCGCTCTCCTGCTACTCCAGGCCCTCCGAAATCTCCTCGAGCGTCTCGCGCCAGACCTTGAAGCACATCTCGAGGTTCTCGGCCGTCACGCCGCCGTGCAGGATGATGGGCGTCTGCACGACGAGGTCCCCGTCCTCGTCGACGCTGGCCTTCACCGTCGCGAAGCTGGTGTTGATCGCATTGGTCAGGCCGTCGGGTACGCCGCCCTCGAACCGCATGAACGTGCGCAGGCCGATCATGCCGTATTCGCCGAGGCTGCCCTGCCGCTCCCCCACGAAGGCGACGAGGAACGGCTGGTCCTGCACGACGCTCTTGATGAGGGGCGCCTGGCCGGCCCGCTCCTCGAGCTCGGCTGCGGCGAACCCCCAGCGTTGCATCAGCTTGAGCAGGTCCGTGGGGCAGATGCCGTCGAACGTGAACCCGGCGCTCAGCCTCGTACCGAGGTGCAGGTGGAACTCGAGCGGCGTGGCGCCGTCGTAGTCGAGCACCTTCCAGAGGATGGCGATCGCCTCGCGGGCCAGCGCGCGCACCGCCCGGCCCCCGGGCACCAGCAGCACCTTCTTGAACTGCCCTGCCTCGGGCCCGCGGCGCGAGACTTCGAAGCCGTGATCGCGCAGCATCTCCGTGCGCGTCGCGTCGATCGCACTGCCTTCGGCACGATCCCATGCGGAGGACGACACCGCGAAGGACACGGTGCCGCTGCCGGTCCGCTCGTCCGGCTCGGACCAGAACTTCAGCGAGACGGAAACGAAGTCGCGTGGCGTGAATTCGAGGACGTAACTCGAATAGTCGCCGAGCCGCCAGGTCTTGTCGCGATCGCGTGCGGGCCACAGGCACGCGGCTTTCAGGTGCTTGAACAGTTGTCGCTCGCAGGCCCTGTCGAACAATTCCGTGCGCGCAGGCCGCGCCTTGGCGCGCACCGTGCGGCCCGCCACGAGCACGCCCTTGTCGTCGAAGGGCCGCCACGGCGCGCCGTCGGCCGCGAGCCAGTCCGTGAATGTCGTGCGCGCCTGGAAGCCGCGTGAACCCGGGCGCGGGTGGTCCGCTCCACCGAAGCCCGGCGAAGCCTTGGGCTGCCTGTTCCTGGGCATGATGACCGGCGATCCTGTGGAAGTTGCACCCAACCTACCCCTTGCTTCCCACGCGTGACAATCAGCCGACGCGCCGCCCGCCGCCGAGGGGGCGTGCCGTTGCGTGGATGCGTGCGTACGACATCGTGAGGTCAGGCATGCGACGTCGGCTCGCAGGACCTGCCGGCGGCGCGTGCTACAAGAAACCTCGGGGCCGGCGTGCCTCAGGCCGCGGTCTTGCGCCAGACGAGCGTCTGGTTGTTGGCCGGCATCGCGACGTCGTCGACCAGCGTGAGGCCCTGCGCCACGGCGAGTGCGTCGACCGCCTCGAAATCGCGGATGCCGCTCGCGGGGTCGTGCTGGCGCAGGGCGTCGTCGAACGCGTGGTTGCTGTGCGAGGTGTACTGCCCGCCGTACCGGAACGGCCCGTAGACCAGCAGTAGCCCCTCCGGCCGCAGAACCCGGCCGACGCCGCGAAAGAACGCCTTCACGTGCGCCCAGTCCATGATGTGCAGCGTGTTGGCGCTGAAGATCGCATCGATCGAATCGACGTCGCAGGGCCAGCGACTTGCGCCGACGTCGAGTTCCAGCGGCGGCAGCAGGTTGCAGGGGCCGTCGACCCCGACGCGCGCGGTCAACGCGGTCAGGTGCTCGCCCTGGTCCGTGGGCTGCCAGCTCAGTTGCGGCAGGTGCTTCGCGAAGTGCACCGCATGCTGGCCCGTCCCCGAACCGATTTCGAGCACGATGCCCGCCGTGTCGCCGAGCCACCGCCGCAGCACCTCGAGGATCGGTCCCTTGTTGCGCTCGCACGCGTCGGAGAACGGCAGCGGCTGCACGAAGGTCGACGGTCGACCGTCGCCGCCCGCGGGTGGCCGCCGCGTGGCCATCAGCCGGCGCCGCCTTCGAATTCGCGACCGTCCTTCATGACGAACGGCACGCGTTTCAGCACCGTCACGTCGACGAGCGGATCGCCGTCGACGGCGATGAGGTCGGCACGCTTGCCGGGCTCGAGCGATCCCACGTCCGCGAGCCCGAGCAGGCCGGCGGCATTGACCGTGGCGGCCTGGATCGCCGCGGCGGGCCCCATGCCGTGCCTGACCATGAGTTCGAACTCGTCGGCATTGCGGCCGTGCTTGCTCACGCCGGCGTCCGTGCCGAAGGCGATCTTCACGCCGCGCGGCGCCGCACGCTCGAGCGACTTGCCCGTCACCTTGATGCGCCATTCGACCTTGGCGCGGACCTCCGGCGAATACGCCTCCGGGTTCGTCGCGAGCCGCTCGACGTAACCGTTCACGGTCGAGAGCGTCGGCACGTAGTAGGTGCCGTGCTCGAGCATCGCGGCGATGCCCGCGTCGTCGAGCATCGTGCCGTGCTCGATCGAATCGACACCGGCGGCGAGCGCGACCTGGATGCCGTCCGCGCCGTGCGCGTGCACCGCCACCTTCTTGCCGTAGAGCTTCGCCGTCTCGACGATCGTGCGCGCCTCGTCGTCGAACATCTGCTGGCCGAGCCCGGCGCCGACCTGGCTGTTGACTCCGCCGGTCGTCGCGATCTTGATCACGTCGACGCCGCGGCCGACCTGGTCGCGTACCGCGCGCCGGCACGATTCGACGCCGTCGCAGAGGTTCCCGGCGGCGTGCAGCGTCTCGCGCAAGTCCTCGCGATACCCCAGGGCGTGGTCCATGTGACCGGACGTCGTCGAGATCGAGCGCCCGGCGTCGACGATGTTGGGGCCCTCGACCTTGCCCGCGCGGATCGCATCGCGCAGCGCAAGGGTGACGCCGTGGCGGTCGCCGAGGTTGCGCACGGTGGTGAACCCCGCGCGCAGCGTCTTGTGCGCGTTCGCGAGCGCGTTGTACGCGATCTCCGCCGCCTCGAGCTGCACGTCCTCGAGTTGCCCGAGCTGTCCGCCCGTGTCGGAGTCGAGGTGCACGTGGCAGTCGATCAGGCCTGGCAGCACGAAGCGCGTCCGCTGGTCGTGGACGCGCTGCGCACCCGGGACGTCGACGAAGCCGTCCCGGATCTCGCTCACGTGCCCGTCGCGGATCACGATGGTGCTCGGCCCACGGGGCGCGCGACCGGGTCGGTCGAGGACACGCCCCGCGTGCACGACGACCGTCGTCGGCCCTGCCGGCATTGGCGTGCCCGCTGCCGGCGGCTTGTCGACCGGCCTCGACTGGGCCAGGGCCGCGCTGCAGGCGGCAGCCGCCAGGCTCGCCAGGGCGACTCGTGTGAACGGACGGGCGGATACGTGCATGGCGCGGCGCTGTCTCGACGGCAGGAGGGCCGACAGTCTATTGTCGGTGCCCTCGAATCGCCACGCTTCCCCCCGCATGCCCACGTCCCTTCAGCCGGCCCGCCGTGGCCGCATGATCGCATTGCTGCTGCTCGCCCTCGGCGTGGCAGCCTGCCGGACGAATCCGACACCGCCGCCAGCCGCGTCGCCGCCGCCGTCCGCCGGGACACGCGCGCTGCGCGCTGGCGTGACGGCCGCCCACCCCATCGCGGTCGACGCCGGGCTCGAAGTGCTCCGCAAGGGCGGCAGCGCCGTCGACGCCGCGGTCGCGGTGCAGGCGGCGCTCGGTCTCGTCGAACCGCAGAGCTCCGGTCTCGGCGGCGGCGCCTTCATGGTGCATTACGACGCCCAGACCCGGACGGTCACGGCGTTCAACGGCCGCGAGACCGCGCCGGC
>DASSJN010000161.1:0-28975 GCA_035691185.1 Steroidobacteraceae bacterium
CCCCCGCGCCGGCGTCATGGGCGCGGCCGCGACCGGGCGATCCGCCGGTAGCGATTTGCATTCGCCCGCAGCCATTCCGAGGCGCGCGTCCGGACGGTCTCCGCATTGGGTTCGATCTGCTCGACGCTGCGGCTGCGGGCCACCTCCTGTGCTGCGGCCTTGACCGACACGAGCAGCGGCATCGCGAGCGCGACGCCTGCGACTCCCCAGAGCCAGCCGCCGAACCACAGCCCGAGCAGCACCACCGGCGGCCGGATGTCGAGCCTGCGGCCGACCAGCACCGGCTGCAGCACCTGCCCCTCGAGCGTCGTGAGCAGCAGGTACGTGCCCGCGACCGAGACCGCCTTCGCCACGCCGTCGAACGAAACGAGTGCGACGGCAGTGAGCAGCAGCAGCGTGGTCGCGGAGCCCGCGTACGGGATGAAGTTGAGCACGAACGCCATCACGCCCCAGAGCAGGGGATTCGGCATTTCCAGCCAGTACATCGTCAGCGTCGTGCCGACGCCGAGCACCAGGTTGCTGAGCGTGACGGCGCCGAAATAGCGCCCGAGCTCGCTGCGCACGCGCAGGAAGACCGAGCCGGCGCCGCTCCACGGCGCACCGGGCGGCCCGTCGCGTCCGAGCGCCGCGATGTCCGTCGCGAGCAGGAACAGCGTCAGGAACAGCATGCTCACGATCGCGATCGCCCATTCCTGCGTGCTCTCGATGAAGCCCTTCGGCTCGACCGCGACCGGCGTCGGCTTCTCGTGCTTCGCCGGGTCCGGTGCCGTCATGCGCTCGGCCTGCGTGGAGACCGACTCCACCTGGGCGATAAACCGGATGACCGGCCGCAGCTTGCGCTCGAGCTGCTTGAACGTGACCGGCGCGGTGTCGAGCCACTCACGTGCCGGCTTCCACGTCGCGCTCACGGCCGCGCCGACCACGGCGAGCAGCACGGCCATCACCAGCGTGGCGGCCACGATGCGCGGGATCCGGTGGCGCGCGAGCAGCTCGACGACCGGCGACAGGATCAAGGCCAGGAAGATCGCGAACAGCACCGGCACGACGGCCGCTTGCGCGAACTTCAGTGCACCCACGAGCGCGAGCACGGCGAGCAGCGCCACGGCGCGCGCGGTCCAGGGACTGCGCGGCGGCGGCGCGTGCTCGACCGGCGGCTGCGGTTCGGTCCGCATTTCGTGCCGGGGGATAGCCATGCCGGCAGTATTCGGGGCGTCCGTCTCGCTCGCACCCCCTCCGACGCGTAGGACCCCTCCTACCCGCCTCCACGCGCGCGTCCCGCATTGGCGGCGCAACGAGCAGCGTAACGTACCTCGCATGCCGCTCCCCCAATTGAGGCGCGCCCCGTACGGGCCGCGCCTTCTTTTTTGGGCGGATCAGCGGTGGACGACCTGCAGGATGCTGTTGCGGATCTGCTCGTGCAGCACGAGCTGCGCGTCGGAGGCGACGGCCTCGAGGACGGCGGGCACGAACTCGATCTTGCCGTCCGGCCCGATCGCGAGCACGTTGCGCTCGGCCAGTCGCTGCACGAAATTGCCGAACAGCGCGCGATCGAAGAATTCGGGCGAGTTCAGCTCGTACAGCATCGCCATGCGCTGCGCGGTGAGCTGGCACTGGCGTTCCAGCGCCTCCTGCGTGAGCCGCCCCGAACCGGCGCGCAGCAGCAGCGAGATCGCGAGGTAGTACCGCTCGAGGATGGGCACCGTCACCCGGGCGAGCACCGAGAGCTGGACCGCTTCGCTCGCCTCGGCAGGCGGACGATGCCACTCGCCGCGGTCCTCCGATGCGGTGATGAGGCCGTGGTTGAGCAGGTCCTCGAGCAACTCGTCGACGACGCCGGGCAATTCGGCTTCGCTCCAGCGCAGGAAATACTCGTCGGCGACGTACGGGTAGACGCGGCGCGCGAGCCTGTGCAGGTCGGCGTGCGGCACCGACGCGTTGTTGAGGAACGCGCAGGCGATCAGCGACGGCATCAGCAGCAGGTGCAGCGCATTGTTGCGGTAGTAGGACGCGAGCACCGCGTCGGCCTCGGTCATCCCGACGACGTCGCCGAGCGGGTGCGCCTGCCGCTGCAGCATGCGCAGCGACTCGCAGTGCCGGACCATCGACTGCCCGTCGAGCGGCGTGACCCAGACGCGTGGCGAATACGGCGCCTGGCGCAACAGCGAGGCGTAGAGCTCGAGCTGCCGCACGAGGTCGGCCTCGCCCATGCTCTGCCGCGGCAGCGCGAGCAGCACCATGCCGAGCAGGTTGACCGGCGTCACGCAGGCGGCCGCGTTGATGCGGGTCATGATCTGGTGTGCGAGGTCGCGGCAGAGCGGCGCGAGCCACTCGGGCTTGTCTTCGTCGACCGGCTCACCTGCGGTCCAACCCGGCACATACCGCCGCAGCACGGCGTCGAGCGGCAACGGCTCGCCGAAACTCACGTACACCTTGCCGAACCGGCTGCGCAGCTCGGGCAGGGCCTTGAGCATGCCGAGGATCGATTCCTTCTGCTTGGGCCGGCCCGACAGTTCGCCCACGTACGTGCCCGCCTCGACGACGCGCTCGTAGCCGAAGTACACGGGAACGAACACGACTGGCCGCGCCGGGTTGCGCACGTAGCTGCGAACCGTCATCGACAACATGCCGATCTTCGGGCGCAGCAGACGCCCGGTCCGGCTGCGCCCCCCCTCGATGAAGTACTCGATCGAATGGCCGCGCGCGAGGATCGCGCCGAGGTAGCGCGTGAAGACCGCGGAATACGTGGCGTTGCCGCCGAAGCTGCGGCGCAGGAAGAACGCGCCGCCGCGCCGGAGGAACGAGCCGATGACCGGCATGTTGAGATTGATGCCGGCCGCGATGTGCGGCACCGCGTAGCCCTTGTGGTAGACCACGTACGACAGCAGCAGGTAGTCCATGTGGCTGCGGTGGCAGGGGACATAGACGATTTCGCTGCCCTCGTCGACGGACTGCAGGCTCGAGAAATTGGCGAGCTCGACGCCGTCGTAGAGCCTGTTCCAGAGCCGGCCGAGCACGCCGGACATGAACACGACGAACCAGTGCGAATAGTTCGCCGCGACTTCGTAGGCGTACCCGCGCGCGACCCCGAGCGCATCGCGGCGCGCGAGCTTCTTCTCGTGCACGTCCTGGCGCACGGCGTCGCGGACGGCTTTCGTGCGCAGCACCTGCGCGACGATCGTGCGGCGGTGCGACAAGTCCGGTCCGATCGTCGCGGCGCGCTGGTTGCGGAACTGCACGCGCAGCTGCCGCCATAGCCGGCGCGGCCCGCGCGTCATGCCGCGGGTCTCCGCGAGCGAGGGCTGCAACGCCATCGGCTCGCCGAGCAGCACGAGCAGGTTGCGGCCGTTGAAGGCCAGCGACAGCAGCTTGCGGAAGCGGCCGCCGATATCCCAGTCCTCCGCGAGCAGCAACCGGAACCACGACCGTTCCCGGTCCGGCGTGCGTCCCCAGAACAGGCTCACCGGGACGATGTCGGCGTCGAACTCGATGTCATCCACGGCCGCCGTCGTCAGCGCGCGCAAGGCCTCGGGCATGCGCCTGTCGATGCGCTGGCCGAAAAATCCCGTGCGGCGTTCGAGGTACAGCAGCGATTCCGGGGGCAACCCTTCCGGCCCCAGGGGCTGGTGCGGGTCGCGCAATCCGCGCTCGGCGCAGACGTGTTCGAGCACGGCGAGGTCGACGACGCTGCGCTTTTCGAGCGCATAGACCACGCGCCGGGGACTGGCGACCCGCGTGCGCAGGTCGTCCGGCAGCACGGAAGGACGGACCCACAGGGCGACCAGCCAGCGCACGAACGGCAGGGCCAGCCGTTCGAAGGCGGTGTAATCACTCATCTCGCCGGCAGGCGTCCCGTGACGAGCACGTGGCGGTCGGACACCGTGCGGACTTCGAGACCGCCGAGACCGCCCTCGTCGAGTTGCGCACGGATTTCGTCGGGCGAGAACGCCGCGCAGAGCGACGCGAAGAAATCGCGCTTGAGCAGGTCGCGTTCGTTGCCGGAGTAGCGCTCGACGATGGCCCAGGCGGCCTGCTCCGACTCCGGGCGGAACAGGTCCATGACCAGCACCGGAGCCCCCGGCCTGCCCGCGTCGCGCACCGCAGCCCAGAAGTGCCGCGGTTCGTGCAGGTGGTGCAACAGGCTGTTGCTGATCACGGCGTCGTATTCGGCCAGCGGCAGGGCTGCCCCCGGCAGGATGCCCTCGACGAACTGCACGCGCCCGCCGAGCGCGGGGGTCTCGTGCAGGCGTTCGCAGGCGAAGTGCAGCATGGCGGCGGAACCGTCGAGCCCGTGCACGACCAACCCGGGGTGACGCGTCGCCAGACGCAGCACGATGTCGCCGGGGCCGCAACCGAGGTCGAGCACGGTGCCCGCGCGCAGCTCGGGATACGTCGCTTCGAAATACTCGACGAAACGCCGATTCGGTTCGTCGAAGTCGGCCAGCGCGTAGGCGCGTGCCTGCTCGACTTCGTCCATGAGTTCGGGTTCGGGGACGCGCTTCACGAGAGTGTCTGGCGGTTAGCGGATAGCGGTTAGTCGGATGCGCGTTCCGCGCCGGCGCCTCATTCCTCGGCGGGACTGCTTTCGGAGGCTTCGAGGGCCTGGTCGAGTTCGTCCTTGCGGCCGAGCGTGAGGTCCTCGACGCCGCGCGCCTTGTCCTGCGTCTGGATCATGTCGTCGAACACGGTCTCGTCCGTGTCGCGACCGAGTGCGCGCGCTTCTTCCTCGTCCTGTGGCTCGGGCGCGGGAGCGCTGCAGGCGACCACGGACAGCAGCGCGAGTGAGGCGAGCGATAATCTGGCGGCAGCCTTGATCGTGACGCGCATGCGTGACCCTCGGGGCGGACCCGGGGCACGATTCTAACGCAAGGGAGTTCCGGCCATGAGCGCGTTCTCGAACCTGGTGGCGATCGTGACCGGAGCGTCCGAAGGCATCGGTCGCGCCTTGTGCCTCGAGCTCGCGCCTCAGCGTCCGCGACTCGTGATCGCCGCACGCAATCGGGAACGCCTCGAGTCCCTGGCGGAGGAATGCCGTCGCCTCGGGGCGAAGGTACTCGTCGTGCCGACCGACGTCACCGACGAGGGCTCGTGCCGTGCGTTGATCGACGCCGCCGTCGCGCAGTTCGGAGGCATCGACGTACTCGTCAACAACGCGGGCGGCACGATGTGGACGCGACTCGACGAGGTCGCCGACCTGTCGATCTACGAGCGGCTGATGCGGCTCAATTACCTCGGCAGCGTGTACCCGACCTTCCACGCGCTGCCGCACCTGAAGCGCGCGCGCGGCCGCCTCGTCGCAGTATCGAGCATGGCCGGGTTGATCGGCGTGCCCACGCGCACGGGGTATGCGGCGTCCAAGCACGCCGTGGTCGGCTTCTTCGATTCGCTGCGCGTCGAGGTCGCCGACGCCGGCGTCTCCGTCACGGTGGTCTGTCCGGACTTCGTCGTCTCCGAGATCCACAAGCGCGCGCTCGGGCCCGACGGCAGGCCGCTCGGCGACAACCCCATGGCGAAGTCGACGATCATGTCCGCGCAGGAATGCGCACGTCTGATGATCGAGGCGATCGAGCGACGCGAGCGTCTGCTCGTGACGTCCCGCCGCGGCAAGTTCGCGCGCTGGCTCAAGCTGCTCGCGCCGGGACGGATCGACGCGATGGCGGCGAAGGCGATCAGGGAGAAGAAGTGAGGAAGCGGTCAGCGGTTAGTGTCTAGTGTTCAGTGGGAGGCCGGCTGCGCCGGCGGCCACGCCGCCCCGACCAGAGACTAAACACTAGACACTAGACACTTCCTCACAGGAACTCATCGATCTGGAACAGGAAATACGCGAAGTAGTGGTTGATCGCGCGGATCTGGTCCAGCAGTCGGTGGTCGGAGTCGACCACGTGCAGCGTCGCCTTCTGTTCACGCGCGAAGCGGATGCTGTTGTCGACCGGGATCACGTCGTCGCGCCAGCCGTGGATGATCGTCGTCGGGCAATGCGCGGGGCGTGGGCTGATCTTCTCGTAGCCGGGCATGTACAGCGCCGGTGCGAGCAGGAACATGCCGCGCGCCTGCAGCAGGGAGGAGCCGGCCACCGAGACGTACCCGCCCATGCTCGACCCGACGAGCACGAGCGAGCCGCGCAGGTCCTTGCAGAACGCCAGCAGTCGCGTGACGCGCGCCTGCGGATCTTCGATGCCGCGGTAATCGACGGATTCGACGTGGAACCCCTCCTCGCGGGCGATCTCGGCCATCGCGGCAATCTTGTTGCCCCACGGTTCGCTGTCCTTGCCGTGTGAGAAAACGACGTAACGCTCGGTCATCCGCGGGCCGCTCCAGGAGGGTGCCCGTGCATCTTAGCCTTTCGCGGCCGCCGCTATCGCGGTCCCGGTCTCATTCGTCGTCGCGCGCCCAGAGCCACCGGTCGAGGTCGGCGCCGTCCGCCGCGCCCCAGCCGTGGCGTTCGAGGTCGACCCGGCCGCGCGACGCATCGACACCTTCGGCGCGGAGCAGCCGGATCTGGCGTACGCGGGACGGCGAGCCCTCCGGGAACGCGATGCGACCGCCGGCCGCGACCACGCGTTGCCAGGGGACCGGACTGCGCGGCGGCAGCGACGAAAGCACCTTGCCGACGAGTCGCGCCTGGCGCGGCAGGCCCGCTCGCGCTGCCACGCTGCCGTAGGTCGTCACGCGACCGCGCGGGATGCGCGCGACCACGGCGAGAATCGCCGCGGCGCGCTGCTCCGGACCGACCGTCATCCTGGCCACAGGGCATTGGAAAGTGTTCAGTGTCTAGTGTCTAGTAGGAAGCCGAGTGCGTCACGCAGCGGCGCAGCCGCCTTCCGACTGAACACCAGACACTGGACACCAGACACTCTTCCCCGATGACCTCCTCCAGCCCCGGGTGGCGCTTCGCGATCGACCGCGGCGGCACCTTCACCGACGTCGTCGGCATTGCAGCCGACGGGACGCTGCACACCGCCAAGGTGCTGTCGCGCGACCCGCTGCATCCCGGCGATCCCGCGCTGCGTGGCATTCGCGAACTGCTCGCCGACCACGGGGCGGCTCACGGCCATGACGTCGCCGCGGTGCGGCTCGGCACGACGGTCGCCACGAACGCGCTGCTGGAGCGCAACGGCGCGCCGACGCTGCTCGTGACGTCCAGCGGCTTCGGCGATGCGCTCGTGATCGGCTATCAGGAACGCCCCGACATCTTTGCGCGCGCCATCCGTCGCCCTCCCCCACTGTATCGCCGCGTGTGCGAGGTCGGCGAACGCATCGACTCCGCGGGATGCGTGCTAACGCCCCTCGACGAGCAGGCGTTGCGAGACGCGCTGGCCGCAGCCCGGGACGACGGCATCGAGTCGGTGGCGATCGCCTTCGTGCACGGCTTCCGGCATCCGGCGCACGAGCGTCGCGCGGCGGAGATCGCGCGCGAAGCGGGCTTCGCCGAGGTGATCGCTTCGCATGAGGCCGCGCCGTTGCTCGGCTTCGTCGCCCGCGGCGACACGACCGTTGCCGACGCCTACCTGTCGCCCGTACTGCTGCGCTACACGCGCGACTTCCGCTCGAGCCTCGAGCGCGAACTTCGCTGTGCCGAGGTCTCGTTCATGCAGAGCAACGGCGGGCTCGTCGATGCGGACGGTTTCCGCGGCGTCAACGGCGTACTTTCGGGCCCGGCCGGCGGCGTCGTCGGCATGATCGCGGCCGGCAACGCCGACGGGCCGCGCAGGCTGATCGGCTTCGACATGGGCGGGACGTCCACCGACGTCAGCCTCTCGACCGGCGCGATCCCGCGACGCTTCACAACGGAAATCGACGGCGTGCGACTGCAGACGCCGCTCGTCGACATGCAGACGATCGCGGCCGGCGGAGGCTCGATCCTGCGCGTCGCCGACGGTCGGCTGCAGGTCGGGCCCACCTCGGCCGGCGCCGACCCGGGGCCGGCCTGTTACCGCCGCAACGGCCCTGCGACCATCACCGACTGCAACGTCGCGCTCGGCCGCATCCCGCCCGGGCGATTTCCGCGCGTGTTCGGCGCCTCGGGCACCGAGTCGCTCGACGTAGGGGCCGCGCAGGCGCGGTTGCGCGAACTCCGCGCGGGTACAGCGACTCCGGCTGGACTCGCGTACTCGGTGGAGACGCTCGCCGAGGCGTTTCTCGACGTGGCGGTCGCGCGCATGGCCAACGCCATCCGTGAAGTCGCCTTGCACCACGGACAGGATCCGGCCCAGTTCTCCCTGCTCTGCTTCGGCGGCGCGGCGGGCCAGCACGCGTGCGCCGTCGCCGACCTGCTGGGGGCCCGCGAAGTGCTGCTGCCTCCGCTCGCCGGCGTGCTGTCGGCGTTCGGCATCGCTCTCACGAGCCGGCGCGCGATCCGGCGCCGCACCTTCGAGCAGCGGCTCGACGGTCCGAATCATGCGGAGGCGCAACGCGGGCTCGACGACCTCGCGTCGGAGGCGCGCAACGACCTGCTGCGCCAGGGTGTGAGTGCTGCGGCGATCGAGACACGCCTGGCCGCGCAGGTGCGGCTCGTGGGCTCCGACACTCCGATCGAACTCGACTGGCAGGAGCCGGTCGCACTGCGACGAGCGTTCTTCGACCAGCATCGGCAGCTGTACGGGTTCGCTGACGAGCACGCGCGGCTCGTCGTCGCGACGCTGATGGTCGAGGTCGTAGAGCGCGTCGACCCCCGGCGATCCTCGAGCGTCAGCCGTCCGGCCACACCAGACCGCGCGACGACGGCGCCGACACACGCATCGGTCTGGTTCGACGGCGCCCGGCACGACGTGCCGATGCGCGACCGCGCCGGGTTGACCGCCGGTATGCAGGTGACGGGACCGCTGCTGTTGTGCGAGGACGGCGCGACGAGCTGGATCGCGCCCGGATGGGCTGGCGAGGTTGCGGCGAGCGGGCTGCTCGTGCTGCGCCGGCGGACCGAAGCGCCGCGCATCGAGGCAATGGCCGGCACGCAGCCGGAAAGGCCCGACCCGATGCGCCTCGAGGTCTTCAACGCGCTGTTCATGCACGTCGCCGAACAGATGGGCGCGGTGCTGCAACGGACTGCCAGCTCGGTCAACATCAAGGAGCGGCTCGATTTCTCGTGCGCGCTGTTCGACGCCGACGCGAACCTCGTCGCCAACGCGCCGCACATGCCCGTGCACCTGGGCTCCATGGGTGCGAGCGTCGCCGCGGTGCTCGACACGTTCGCGCAAGACCTGCGGCCCGGCGACGCGTACCTCGTCAATTCACCGTATGCGGGCGGCACGCACCTGCCGGACATCACGGTCGTCTCGCCCGTGTTCGACCGCCAGGGGCGGGCCCTCGAGTTCCTCACCGCTTCGCGCGCGCACCATGCCGACGTCGGCGGCATCACGCCGGGCTCGATGCCGCCGCACAGCCGGACGATCGAGGAGGAAGGCGCGCTGATCGCACCGCAGCGGATCCTGCGCGACGGCGCGCTCGACGAGGAGTTGCTGCGTCACCTGCTCTGCGACGGCCCGCAGCCTGCCCGCAATTTTCCGCAGAACATCGCGGACCTGCGCGCCCAACTCGCCGCCAACGCGCGCGGTGCACGCGAACTCGAGCGCGCCGCGTCGGCGCACGGGCGCGAGCGCGTGCTCGAGTACATGCGTCACGTGCAGGACAACGCGGAGGCGTGCATGCGACGCGCGATCCGTCGGTTGCACGACGGGCGCTTCCGCTACGAGCTCGACAACGGCCAGGCCATCGTCGTGCGGGTGTCCGTAGACGCCGCGCACGGCGCCGCGACGGTAGACTTCACGGGCACGTCGGCGCAGCGGGCCAACAACTTCAACGCGCCGCGCGCCGTGACGGTTGCCGCCGTGCTCTACGTCTTCCGCACCCTGATCGACGAGCCGATCCCGCTCAACGCCGGCTGCCTGCGGCCGATCACGATCGAAGTGCCACGCGGCTCGATGCTCGACCCCGTGTTTCCCGCCGCGGTCGTCGCCGGCAACGTCGAGACGTCGCAGTGCATCGTCGATGCGCTCTACGGCGCCCTGGGCCTGCAGGCCGCGTCGCAGGGCACGATGAACAACTTCACGTTCGGCAACGAGCGCTACCAGTACTACGAGACCATCGCCGGCGGCGCCGGCGCGGGCCCCGACTTCGACGGTGCGAGCGGCGTGCAGACGCACATGACCAACTCGCGGCTCACCGATCCGGAGGTGCTCGAGACGCGCTTTCCCGTCCTGCTGCGCGAGTTCTCGATCCGGCGCGGCTCCGGCGGCGCCGGCCGGCACCGGGGCGGCGACGGTCTCGTGCGACGCGTGGAGTTTCGCGAGGCGATGACGGCGGCAGTGCTGTCGAATCACCGCCGCATCGCGCCGTTCGGGCTCGCCGGCGGGGCAGCCGGCGCGACCGGGCGCAATTCCATCCGGCGCAGGGGCGCCGCGGCCTCAGAAACGCTGGCCGCGACGTTCGGGCTCGCCGTGGAGCCCGGCGATGAGGTTCAGTTCGAGACGCCGGGCGGCGGCGGCTTCGGGAAGGAGCACGCCTGACGGCACGGCCGGGCGCTGGTCCGGCATCGGCGCGAACAGTTCCTGCGCGAGCGTGCGCCGCGGCGCCGTGTCCTCGAGCGCGGGCTCCGGTGCGGGTCGCGGCTGTACGTCGTGCACCGTCATGCGCGCGCCGACCGGCATCGAATGCGGTCTCACCGACCGGATCGTCGTGCCGTCGAGGCGGTGCGAGATCAGGAACGAACGCCACTCGCCGGGACGCCACGCGGGCAACGACACGAGGCAGTGCACGACGCCGGCTTCGAGGTCGTCGTCGCCGTTGATGCGCTCGTCGCAGACGACCTCGCACGTCTGCAGGTCGGCGCCGCGACCGAAAGCGCCGGTGCCCGCGAGGCCGAGCAGGAACGTGCGCACCTGTCGCGCGAGCCGTGGCCACGTGTGGCGATCCCGCGCCTCGAAGCGCGCCCAGCGTGTTCCCTGCTCGACGCTGTTCAGCACCAGCAGCTGCCGCCGGCGCCAGCTGAGCAGGCTGCTGTCCGGACCGACGCCCGTGCCACGCGCGAGCGTCTTGAGCGGCGCGTGGCCCGTGCCGCCCGGGCGCATCGCGTGCAGCGGGTTGATGCCGTGCGCGCTCAGTTTCTGGCAGTCGGGGGCGCTCAGCACGTGCAGCGGACGCGTGCCGGGGCGCAGCAGGATCTGTTCGTCCGGACCGCTCTCCCACGGCGAGCAGTGGGCGTCCATGCGCGCGAGCGCGCCGGCGACTGCGCCGCCGTTGGCGAACGTCTCGTGGCGCCCTCGCATCTTGTCGAAGGCCTGCACGCGCGGAAAGCACATCAGCGCGTTGTCGCTCTGGAACGCGAGGTCGCGCAGGCCCTGCACCGCGTCGTCGCAGGTTTCCCAGATCGCGGGCGGATCGACGATCAGCAGTGCGCGGCGTTCGCGACAGAACTGCGCGGCGACGAGCAGCACGCTCGGCCCGAGGTCGCGGTCGCGCACGGGGGGCGGGATGCAGACGAAATGCACGTCCTCGACCGAGCGCAGCGCGAAGAGCCCTGAGCCACGCTCCGCCGAGCCGATCAGGTCGTAGTCGGTGAGGGGTGCGCCATCGTCGCCGTCGGGGTTCGAGTCGACGTAGCCGATCGGGTGCCGTGCGCCGGGGCGGAACGTGCGATCCGGCCGCACGGCCGGCACTTCGCCGTGCACCCGCACGAGCTGCGATTCCTGCAGCGCGCCCGCGACGTAGCGCGTCGTGCCCGGCACCGTCGAGAGCCGGCGGAAAATCTCCTGGTCCTCGATGTGCTCCGAGCCGAGCGTACGCACGCGCTGCACGACCAGGTTGAAACGATCCTCCTCGGTCGGCGCGATATTGTCGTAATCGACCGATGCTCGCAGCACCTCGCGCGAGCCCGGGCTCCGCGCCTCGAGCGTCAGCGTCGCGTCGCCGCACGGCAGGCTGATCGTCGCGGGCGTCGCGCCGTTCACGACGCGCACCACGACGGCGTCGCGACCGCCGTTGTCGAAGAACTGTTCGACGGCGTACGCGAGCATGCTCGGCTGCCAGAGACCGCCGAAGACCTGCTGGAACTCGGCGAAACTGCGCACGCGCACCGGATGGTTGACGGGCCCGCGGAGCGCGCGACCGACGAATCCGGTGGTGGCCGTCGGCAAGCGAACGATGGGCTGATCCGGGCCAGCGGCCTCGCTCACCGTGATGCCACCGAGGGCGATGTCGTGCAACGCTGCGTCCAGCTTGAAGAATTTTCGCTAAGTTAGCACAAGTCCTGGGGGTGTGCGGCGCAGCCGACCCCAAGCAGCAGCGCCGCCGCCTCAGCCCGCCGTGGTGACTGGTGGCTGGCGTGGCCGCCGCGTGCGCGTCCGGGCTCGGGGAGGCGCAGGGCTCGCGCGCTCCAGGACGACCCGGCAGCGTTCGACGAACCAGCGCAGCCCCGGCTGCGCTGCATCGATCGGCATCGTGGTGGCGGCGTCCACGTTGGCGAGCCCCTGCTGCACGCGTTCGAGCAGCCGTGCGTCGTCCAGCAAGGCGCGTCGAACGACACGTTCATGCAGATAACGCAGCAGCCGCGCCGTTCGCGACGAGTCCTGTCTGCCGTAGCGCAGCACTCGCAACCGGCTGGTTCCAGTTCGCACGGGCAGCGCCTGCAGGACCGTGAGTGTGTCCGCCGTCGTACCGAGGAGCAGGTTCGGCCAGAGATAGAGCCAGGTCGCGCGCGGAGGCGCGGCATCGGGGCTGCTCAATCGGAGGAACATGCGCGCGGACCACGAGGCTCGCGCCGCATCGACCGGAACGCCGGCGGCGCGCATGGCCTCCGCACCCGCGACCGTGAACCGGCCCGGCTCGAACAGGCGCGACTTCGGCGTAGGCCGCGTCACGCCGAGATGCGCGGTGTCGAGCGCATGCTCGCAGGCGAGCTTCCAGTCGGCCTCGACGGCCAGGGTGCGCGGCTCGGCCAGTCGCCGCATCGTCGGGACGTCGGGCCAGTCCGTCGCCGCCTCGTCCAGCGCCGCCTCGAGCGCGCGCTCGGGCGCGCCGAACGCGACGAAGACGAGTCCGCGCCACTGCGCGACCGGCAACGACGTCAGCGCGACTGCGCCGGGCTCGGATTCCTCGAATCGCTGGTCCGCCGGGATCGATTCGAGGCGCCCCTGCTCGTCATAGGTCCAGCCGTGGTACGGGCAGCGCACGCGACCGTCGACGCAGAAGGCGAGGCCCGTGCCGGGGTCGCCGTCCACGAGCCGCGAGCCGCGATGACTGCAGGCGTTGCGGAAGGCATGCAACCCGAGCGCGCGCGTGCGCAGCACGAAGGCCGAGCGCCCGCCGCAATCGAACCGCGCCGCCGTGCCGGCCGCGGGCAGGTCGGCTGCGTGGCAGACGAACTGCCAGCTGCGGCCGAAGACTGCGGAGAACTCCAGCGGCCCCCGCGCGGGGTCGAGATACCAGCCTGCGGGCAGGCCGCGCACCGCCTACTTGCCGTCGGCGGCGACGACCGGCGCGGGCGCCGGCCCGATCGGATTGCTCTTGATCGGCACCGGCCGATCCGTGCCGTCCCAGTGGGCATCCGCGGGAATGGCGTTCTGCACGAGGCGGGCCGATGCAACGTACGTGTCCAGACCGAACGACGGCTGCGAGACGGGTACTGCGATGCCCTGGGCGGCGTTCACGACCTGCTCGACCAGCGTCCAGTCGAGCTGGATGCCGGCCTGCTGCGCACGCTGCGCCATCTTGCCCTGCAGCTGCTTCGTGAACCGCTGCCCTTTCGCGGCCGCCTTGGCTTCGGGGTGCTCCTCGTGCGGCGGGAACGACTGCACGTACAGCCTGCCGTCCTGGATCCGGTGCAGCGTCGGCTGGTTCACGACCGTGACCTTCGTGCCGACCGGCAGCATCGGGAAGATCGTCGCGACGTCCTCGGGGTAGAGGCGGATGCAGCCGTGACTCGCGCGCATGCCGACGCCGGCCGGCTTGTTCGTGCCGTGCATCAGGTAGCTCGGCCAGCCGAGGTTCATCGCGAACGCGCCGAGCGGGTTGTCGGGGCCCGGCGGCACGCGCGGCGGCAGGATGTCGCCTTCGGCTGCATGCTCCTTGCGCACCGACGCGGGCGGGGTCCAGTACGGATCCTTGCGCTTGGAGACGATCTTGGTCGTGCCGGTCGGCGTCGCCCAGCCCACCATGCCGATGCCGATCGGCATCGTCATCACGACGCGCTGCTCGCCTTTCGCGGCCTTCGGAAAATAGAACAGCCGCAGCGCGGCGAGGTTGACGACGAGGCCCTCGTGCGGCGCGTCGGGCAGGATGAACTGCGTCGGCAGCAGGATCCTCGTGCCACCCTTCGGCAGCCAGGGATCGACGCCCGGGTTCGCGTTGACCACCTCGTCGTAGCCGAGGTTGAAGCGACGCGCGATGTCGGAGAGCGTGTCTTCGTCGTTCGCGATCGTCGCCTGCAGCGTGCCGATCACGGCGGTCGTCTTCGGGTCGTACGGGAACGTGTGCGTGGCGAGCGGTTCCGCGTAGCGCGGCTTCGGCGGCTCGGCCGGTGCTTCCTGCGCCTTGAAGACGCTGCAACCCGCCAGCGTCGCCAGCATCAGCAGCGCCGCGGCTCTGCCCGTGTATCGTCCCAGATCGCCGAGTCCTGTCACGTCGCACTCCGTCGAAAGATCATTCACGACCCGCGGGCGTCAAAGCACGGCAGGCCGGTTTGGCAGCTCGTCCTCGTCGCGCCCGCCGGGCAGCGGCGGAAAGTGCCGCGCGAGCAGTTTGCCCGCCTCGCGCACGCCGTCGATCGCCGCGTCTTCGTACCGGCCCGCGCGCAGGCTCCCCTCCATGGCGACGCAGACCGCGGACCACTCCGCAGCGCTCACTTTACCGTTGAACCCGCGATCGGCAACGATTTCCACGTCACGGTCGGCAAGCAGCAGATAGATCAGGATGCCATTGTTCGCTTCGGTGTCCCAGACGCCGAGCGCCGAAAAGACCTCCAGCGCACGCTGACGCGGCGGTTTCCCGGCCCAGATTTCCGCCGGTTCGAGCGCGGCCTCGATCGCAAACCGGATCTCGCCGGAGTGCTCACGCTCGGATTCCGCGATCGCGTGCCCGATCGCCTCGAGCGCTTGGACCGGAAACGCACGTTCGAGTTTACGACGCGTGGCAACGAGGTGACGGAGCAGGCGCTTCCAGTCCATTGCGTTCACCAGCCGCCCGAGGCGCCGCCGCCCCCGAACCCGCCGCCACCGCCGCTCCAGCCGCCTCCGAACCCGCCGCCGCCGCCCCCCCAGCCGCCGCCGATGCCACCGGGGTAGCCCCAGCCACGGCCGTGGCGGCCGCTGTACCAGCCGCGCCCGCCGCCACCGCCCATTCCGCCGAGCAGCGCAAAAACGAATGCGACGACGCCGGCGGCGATCGACAGGCCGAGCACCGCGACGATCATCCAGGTCAGGAATCCGACGAGGCCGCCCGTCGCGAGCGCGCCGCCGACACGCCCGAACAGCCGCCGCAGGATCGATCCGCCGACGAGCACGAAGACGAACACCAGCGGCAGCACCGAGAACAGCCCGGGCACTTCGGCCGCGGGCGGGCTGATCTCGGGCTCGGGCAACGGCTCACCCTCGATGACGCGCATGATGCGATCGACGCCGACCATGATGCCGCCGTAGTAGTCGCCGCGCTTGAACGCGGGCGTGATGTCCTGCTGGATGATGCGGTTAGCGGTCGCGTCGGGCAGCGCGCCTTCGAGGCCGTAGCCGACCTCGATGCGCATACGCCTGTCGTTCAGCGCCACGAGCAGGAGCACCCCGTCGTCGATCCTGCCGCGCCCGAGCCGCCATTGGTCGACCACACGGATCGAGAACTGTTCGATTTCCTCGGGCCGTGTCGTCGGCACGATCAGCACGGCGACCTGGCTGCCCTTCGCCTTGGCGAACGCCCGCAGCTTGGCATCGAGCGCGGAGACCTGGTCGGGCGTGAGTGTGCCCGTGAGGTCGGTCACCGGCGACTCGAGCGGCGGGACCGCGACCAGCGCCTGGCCGAGCGCCGGGGTGAAGGCGGTGGCGAGCCAGAACCAGGCGCAGAGCAGCATGCCGCGCGCCAGGCGCGGACCGTCGTGGATGGATAACGCGGCCACCTTGCGACCCCACGCCGTGCATCGGTGCACGGCGCGGGAGGACCTTAGTTGGTCGCGGGCTCGGAGGCCGGCGCCGGTTCCGGCGCGGGCGTGGTGCCCGTCGTGCCGAAATCGACGGTCGGCGGCGCCGAGATCTCTGCCTCGTTCTCGACGCTGAAGTTCGGCTTGACGTCGTAGCCGAAGACCATCGCCGTGAGGTTCACCGGGAACTTGCGCACGGTGACGTTGTAGTCCTGCACGGCCTGGATGTAGCGGTTGCGCGCCACGGTGATGCGGTTCTCGGTGCCCTCGAGCTGTGCCTGCAGGTCGCGGAAGTTCTGGTCGGACTTGAGCTCCGGGTAGCGTTCGACGACCACCATCAACCGTGACAACGCGCTCGACAGTTCGCCCTGTGCCGCCTGGAACTGCTGCAGCGAGGCCGGGTCCGCCGGGTCGACCTTGATCTGCGTCGCCTTCGCACGCGCCTCGGTCACGCCGATCAGGACGGCCTGCTCCTGTGCCGCGAACCCCTTCACGGTGTTGACGAGGTTGGGAATCAGGTCCGCACGACGCTGGTACTGATTGAGCACCTCCGACCACGCGGACTTGGTCTGCTCGTCCTGCACCTGGATCGTGTTGTAGCCGCAGCCCGAGAGCAGCAGCGCGACCGCCGCCAGCAGAAGGCCATGCAACGCACGCATAGGATGATCTCCTTGTGGGCCGGAACGCATCCCGACGGGGACCGCGACCTTACCAGATCCGGACCTGCTGCTCGGGCGGCAGGTACATCTGGTCGCCCGGCTTGAGGTCGAACGCCTGCGCGAACGCGGGCATGTTTCGCAGGATGCCGTTGCAGCGGTATTCGGCCGGGCTGTGCGGGTCGGTCTTCAGGCGCTTGCGAAGCTCGTCCTCACGGTACTTGCGGGCCCAGACCTGGCCCCAGCCGATGAAGAAGCGCTGGTCGCCCGTGTAGCCGTCGAGGACGGGCGCCTGCCGGCCGTCGAGCGACAGCTGGTACGCCTTGTACGCCACGGCGAGGCCCGAGAGGTCGCCGATGTTCTCACCGAGCGTGAGTTCGCCGTTCACGTTCATGCCCGGCAACGGGCTCAACGCGTCGTACTGCTTCACCAGCGCGCTGGCGCGCGTCATGAACCGCTCGTTGTCCTCGGGCTTCCACCAGTCGCGCAGCACGCCCTTGCCGTCGAACTTGCGGCCCTGGTCGTCGAAGCCGTGGCTGATCTCGTGGCCGATCACTGCGCCGATGCCGCCGTAGTTGACGGCGTCGTCGGCCTTCATGTCGAAGAACGGCGGCTGCAGGATCGCGGCCGGGAAGACGATCTCGTTGGCGAGCGGGTTGTAGTACGCGTTCACGGTCTGCGGCGTCATGCCCCACTCGGTCTTGTCCACCGGCTTGCCGACCTTGGCGAGTTCGCGCTTCGCATTGACCTCGCGCGCGCGAACGACGTTGCCGACGAGGTCGCCGGGCTGCGTGACGAGCCCCGGGTATTCCTTCCACTTGGTCGGGTAGCCGATCTTCACCGTGAAGCTGCGCACCTTGTCGTGCGCCTGCTTGCGGGTCTCCGGCCCCATCCATTCGAGTTCGTCGATGGAGACGTCGAAGGCCTTCAGCAGGTTCGCGACGAGCACGTCCATGCGCTGCTTGGCCTCGGGCGGGAAGTGGCGCTTGACGTATTCCTTGCCGAGCAGGTCGCCGGTCGAGCCCTCGAGCTCGGCGAGCGCGCGTTTCCAGCGCGGCTTGAGCTGCGGCGTGCCGGTGAGCGTGCGCGCGTAGAAGTCGAAGTGCTCGTTCACGAACGCTGAGTTCAGGTACGGCGAGTAATTGTCGATCGCGCGCAGGGCCAGGTAATCGCGCCAGGTGGCGAGCGGCGCCTGCTGCACGACCTTGCCGACGGCCATGAAGTAATCGGGTTGCGCGACCACGACCTGGTCGACCCCCGTGACGCCGATGCCGGCGAGCCAGTCCGACCAGTCGATGCCCGGCGTGGCCTTTTCGGCGTCGGCGATCGACATCGGGTTGTACAGCTTCTCGACGTCGCGCAGCTTTACCGCGGGCCACGAGGCTTCCGCGAGCTTCGTCTCGAACGCCATCACCCGCTTCGCGGCCGCGGCCGGATCCTTGCGGCCGGCGAGCTCGAAGACGTTCTCGATGTGCGCGACGTATGCAGCGCGGATCTCCTGGAGGCGCTTTTCCTTCGAGAAGTAGTAGTCGCGCTCGGGCAGCCCGAAGCCGCTCTGCGACAGCCACAACGTGTTGAGGTCGGGGTTCGTGGCGTCGGCGAAGACTTCGGCGCCGATCGGGTTGTCGACGTCGCGCAGCTGCGCCGCGGCGAGGTATTCGGCGAGCTGCCGGCGGTCCTTGATCGCCGCGATGCGGTCGAGCTCGGGCTGCAGTGGCGCGAGGCCGAGACTCTCCACCTTCGACTCGTCCATGTAGCTCGTATAGAAGTCGCCGATCAGCTGGGCATCGGTCCCGGTCGCCGCATCGGCCGCGGCGGCCTCCTCGACGATCACTCGCAGGTTCTTCTCGGCTTCGTCCTGCAGCATGGTGAACGCGCCGTAGTTGTTCTTGTCCGGCGGGATTTCCGTATTCGCGAGCCAGGCGCCGTTGACGAAGCGGTAGAAGTCGTCCTGCGGACGCACGTTCTGGTCGAAGTTCGTGAGCAGCACGCCGGACGACAGCGCCGGTCCCGGGGGCACGGTCGCGACGGACGCCGTCGGCTGGGCCGGCTCGGGCGACGGCTGGGGCGTGGCGCACGCGGCGAGCGTGAGCGTCAGGGCAAGCGGCAACGACCAGCGCATGGGCATCGTAGGACTCCGTAGAGATGCGGCGGCCGCGGGGCCGCGAGACCGGCGATTATAAGTGAGGACGGTGGCGTCCGACCCGCAGGTACAAGGGCCAGTTGAGACGAACCGTGCCGCCTGCAGGCCAGATTGCAGAAAGTTCACGCTGGACGACGGGTAACGGATCTTCGCCACCGTGCCGCTCGCGATACTGCTGCACCGACGACCAGCTGGCGAAGTAACCGACCACTTGCTCGAGCGTCCACTCGGTCTGCAGCGTGAACGCGGGCGGCGTGATCTCGTCCCAGGGAAACGGGATCGTCCGGTAACCCTGCTGGACGAGCTCCCGCTCGGGCGGCCAGCAGGGCCCGATCGTGTCGTGGTAGAACCGGTCGACGACCTCGTCGATCGCGCCGCCGGCGCGAAACACCGTGTAGGTCCAGACCGCCAGGACGCCGCCCGGAACCAGCACGCGCCGGCACTCGGCATGGAAGCGGTCGAAGTCGAACCAGTGCACGGCCTGGGCGACCGCGACGAGATCGACCGCGGCGTCGCCCACCGGCAACGCTTCCGCCATCGCGCGTTCGTACCGTACCTTCGGGTGCGGCAACGCCTGCGCGAGCTGCGCTGCGCTGCCATCGACGGCGAGCACCCGATCGAAATGCCCGGCCAGCGCGACGGCGGCCTGCCCGTTTCCCGTCGCGCAGTCGACGGCGAGCCCGTGGCCGGGCGCGAGCGTCGCGACGTAGGCGATCAGCTCCGGCGGATAGCCGGGACGGTAGCGACTGTAATCCGCCGCCTGGCGGGAGAAGTGGTCCTTGAACGTCGTCGTCGACATGCGCGCAATGGTGAGTCACGCGACGCAACGTGGCAATCGACGCAGTAGAATCGTCGCCGTCTTCGCCACGCCGGGACCGTCGTGCACGGATTGGAAGTCGTCGACATCGCGCACGCGATCCAGCTCGCGCTGGCGCCCGTGTTCCTGCTGACCGGCATCGCCGCATTCCTCGGCGTGCTGACCAACCGGCTTGCGCGGCTGGTCGACCGCGCGCGCAATCTCGAGCGCGAGGTGCGGCAGGCCACGGTGCCGGATCCCGACCATGCGCGCGATCAGCTCGCCGTGATGGCCCGGCGCTCGCGCTACATCAACATGGCGATCACGCTGGCCACGGTGTCGGGGCTGCTGATCGCGCTCGTCGTCGCGCTGCTGTTCAGCAGCACGTTCGTTCCGCTCAACCTGGCCGTGTACGTCGCGGTGCTGTTCGTCGTCTCGATGGCCGCGCTCGTCGCCGCGTTCGTGAGCTTCCTGGTCGAGGTGCGCCTCGCGATCGCCTCGCTGCACATCGGCGTGGCCTAGCGCGCCGTCACCACTTCTCGCGCCAGGGGCGCAGGTCGAGCTCGAACGTCCAGGCGTCGCGTGGCTGTGCGTGCAGATACCAGAACGCGTCGGCGATGTGTTCCGGCTGCAGGATGCCCTCGACCGTCTTTTCCGCGTATTTGCCGGGGAAGTTGTCGCGGATGAAAGCCGTGTCGATGGCGCCGTCGATGACGACGTGGCCGACGTGGATGCCGAGCGGGCCGAGCTCGCGCGCCATGCTCTGCGCGAGCGCCCGCAGACCATGCTTCGCCGTGGCGAAGGCCGCGAAACTGGCGCCGCCGCGCAGCGACGCCGTGGCGCCCGTGAAGAGGATCGTGCCGCGACCGCGCGCGACCATGCGTCGGGCGACCGCCTGGCCGGTCAGGAACCCCGCGTAGCAGGCCATTTCCCAGACCTTGAAGTACCGGCGCGGCGTTTCCTCGAGCACGCTGCACGGCACGTTGGCGCCGACGTTGAATGCAAACGCCTCGATCGCGCCGACGTCCCGCTCGATGGTCTCGACCAGCTCCGCGACCCCGGCCTCACGCCGGGCATCGACCGGGAATCCGTGTGCTTCGGCACCCGTCGCGCGGATCGCATCGACGAGCGGTGCGAGTTTGTCCGCGCTGCGCCGCACCAGGCACGCAGCGTACCCCTCGCGGGCGAAGCGCCGCGCAATCGCCGACCCGGTGGCGTCGCCGGCGCCGACGACGAGTGCGATCCTGCGCCCCGGCGCGCGATTCGAGTCCTGTGCCATCACTCCTCCGCGGCAGCGAGCTTAGCAGGACGGCTCGCGGTGCCGCCGCCCGCCAAAAAGGAAGGGCCCTTGCGGGCCCCTCCAGAGCAACATCACGATCGCAGGCTTACGGCGCGGCGACGTACTTCTGTACCGTCTCGGCGAGCACGCACGCACCGCCGTCGATGCTCTCGCCGTATACGTCGACGTCGTCGCCGACGGCGAGGTCCGCGAACACGATTTCCGCCGTTTCGCTCGCGGACGCCGACTCCGTAATCTCGAGGTAACGCGTCGCGGCGTCGGTCTTGATGCACTGGGCCGTCGTCGTCTCGAAATCGACCTCGAAGCGCCGCGTTTCGGGCACCGCGTCGTCGTCCGGGTCGATCTTCGAGATCGTCGCGCCGAGCACGCTCGTGCCGGGCGTCGTGTCCTGGTCGAGCACGATCAGCGACGACTTGAGCGGCTCGCCGTCGGTCGCGGGCTCCGTGAACACGCCGTCGACCTCCCCCGTGGTGCCCGGCTGCAGCGCCGCGGCCGTCAGCTCGACGTTGCTGCCGATCGCAAAGATCCGCGTGCCGGCCTGCAACGCGACGTCGATCGCATCGCCGTCGAGCGGATCTGGATCGAACTCGAAGATGCCGTTGTTACCCGGCGCCGAGACGACGGCGCCCGGCATCCGCAGGTAGGTGCCCAGGTCGCCGTACTCGATCACGACCGCGTCGAGGCTCAGGTCGTCCAGGCGACTGTCGCCGTCGCCGTCGTCGTGCAGGCCGAGGAAGCCGATCGCGGTGAGCAGGTCATCGTTCGCGAGCGTCCCGAGGTCCGTCCGGTCGCCGGACTCGTCGAAGATGCCCGTGTCGGCGTCGGTGAACACGTCGAGGCACTCGGAGCCCGGCGTCATCGTGTGCCCGTCCATCGTCGAGACGGGCTCGATCGGGCACAGTTCGAACGACGTCGAGCCGACGTTCCGCGCGGCGCCGAAGACGCGCACGAGGTGGGTGTCGTCCGGCCGGATCGTCACGAAGATGACCGGGCGGAACAGCCACTTGCCGTTACCCGCCTGGTGTGCGTGCAGCGACTTCTCCATGTCCATGTCGAGCTCGATGACGAGCATCTCCCCGCCGATGACTTCGAACGAGCCGCGCGGGTTCAGGTCGAGCTTGCCGTTGCCCGGCAGGTTCGGATGTTCCCAGTCGGCCTCGGGCTCCGGCACGTCGCCGTTGCACTCGACCAGCGCCAGGTCCGACAACGTGAGGCGCACTTTCTCGTAGCTGCCGATCGGCACGCTCGGGTCCACGGTGAAGAAGTCCGTCATGTTGCGCATCGCCAGCACGTTCACGGTGCGCTCGCCCGTGAAGATGTTCGTCGGGCCGTCGGCGCCGAGCAGGTCGATGCCCGTGACGGTCGCGCGGACCTCGCAGAACTCGTCGACGGGTGCGTCGCGGAACAGCACGGCGACGCTGCCCGTGTCGGGCCGTGCATTGGACGCGTCGTCCGCGCCGTCGCCACCACCGCCACCACCGCAGGCCGCGAGCAGCAGCGCGGCCGTGGCCGCGGCGCCGAGCCCCGCGAAATGGCGCAGGGAACGCAATGGGTTCGGGAATGGCATGAAGCCTCCTTGCAGAACTGTGATCGCTGACACGGAAATTGTGCGCCGAAGCGAGCCGTCGCCGAGTTCGTATATGTCTTAATCCGGCGACAAATCGACGGTCCCGCAATATGTCAAGTCGCTGCCCGTGCCTCCTACGACCACCAGCGCCGAAGACACCTGCGTTTTGGGACGACGTCCGAACGCGGACTCACGAAACCAAAAAAAACCCCGGGCTTTGCGGGCCCGGGGTGGAGTCGGCGGACTTGGTCGAAGGGAAGGGAAAGTCCGCCAGGGGAACCGTTCGCGCCGCCCCTCAGTGGAGTCGAGACCATTGCAGGACCTTGACGTCCTGCCGCGGTCGGCCGAAGTTGCGCGCGATGATCCGCTCCGCTTCCTTCATGCCGCGTCCCGTTCGCGGCTGCCCGTCGAGCTCGACCACGCCGCGGAACTCCTCCAGCCCGCGCGGCTGCGGTTGCTCGACCAGGAAGTGGGCGTAGAACTTGATGCTCATGGCCCGCAAACTAATGGCACGCCCGGGCGTTTTCCGTGACCGTGCGCACACAATCCCAGGGCGCGCGCGAGGACTCGCCGAAACATGACCCGCTACCGGAAACCGCAGGCGGCCGGCTCCAGGTACGCGACCCCGGAAGGTGCGAAGCGGTTGCGCGCCGAGCTCGACGATCTGTGGCGCGTGCAGCGACCGCAGGTGACCAGGGCCGTGCAGGAGGCCGCGGCGCAGGGCGACCGCTCCGAGAACGCCGAGTACACCTACGGCAAGCGACAACTGCGCGAGATCGACCGTCGCGTGCGGTTCCTGCGCAAGCGACTCGAGGGCCTGGTCGTCGTGAGCCGGCCGCCCGACGACCGCAGCCGCGTTTTCTTCGGCGCCTGGGTCACGGTCGAGGACGAATGCGGCTCGGAATCAGAGTTCCGCATCGTCGGGCCCGACGAACTCGACCCCGCGCGACGCTACGTCAGCATGGATTCGCCGCTCGCGCGTGCGCTGATGGGCAGGCGCGCCGACGACGAAGTCACGATCGAGGTCCCTGGAGGCCGGAAGACGTACGTGGTTGTGGAGATCCGGTACGAGGAGAGTGTCTAGTGTTCAGTGTCTAGTGTTCAGTAGGACGCCAACCGCGTCGGCGCGCGGCGCAGCCGCTGGTCGACTGTCCACTAGACACTAGACACTAGACACTGCCTTCCTCACGCGTGGTCCGCCGGATCCTTCCGCGGCAGGTCGTCGCCGAGTTCCACCCACGGCACGTGGCTGCTCCAGTACGCGTGCATCTGCGGCGTCAGTGTCGCGGCGACCTCGGGGTCGAGGCTGGCGAGCGTCACGTGCAGCTCGCCGGGCCAGTGTTTCGATTCGAAGAACAGCGGAGTGCCGCAGCGTCCGCAGAAGCTGCGCGTCGCATCGGGCGACGATCGGTAGATCCGCAGCCGATCGCCCGAGCCGACGAACGAGAACCTGTCGCCCGGAACTCCGAACCACGTGACGAAACCCGCGCCCTGGGCGCGGCGACACATCGAGCAGTGGCAATGCGCCACCCACAGCGGCGGCATCGGCACGCGGTAGCGGATGGCGCCGCAGAGACAGCCGCCCTCCGCGTGGCCGCCGTCGCCTGCAGGTGCGGAGGGCTCGCTCACACTACCCTGACGTTCTTGAACTGCCAGGGATCGGTCTCGTCGAGGTCTTCGGGAAACAGGCGGGCTCGATCGACCAGCGGGTGCCACTCGGTGTACTCGCCCACGACCAGGCCGAGGTACGGCCGGCAGATCTCGAGGATGCGCTTGTAATCGATCTCGTCGGGTTCGACGATCCCCGCGTTCGGGTTCTCGATGGCCCAGATCAGTCCGGACAGCGCGGCGACCGTCACCTGCAGCGAGGTCGCGCTGTTGTGCGGCGCGAGCTGGCGCGCCTCCTGGATCGAAAGCTGCGAGCCGTACCAGTAGGCGTTCCGCTTGTGGCCCGCGAGCAGCACGCCGAGTTCGTCGATGCCGCTCGTGATCTCCTCCATCATGATCCGCTTGCGCTCCTGCATCTCCCAGTTGCGGCCAGCGAGCTCGTGCACCGACAGCACGGCGTTGTCGCTCGGGTGATAGGCATAGTGCACGGTCGGCCGGTACACGACCTGCTCGCCCTTCCTGACCGTCAGGTAGTCCGAGATCGAAATCGACTCGCCGTGCGTGATCAGGAAGCCGTGGAAATGGCCGACCGTCGGCGTCCACGTGCGCACGCGCGTCGCGGCCCCCGGCTGCATCAGGTAGATCGCGCTGCCACGACCGAAGTCGTGCTTCTTGCCATCGCGCGGCCAGTTCTTCTCGTGCGAGCCCCAGCCGAGTTCGGCGGGCTGGCAGCCTTCGCTGACGAAGCCGTCGACCGACCAGGTGTTGACGAACTCGCCGACCTGCTTCGGGTGCCCCGCGGCGACCTGCGTGTCGCGCTCCGCGATGTGGATGACCTTGACGCCGAGTTGCTGCGCCAGCGTCGCCCACTCGGCGCGCGTGTTCGGCTCCTCGTACTTGTGGCCCGTGTCGTTCGCGATGTTGATCAGCGCCTGCTTGACGAAGTGCGAGACGAGACCGGGGTTGGCGCCGTGCGTGATCACCGCGGTCGGGCGGTGCTTGTTGTCGCGCAGTGCGAGCGCTTCCTCGCGCAGGGCATAATTCGTGCGGCGCGAAGGCGAGATCGTCGGGTCGGTATAACCACCGGGCCACGGCTCGATGCACGTGTCGAGGTAGAGCGCCCCCTTCTCCCAGCAGAGCTTGACCAGCGCGAGCGACGAGACGTCGACCGACAGGTTGAGCAGGAAGTCGCCGCGGCCCACCAGCGGGTCGAGCACGTTCCTGAAGTTCTCGCGCGTCAGCGGGTGCTTGACGAAGCGCACGCCGTATTCCTGCGCCTCCTGCGCGCCGCCTTCGTCGGCCGTCACGATCGTGATCTGGTCGGGTTTGATGCCGACGTGGCGCAGGATCAGGGGCAGCACGCCCTGGCCGATGCTCCCGAAACCTACGAAGATCAGACGGCCGGGGAAGACGACGTGAACGGGATAGCTGGCCATGATTTGTCTTGAGGAAACCTTGTGTCTGGAGTCGGACCCAAGCGCGATAGTGTATCGCAATCGCGGTGATCAGCCTCGTGGAGGCCCCTCGCGCCAGTGTGGCGGGTAGGTGCGCTCGTAGCCGGGCAGCCGTTCCATGCGCCCGATCCAGCGGGCGATCGCCGGATACGTCGTCGCCATCGGCAGGAAGCGCGACCGCAGGTCGCCCGCCTCGCGTTTTTCCATCGCGCGCAACAGCAGCATGATGCCGGGGAACACGACGACGTCGGCGGCGGAAGGCCGCTCGCCGACCAGCCAGTCGCACTGGCTCAACCGCCCCTCGATCGTGCGCGCCTCGCCCGCGACCAGGTGCATCGCGCGTGTGACCTGCTCGGCGTCCTCGTCGAGCGTCTCGAGGAAGACGGCGGACACGATCTTCGTGACGTACTGCTCCGCGTAGGCCTGGTATTCGCAGATGACGCGCATGATCGTCGCCGCTTCCTCGGGCGTGGTGCCGAACAGCGGATGCTCGGGATATTTGCGGTCGAGGTACAGCAGGCAGGCGAGCGATTCGAACACGACGAAGTCGCCGTCCTTGAGCACGGGCACGCGGCCCCGCGGGTTCATCCGCAGCATCTGCGGCGACTTGTGCTCCTGCTTCGAGAACTGCAGCACGTGCGACTCGTAGGGCACGCGCTTGTACTCCAATGCAAGCAGCACCCGCCACGAATAGGGGCTTCCGCTGCCCCAGTAGAGTTCGATCGCCATGAAATCCTCCGCGTCAGTGGGTGCCTGCCTGCCCGGCCTGCGAGCATGCGTTGCTCTTGCAGCGCGCCCCGCACGGGATTGTACTGGGAGGCACGGAGGAATCGACGATGACCTGGCAGACGCTCGTGACAGCCGAACACGCCGCGACGCGGCTCATCGACCCGCGCCTGCGCGTGTTCGATTGCCGCTACCAGCACGGGAATCCGGCGGCCGGGCGCGAGGCCTACCTGCGCGGCCACCTCCCCGGTGCGATACACGTCGACCTGGACCACGACCTTGCCGCGTCGCAGACTCCCACCAGCGGCCGCCATCCTCTGCCGGCGCCGGACGGTTTCGCCGCGCGCCTGCGCGCGTGGGGCGTCGACGAGGATTCGCTCGTGCTCGCGTACGACGACGCGAGCGGCACGTGGGCCGCGCGGTTCTGGTGGATGGCGGCGAAGTGGCTCGGCCACGCGCACGTCGCCGTGCTGGACGGCGGATTGCGGGGCTGGACCGCGCTCGGCCTGCCGGTGACGACCGCCATCCCGCCGCCGCGGCCGGCCGGCGACTTCGGGGGTCGCCACGATCCGGAAGCGACCGTCGACGCGGACGCGACGCAGGCCGCGGCAAACAGCGCGGACTGGCGAGTGCTCGATGCACGCGCCGCGGAGCGCTATCGCGGCGAGGTCGAGCCGATCGACAAGGTGGCAGGCCACATCCCCGGTGCGCGGAATCGCCCGACGACGAGCGTGGTCGCGGCCGACGGCACGTTCCTGCCCGCCTCGGAACTCAAGGCCGTGTTCGCACGTGACCTGGACGGCGTCCCGCCGGAGCGGACCATCGCGTACTGCGGCTCGGGCGTCACGGCCTGTCACGTGCTGCTCGCGCTCGAACGCGCCGGGCTGCCCGGGGCGAAGCTGTATCCGGGCAGCTGGAGCGAGTGGTCGCGGGATCCAAAGCGGCCCGTGGCGAAGGGAGGTGTCTAGTGAATAGTGACTAGTGAAGAGTCGGAGCGCGCGCTGCGCGCCGCCTCGCCCGGCGTGCCGGGAAAGGTCGGCGGGTGAGCGCCCACGCGCGACGCGATTCGGACTATTCACTAGTCACTATTCACTAGTCCCTTTTTCCTCTATCTTGCGCCCCTCTTTTTTCCGGCCCTGCGCCGCTCACGGGTGGAACGACCAAGACAGTGGACAACACCGCACAGCGCAAGACGGGCTATGACCCCTGGAACGTCGAGGATTCGCTCGACCTGTACGGCGTCAAGGCCTGGGGCAACGGTTACTTCGGCATCAACGCCGCGGGCCACGCCGTCGTGCGGCCGGACTGGACCGCCGGACGCGAGATCGACCTGCACGAGGTCATCACGGGTCTCGCCGCCCGCGACCTGACGACGCCCGTCGTCGTGCGATTTTCCGACATCCTGCGGCACCGACTCACGCGCATCCGCGACGCCTTCGAGACGGCGATCGCCGAGAACGAGTACAGGAACCGCTACTGCGCGGTGTTCCCGATCAAGGTCAACCAGCAGCGGCTCGTGGTCGAGGAAATCTACGGCTACGGCCGCGAGTTCGGCTTCGGCCTCGAAGCGGGCTCGAAGCCCGAGCTGCTCGCCGTGATGGCGCTGACCGAGGGCGAGTCCGAGCGGCTGATCGTCTGCAACGGCTTCAAGGACGACAGCTACATCGAGGCCGTGATCCTCGCGGCCAAGCTCGGCCGCACGATCATCCCGGTCGTCGAGAACTTCGACGAGCTGCACCTGATCCTCAAGCACGCGAAGAAGTACGACGTGCGGCCGCGGATCGGCGTGCGCGTCAAGCTCGCGAGCGAAGGGGCCGGTCGCTGGCGGGAGTCGTCCGGCGAAAAGAGCAAGTTCGGGCTGTTCGTCACGGAGATCCTGCAGCTCTTCGACGTGCTGCGGGCACACGGCATGGAAGACTGCCTGCAGCTCGTGCACTGCCACCCCGGCAGCCAGCTGCAGGACATCCGGCGCGTGAAGGACGCCGTCACCGAGCTCGCGCACGTCTACGCCGAGCTCAAGCAGATGGGCGCGGGGCTGCAGTACATCGACATCGGCGGCGGCCTCGGCGTCGACTACGACGGCAGCCGCACCAACTACGAGTCGTCGATGAACTACACGCTCGCGGAGTACGCGAGCGACGTGGTCTATCGCATCGGCAGCGTCTGCAACGCCCGCGGCATCGACCATCCGATCATCGTGAGCGAATCGGGTCGCGCGATCTGCGCGCACCACAGCGTGCTGGTCTGCGACGTGCTCGGCAGCTCGCGGCTCGACCGCTTCCGCATCAGCGACGGCGACGAGCAACAGGTGCGCAACACCAACGACATGCCGCAGCCGGTGAAGGACCTGCTCGACGCCTATCGCTCGGTCACGGAACGTCGCCTCGTCGAGTGCTACCACGACGCGCTGCAGGCGCGCGAACAGGCCCTGCAGATGTTCGGCGTCGGTTACCTGAGCCTGGAGGCGCGCGGACTGGTCGAGCGCCTGTACTGGGCGACCTGCGCCAAGATCCGCGATCTCTGCCGGCGCCTGCCGGCGGTCCCGGAGGAACTGGAGGATCTCGAGACGATCCTGAGCGACATCTATTTCTGCAACCTCTCGATCTTCCAGTCG
>DASSJN010000162.1:0-13375 GCA_035691185.1 Steroidobacteraceae bacterium
CCGGGTGAGGGCTCTGTGTCTTCACCTGTCCCGCAGCCGCGGGGGAGGTCGCACGAAGTGCGGGTGAGGGCTCCGTTCTTCACCTCTCCCGTGCGCGGGAGAGGTCGGCCGCAGGCCGGGTGAGGGCTCCGTTCTTTCACCTCTCCCGTGCGCGGGAGAGGTCGGCCGCAGGCCGGGTGAGGGCTCCGTTCCTCACCTCTCCCGTGCGCGGGAGAGGTCGGCCGCAGGCCGGGTGAGGGCTCCGTTCTTCACCTCTCCCGCAGCCGCGGGGGAGGTCGCACGAAGTGCGGGTGGGGGCCCTGTCTCGCCTCTTCCGGTTCGCCGGTAGTGGCGGGCACCGCCGAGTAAGGGCTCCGGCGATCCTTGCGAAGCGTCTGCACCGCATGGGCGATCGCGCCCAGGACCGCCATGGGCGTCCGCAGAACGTCGTTGTCCCAGAAGCGCAGCACCACGAAGCCTCGCGACGCCAGGAACTCAGTGCGGACACCATCATGCCGTAACCCCGGTCCCGTGTTGTGCTGGCCACCGTCCAGCTCGATGATGAGATTCACGTCGAGGCAGGCGAAGTCGGCAAAGTAGGGACCGATCGGGTGCTGTCGCCGGAACCGCAGTTCATGAACCGCCGGCCCCGGAGGTGGAACCAGATCAAGGTCTCCGCATCCGTCTGGTGGCGACGCAGCGAGCGCGCGAAGGAGCGCTGGTCGTCCGTCAGGTGCATGACGCGGACGATGGCAAATGGCACTGCATCGGTGCGCGGCGAATTATTGAGGAAACTGGGCAGAAATGCCTCGCGGAGCCCTCACCCGGCCTGCGGCCGACCTCTCCCGCGAACGGGCGAGGTGAGGAGGGGAGCCCTCACCCGGCCTGCGGCCGACCTCTCCCGCGCACGGGAGAGGTGAGGAGGGGAGCCCCTCACCCGGCCTGCGGCCGACCTCTCCCACGTATGGGACAGGTGAAGCCGACCTCTCCCGCGAACGGGCGAGGTGAAAGAACCCTCAGCCAACCATCCGGCCGACCTCGCCCGTCCCGACGGGAGAGGTGCGGAGCAGCGACTGCAGCACCGCGACCGGCTGCGGCGAGGCGACGTAGTGCCCCTGCGCGTACTGCACGCCGATGATCGCCAGCTGCTCGAGTACCTCGGCCGAGTCGACCCGCTCGGCGATCGTGCCGATGCCCATCGTGGTCGTGATCTGCGTGATCGCTTCGACCATGCTGCGGTCGATCGCGTCGTGCGCGACGTTGTGCACGAACTGCCCGTCGATCTTGATGAAGTCGACCGGCAGGTTCTTCAGGAACATGAACGACGACAGGCCGCTGCCGAAGTCGTCGAGCGAGAAGCGCACGCGGCGCTTGCGCAGCTCCCGGATGAAGTGCGTCGCCGCGGCGAGTGAGGTCATCGCCGTGGTCTCGGTCAGCTCGAAGCACAGCGAGCCGGGGCTCACGTCGGCGGCTGCCATCTCGGCGACGACGTAGTCGAGGAAGCGCTCGTCGTTGATCGTCGTGGTCGAGACGTTGATCGTCAGGCAGTAGGGCGCGATCGAATCGTCGGTGCTGCGCCGATGCGCCAGCGTGCGGCAGGCCTGGCGGACCACCCAGCGGTCGACCGTCGGCATCAGGTTGAAGCGCTCCGCCGCCGGGATGAACTCATTCGGCTGCACCAGTTCCCCGTTCTCGTCGCGCATGCGCAGCAGCAGTTCGAACTGGCGCGTAGTGTCGACGCCGTCGCGGATCGGCACGATCGGCTGGAAGTACAGCTCTAGGCGCTCCTCCTCGACCGCACGGGTGATGCGCGACACCCACTGCATCTCGCGGTGCCGCTCGGGCGCCCGCCCTTCGCTGTAGGTGTGGACGCGGTTGCGGCCCGATTCCTTGGCGGAGTAGCAGGCGACGTCCGCCGCGGACATGATCGTCGACAGCGTTTCGCACGCCCCGTTCATCTCGACGAGGCCGATCGAGACGCCGACGTTCATGACGCGGTCGTGCCAGACGAAACGGAAGTCCCGGATCGCCTGGCGCAGGTCCTCGGCGATGCGCTGCGCGACGTCCATCGTGCAGTCCTGCAGCAGCACGCCGAACTCGTCGCCGCCCAGGCGCGCCAGCGTGTCGGCGGCGCGCACGCGCGTCTGCAGCACGCTCGTGATCTGCTTGAGCAGCCGGTCGCCGGCCTGGTGACCGCAGGTGTCGTTGACGACCTTGAACTGGTCGAGGTCGAGGTACATGACGACGTGGCGGACCGACGGGTCCGAGCGCGCCGTGTGCAGCGCTCCGTTCAGCCGATGCTCGAACTCGCGACGGTTGATCAATCCGGTCAGTGCATCGTGGGTGGCCTGGTAGGAAAGCGCGCGCTGCAGGCGCCGCTCCTGGCTCACGTCGTGGAACACCATGACGACGCCGATCAGGCGGCCACCACGATCGCGAATCGGCGCCGCCGAGTCCTGCACCGAGATTTCCTGGCCGCGCCGGTTGATCAGCACGGACGGCTCGGTCATGTCGACAACCCGTCCCTCGCGCAGGCAGCGCAGGATCGGGCTGTCGACGGCCTGCCGCGTGGTCTCGGACACGACGCTGAAGACCTCGCCGATCGGTCGTCCGTACGCCTCGCGCGAGTCCCAGCCGGTGAGCTCCTCGGCGACGGGGTTCAGGTATTCGACTCGGCCGTCGGCGTCGGTCGTGATGACCGCGTCGCCGATCGACTGCAGCGTGACCTGCGCCTTTTCCTTCTCCTCGTACAGCTGGAGTTCCGCGCGCTTGCGCACGGTGATGTCCGTGATCGTGCCTTCGTAGCCCTCGATCTGCCCGTCCGCGTTGCGGATGACGCGCGCGTTCTCCTGCACCGTGATCAACGAGCCGTCGCGACGACGCAGCTGGCTTTCCGCTTCGCGCACGACACCGTCGCGGTGCAGCGCCGAGAGGACCTTCTCGCGCTCGCCCGGTGTGGCGTAGATCGGCGAGTTGTCCTCGACCGCCAACAGTTCCTCGGCGCTGTCGTAACCGAGCATCTGCACGAGCGCGGGGTTGACCGCTTCGAAGCGGCCGTCGGCCGTCGAGCGGTAGACGCCTTCGATGACGTTCTCGAACAGGCTGCGGTACTGCGCTTCGCTGCTGCGGAGGGCCTCCTCGGAGCGCTTGCGTTCGATCGCGATGCCGGCCAGCGCCGTCAGTCGCGACATCAGCTCGAAGTCGCGCCGCAGGGGGCTTCGGGGCTGCTGGAAGTACAGCGCGACGGTGCCGAGCATCCGCCCGTCGGAGGCGCGCACCGGCGTCGACCAGCAGGCGCGCAGGCCGGCCTCGACGGCGGGGCCGCGCACGTGCTCCCAGAGCGCGTCACGCGTGATCTCGGCGACGATGACCTGGCGCTGGAGGAACACCGCGGCCGCGCACGAGCCGTTGCGCGGGCCGATGTCGACGCGCCGCTTGGCCGTCAGGTACGGCGGGGGCAGCCGCAGGCCGGCGACGTGCAGCAGGACGTTCGCCTCGGGCTCGTAGATCGAGACTGCGCAGAACGCGTCCGGCGTGACCTTCTCGGCCGTCTCGGTGATCGTCTCCAGCGTCGAGACCAGGTCCGCGTGGCTCGTGATGCGTTCGAACACGCGGCGGTCGCCCGCGGCCAGCAACTCGTTGCGCTTGCGCTCGGTGATGTCCGTGATGCTGCCGCGGATCAGGCGGCGACCGGTGGACGGCAGCCGCACGAGGCGCACCTCGCACGGAATGTCGTGCCCGAGCGCGTCGCGATGCAGCCACTCGAAGCTCGGCGCCTCGCCGGCAATGGCGCGATCGATGTAGCCGCGGGCCACACCGAACGAGGGGCTGCCGTCCGACTGGTACTGGGGGCTGATCGCCTCCGGTCCAGTCGCGAGCAGTTCCTCGCGCGTCATCTTGAAGAACCGCACCGCGTTCTCGTTGCATTCGACGAAGTGCCCCAGGTCCATGTCGAGCACGACGATGGCCTCGGGCGCGTTCTCGACGAGCGTCCGGTAGCGGGCTTCGCTCTCGCGGATGGCCGCTTCGGCGAGCTTGCGGTCCGTCGTCTCGCGCATGCAGACGATGTACATGTCGCGCCGGTCGAGCTTGACCTTGCTGACGCCGATCTCGGCATCGAAGGTCGTTCCGTTCCGGTGGCGTCCCCTGGTCTCGCGCGGCGCGAGGTCGGCCTGGGTGTTCTCGACCGTGGTCGCGAGTTCCTCGAGCGAATCGAGGATGCGCGGCTTGTGCGTGAGCGACGGGATCAGCAGGTCGAGTTTCTTGCCGCGGACGTCGTTCTCGCCGTAGCCGAAGACGCGCTCGCCGGTGGTGTTCAGAGTTTCGATTCGACCCGTCTCGTCGACCGTCAGGATCGCGTCCTTGACGTGGTCCAGGATCGCCTGCAGCTGCGCCGCGGCGCTTTCCCGCACCTCGCGGGTGAAGGCCGTGGTCTCGTCGGCCAGCAGCCGCATCGAGCGGACCACGCCGCGGCGTTCCTCGTCCCATTCCGTGTAGGCGCTGCTGATGGCATGCAGCAGCTGGCGCAAATCGAGCTGGCCGCCCTCGCGCCGGGCGTCGTCGAACTGCTGCTTGAGGAGCGGGTGCAGGCTCATCGGAGACGAAGGGTCCTCGGCCCGCTTCGGCGGGCTCAGTCGAATGTTAGGTCCGTAACGGAAGTATCTGTTGTGATGAGAGTCTCACCTGACGGCGCACGGGTGGGAAGCACGATTTACCGCACCGGCGGGAGACCGCGGAGTGTGGGAGGATTGCACCCTTCCCCGGCCCCGCGGCGGGAGGGATGAGGGCGGACAGGCTCCTTCTCCCGCCCCGCGGGTGACAGGGTGGGGTGAGGGCGGATGGCTCCCTCTCCTGACCCCCGGGAGAGGGGAGTCAGAGGCTGTAAGCTTCCGGTCCGTGACGCTGCCCACCGACCACGCACCCGCCCGCATCCCTCTGATTGGACGGGACGACCCGGCGCCGTTCGTCGTCCTGGAGGAGCACGGTGCCGCCCCGGCGCTGATCGTCTGCGACCATGCGAGCCGCGCGTTTCCCCGTGCGCTCGATCGGCTCGGGCTCCCGGAGCTCGGGAGCTGGCAGCACATCGCCTGGGACATCGGGGCGGGCGAACTGGCACGCGGCCTGTCGCACGCGCTCGACGCGCCTGCGGTGCTCGCGGGCTATTCGCGACTCGTGGTCGACTGCAATCGCAGCCCCGACGACCCGGAAGCGTTCCGCACCGAGAGCGACGGCTGGGACATTCCCGGCAACCGCGGCCTCAGCGCACTGGATCGACGGATCCGGCTCGGGTCGTTCTTCGACCCCTACCACGAGTGTATCGATGCGATGCTGCAGGGCTTCCGCACCCGCGAGGTCGTCCCGTTGCTCGTCGCCGTGCACAGTTTTTCCCCGCGCCTCGGCTCGCTGGACGCGGCGGATCGGCCCTGGCACGTGGGCGTGCTCTGGGACCAGGACGAGAACAACGCGCGGCGCCTGCTGGCGCATCTCCGTGCGGAGAAGGGCCTCGTCGTCGGCGACAACCAGCCCTACAGCGGCAGGCACCCGGCGAACTACACGATCGACCATCACGCGAGGGCGAAGCGCCTGCCACACGTCTGCATCGAAGTGCGGCAGGACCTCATCGACTCGCCCGGCGGCGTCGAACGCTGGGTGCGGCTGCTCGCGCGTGCGCTGAGGCCCATGCTCGAACGTGGGGCCAGACCCCGGTCGAGCGGCTCGTGACCGGGCGCTGACCCACCATGGCACAGACGTCGCCACCGCTGACGCTCGGCATCGAAGAAGAATTCCTGCTCGTCGATCGGGAGACGCGCGCCGTCGCGGCCGAGCCGCCGGCGGAGTTGTTCGCGGCGCTGCACGACCGCACCGATGGCCGTGCGTTTCCCGAGTTCCTGCGATCGCAGGTGGAAGTCGCGACGCCGATCTGCCGCACCGTGGCCGACGCGCGCGGCGCGCTGATCGACCTGCGCCGCATCCTCGTCGAGGAGTCCGCCCGCCACGGCCTGGCGCCGATCGCGGCGGGCACGCATCCGTTCTCGCTTTCATCCAAGCAGAAACGGACCGACAAGGAACGCTACGTCGCGCTGCTCGAGGAAATGCAGGGCGTCGCGCGCCGCATGATGATCTGCGGCCTGCACGTGCACGTCGGCATCGACGACGACGAGCTGCGCATCGACCTCATGAACCAGGCGCGCTATTTCCTGCCGCACCTGCTCGCGCTCTCCTGCAGCTCGCCCTTCTGGGAAGGCGAGCGCACCGGCCTCATGGCGTTCCGCCTGATGGTGTTCAACGGCATCCCCCGGACGGGCCTGCCGGAGACGTTCGCGAGCTGGAGCGAGTACCGGCGCCACATGGACACGCTCGTCGAGACCGGCGTCATCGTCGACACGTCGCGCATCTGGTGGGACCTGCGCCCGAGCTCCCGCTACCCGACGCTCGAGACGCGCGTGATGGATTCCTGCACGACGCTCGACGACTCGGTCTGCCTCGCCGCGCTGAACCTGTGCCTGCTGCGCAAGCTCTGGCGCCTGCGCTGCGACAACCAGCGCTGGCGGTCGTACCCGTCGCTGCTGATCGGCGAGAACCGCTGGCGCGCGATGCGCTACTCGTACGACGCGGGCCTGCTGGACCTCGGCCGGCAGCGCGTCGTGCCGTTCACCGAACTGGTCGATGAGATCGTCGAGCTCGTGCGCGAGGACGCCGTCGAACTCGGTTGCCTCGACGAGGTGACGCGGATCAGGGACATTCCCGCGCGCGGCACCAGCGCGCATCGCCAATTGCGAGTCTATGAAGACGCGTTGCGCGAGGGCGCTTCCGAGCAGGAAGCGCTCGAATCGGTGGTCGACTGGCTCGTCGCCGAGACGGCGCGCACCTGAGGAGTGTGTAGCGCGGTGAGGCTGACTTCCTACACCTCTCCCACGGCGGTGGGAGAGGTCGCGCAATGCGCGGGTGAGGGCTGGCTCACCCGGCCTGCGGCCGACCTCTCCCGCCCTCGCGGGAGAGGTACAGCAGGTAAACTCACGCCGGTGACCCGCGCCACCGACCCTGCTGCACGTCCGCTCGACCGACGCCTCTGCGTCGCCCCGATGATGGACTACACGGACCGTCATTGCCGCTACCTGCTGCGGCTGCTGAGCCCGCGCGCGCTGCTCTACACCGAAATGGTCACGGCCCAGGCGCTCGCACACGGCGACGTCGAGCGCCTGCTGGGCTACGACGCGACCGAGCACCCGGTCGCGCTGCAGCTCGGTGGCTCAGACCCCGCGCTCCTCGCCCGCGCCGCGCGGTTCGGCGAGCTCCACGGTTACGACGAAATCAATCTCAATGTCGGCTGCCCGAGCGATCGCGTGCAGAGCGGACGTTTCGGCGCGTGCCTGATGGCGGAGCCCGGCCTCGTCGCCGACTGCATGCGCGCGATGCGCGAGGCAGTGCGCGTGCCCGTGACGGTCAAGTGCCGCATAGGCATCGACGACCGGGACGATTACGAGTTCTTCGACCGCTTCGTGCAGACCGTGCGCGCGGCGGGAGTGGACGTCTTCATCGTCCATGCACGGAAGGCGCACCTGCAGGGCCTGAGCCCCAGGGAAAATCGCGAGGTCCCGCCGTTGCGCTACGAAGTGGCGGCCCGGCTCAAGGCCGAGCATCCCGAGCTGACCGTGATCCTGAACGGCGGGTTGACGTCGGCGGCGCAGGTGCGCGAGTGGCTGCCACGCTTCGATGGCGTGATGCTGGGCCGCCAGGCGTACCAGGAGCCCTACCTGCTCGCGCAACTGGACGTAGAGCTACTGGCGCCCGGACTGGCGCTGCCCGCGCGGGAGAGCATCGTATTGCGTTACGCGGACTACGTGGACCGCATGCTCGCGCTCGGCCACCGCCTGCCGCTGATGCTGCGTCACGTGCACGGGCTGTACGCGGGCCTGCCGCACGCGCGATCGTGGCGCAGGTTCGTCACGGAGCAGGGTCAGCTACCCGGCGCCTCGGGCGACGTGCTGCGGCGCTCGCTCGCGATGTTCCGCGCGGCCGCTTGAATCAGTGAGTGAGCGCGGGAGTGAGTTGCACGGCGCAATCCGCCTCGATCGCTATAATGCTCAGATGTGGGCCGATGCGGGCCGCCCGCGGCCGGGGCGTGTGGGGTAGCGAGTGACCAGCAGCGAGACCGAAGTTGCCGTCCTCTTCGCGGACGTCGTGGGCAGCACGCGTCTGTACGAACTGTTCGGCGACAATCGCGCCCGCGAACTGATCCTCGTCTGCATCGACGTCATGCGCGAGTCGACCGAGCGCAACCGCGGCACGGTCATCAAGACCATCGGCGACGAGATCCTCTCGATCTTCCCGACCACCGACGACGCCGTGAACGCGGCGGGCGAGATGCACCAGGACATCGCGGCGCGGCCGGAGCTGCTCGTGCAGGGCCAGCACGTCTCGATCCGCATCGGCTGTCACTTCGGGCCGGTCGTGTTCGAGAACAAGGACATCTTCGGCGCGTCGGTCCACACGGCCAACCGTGTCACGAGCCAGGCCAAGGCCGGCCAGATCATCCTGTCGGCCGACGCGATCCGGCGGTGCTCGCTCGAGTGGCGCGCCGTCTCGCGTCGCGTCGACGTGGCGGCCCTGCGCGGCATCGCGGAGGAAATCGAGCTTTACGAAGTGCTCTGGCAGCAGGAAGACGCCACGAAAATGCTGCCCTCGATCGAGATGGGCGGGCACCGCAGCAGCCGCGCGACGCGCGTGCGCCTGCAGTTCGAGGGGCGTCAGCTCGTGCTCGACGACGCGAAGAAGGAAGTCACGATGGGCCGCGCCGACGAGAACGACGTCGTGGTCAAGGGCTCGCTGATTTCGCGCCTGCACGCGCGCATCGAAGTGCTGCGCGACCGCTTCCTGCTGGTCGACCAGAGCACGAACGGGACGTTCGTGACCAACCAGGAAGGCAAGGAAGCGTTCGTGCGCCGCGACTCGGTCGTGCTGCAGGGCCGCGGCTTCATCGGCCTCGGCAAGGCGCCGGACCCGAATGCGCCGGATGCGATCCGGTACCAGCTGGAGGACTAGTGAAGTGTCTAGGGGATAGTGTCTAGCGGATAGTCGGAGCGCGCGCTGCGCGCCCTCTGACTAGACACCAGACACTGAACACTAGACACTCGCGCGCTCACCCGAGCGCGCGCTTGACCTCGCGATACTTCTCCCGGAGCGCGCTCGGCATGCGCTCGCCGTAGCTCTCGAGGTACTTGCCGATGTCCTCGATCTCGGCGTGCCATGCCGACGTGTCGAGGTCGAGCAGCTGGTGCAGCGACGATTCCGGCAGATTGAGGCCCGCGAGGTCGATGTCCTCGGGGCGAGGCAGGAAACCGATCGGCGTTTCCTTCGCCGGTGCGCGGCCCTCGCACCGGTCGATGACCCAGGAGAGCACGCGCAGGTTGTCGCCGAAGCCCGGCCACAGGAACTTGCCGTCCTTGTCCTGGCGGAACCAGTTGACGTGGAAGATCCTGGGCAGGCGCTTGGCGCGGCGCTCGAAGCTCAGCCAGTGCGACCAGTAGTCGGCGAAGTTGTAGCCGCAGAACGGCTTCATCGCCATCGAGTCGCGCCGCACCACGCCCACCTGGCCGACGGCCGCGGCGGTGGTCTCCGACGCCATGCCGGCGCCGACCATGACGCCGTGTGCCCAGTCGCGGGCTTCGTAGACCAGCGGGGCGACTTCGCGGCGGCGGCCGCCGAACAGGATCGCCGAGATCGGCACGCCCTCCGGGTGCTCCATGTAGTGCGAATACGACGGGTTCTGCTTGGCCGACACCGTGAAACGGGAGTTCGGGTGGGCGGCCGGCGTCTTCGCCGTCGCCTTGTCGTAGGGCTTGCCCTGCCAGTCGACGACCGGCGTGCCCTTGACGCGGCCTTCCCACCACGGCTCGTTGTCGGCCGTCAGCGCCACGTTCGTGAAGATCGTGTCGTGGTGGATCATCTCGTAGGCGTTGCGGTTGGTCCTGGGGCTCGTGCCCGGGACCACGCCGAAGAAGCCCGCCTCGGGGTTGATCGCGCGCAGGCGGCCGTCGCTGCCGACGTGCAGCCACGCGATGTCCTCGCCGATCGTCCAGACTTTCCAGCCCGGCATCGTCTCGGGCGGAATCAGCATGCCGAGGTTCGTCTTGCCGCACGCCGACGGGAACGCAGCCGCGACGTAGTGGAATTCGCCGCGCGGGTTCTCGAGGCCGACGACGAGCATGTGCTCGGCGAGCCAGCCTTCCTGGCGCGCCTGGTAGCTCGCGATGCGCAGCGCATGGCACTTCTTGCCGAGCAGCGCGTTGCCGCCGTAACCCGAACCGATGCTCTTGATCGAGAGTTCTTCCGGGAAGTGCATGATGAAGCGCTTCTCCGGGTCGAGGTCGCCGATCGAGTGCAGGCCCCGGACGAAGGTGCCTTCCTTTTCGATGCGGTGCAGGGCAAGTTCCCCCATGCGCGTCATGATGCGCATGTTGAGGACGACGTAGGGGCTGTCTGTGATCTCGACGCCGCAGCGCGCGTAGGGCGAGTGGATCGGGCCCATGCAGTAGGGCACGACGTACATCGTGCGGCCCTTCATGCTTCCGGCGAACAGCGCGTCGATCTTCGCGTGCGCGTCCGACGGGTCCATCCAGTTGTTGTTGGGGCCCGCGTCCGCCTCGTGCCGCGTGCAGATGTACGTGAGGTGCTCGACGCGCGCCACGTCGGAGGGGTGGGAGCGGTGCAGGTAGCAGTTCGGGAACGTCGCCTGGTTCAGCTCGATCAGGTCGCCGGTGCGCAGCATCAGCGCCGTCAGTTCCTCCGCCTCGAGGTCCGAGCCGCTGCACCAGTGGACGTGGTCGGGTTGCGTGTGCTTCGCGGTCGCCTCGACCCATTCGCGCAATGCGGTGTTCGTCGTTGTCATCGGCAGCGGTTCCTGTGCAATCGAACGATTATAGCCGCGAGCCGCGCCCCTGCGCTGCGCGGCGACCCAAGCAGCACCTCCTGAAGCCGGTTCCACGCAAAAAAAAAGCGCCCTCGGAGGAGGGCGCAATCAGGGGGAGACCTGTGCCGGGACCCGCTATTGTCGTCTCATCGGCGCGGGTCCGGGTTCGAACTGCGCGTCAGGCCGCTGCGGCTGCCGTCTTGCGTGCGCGGGCCGGGGACTTGCGCGTCGCGCGCTTCGCCGTCTTGCGACGGGCCGGCTTCGCGGCGGCGCCTTCTTCCTTGCCCTTGTCGTAGATCAGCTCGATCGTGTGCATCGCGACGTTGCGCACGTCGCGGCCCGCGGTCTTCAGGATCGTGACGGCGCGAGTGGCGTCTTCCACCACGCGGGCACGCGTGGCCGGCGTGAGCTCGATCTGCTCACGCACGAGTTCGACGAGGTTGTCGGCCTTGGTCGCGCGCTCCAGGCGCAGCGCCACATCGGTCAGCGCCGACGTGACGACGTCGGACTGCAGTTCGATCAGGTTCTGCACGGCCTCCTGGGACACCGTGGTCAGCTTGATGCCGGAGCGCGCCAGCGCGCGGACCGGGCTCTTGAACGACTTGATGGTTTCCGCGGAGCCGGTAAGGGCGTCACGGACGGACTCCGCCGAGGTCTCGCGTAACTTGCGGACCTGGTCGCGGAGCAGCTCGCCGCGCTCGGCGACGTATTCCTGTACTTCAACGATCATCGAGGTCTCCTTGTCGTGGACTGCTGCAATGCAGCATTTGCTGCAGTGCACAATAACGCCGGAGGCCTGCCGTGTCAAATACGGAGAAATGCCGAAGAGACGTGGACCACCCCGTAGGCGAGGCGGAAACGGAGCGCTCTGGCCGTGATCCGGTCTCGACCATGGATTTTGCCGTGGCCGAGCGACGTTTGCGACTTGCCTGTCCGGCTGCCGTCCCGCAGAGTCCGACCCCCGATGCCATCCCTCCGGTCTTCCCAGCCGCACACGCGTGCCGTCCTGGCCGCCTTCTGCGTCGGCGCCGGCGCGTCGCTCGCCGTGCTGTCGCCGGCCGTCCCGGCGCAGGAACCCGAGCCGCAGAGCGCGGCCATTGCGACGGGCAGCGGCCCGCTCGAGACCACGATCACGGCCGAACTGCTCGTGATCGAAGGCGGGCCGAACGACATCGAGGTGCGGCGCTGGGTGCCGGCGCAGCGGCTGAGCGCGGGTGACGAGGTGCATTACACGGTCCGCGTGCGAAATCCCGGGCAGGAGCCCGTGACGGACGTCGTGGTGACGAAACGCCTGCCGTTCGGCGTGCGGTACCAGGCCGGTTCGGCAACGGGCCCGGCGTGCGACGTCCAGTTCTCGGCCGACGGCGGCAACACGTTCGCGGCGCCCGAGGCCCCGCGCTCCGGCAGCGCGAAGAAAGTCTCGCGCAAGGCGGCGCCGACACCCGAATACACGCACGTGCGGTGGGTGCTGCGCAAGCCGCTCGCCCCGGGCGCCACCGCGCTGCTGCGCTTCCGCGCAGTCTTTTCCTGACATGTCGTCGTCGCTCGCCGAAATCCTGGGCCCCGAGGGTCCGCTCGCCCGCGCGCTGCCCGGCTATGCGACACGCGCGCAGCAGGTCGCGATGGCCGAGCACGTGGCAGCCGCGCTCGCGGGACGCTCGCAGCTGATCGTCGAGGCCGGCACCGGCACGGGAAAGACCTTCGCGTACCTGGTGCCGGCCTTGCTGTCGGGTCGACGCATCATCGTGTCGACGGGTACGCGTGCGCTGCAGGACCAGCTCTTCCACCGCGACCTGCCGATGGTCTGCTCGGCGCTGGGCCGCCCCGTGCGCGTGGCGCTGCTCAAGGGCCGCGCGAACTACCTGTGCCGCCACCGGCTCGACATCGCCGAGCAGCAGGCCTATGCGCGCGGGCTGCGACGCGAGGTCGCCACGGCGCTGCCCAAGGTTCGCGCATGGTCGTACACGACGCGGCGCGGCGATATCGCCGACTTGCCGGGGCTGGGGGAACAGGACCCGGTGTGGCCCTGGGTCACCTCGACGCGCGAGAACTGCCTCGGCGCGGAGTGTCCGAAGTTCGACGAATGCTTCGTGCTCGCGGCGCGACGCGAGGCACAGGCCGCCGACATCGTCGTCGTGAACCATTACCTGCTCATGGCCGACCTCGTGCTCAAGGAGGAGGGGTTCGGCGACCTGCTGCCGGGCGCGGACGCGATCGTGATCGACGAGGCCCATCAGCTGCCCGACGTCGCCGCGCAGTTCCTCGGCTACAGCGTGAGCACCCGGCAGCTCGCGAGCCTGTCGAAAGACGTCGCGGGTGAACTGCTGCTCGCCCAGCAGATGGCCGGCAGGGTGGACGGCGCACTGAGCGGGCTCGACGCGCAGGTCGCGGCGGTGCTCGCAGCGACGGCGGGCCAGGAGGCACGGCTCGAGCACGCGCAATGGTCCGGGGCCCTGCTCGAGGCGCTCAACGGCCTCGGTGCGCGCG
>DASSJN010000163.1:0-2782 GCA_035691185.1 Steroidobacteraceae bacterium
AGTACGACGATCTTCTGCAAGCTGGCCGCGGCCCCTGAATGGTCCATAACCGCCGATGTAGGAATCCTGGACGGACCGTACCCGACCGCAAGCCCCCGCCGCAAGCCGCTTCGCGAATTCCGTGGACCGTCACACCCGGGCCATCCGGCGCGTCGGGCCGGTTCAGCGCGAGCGAGGCGTCTCCGCCGCCCGGAGTTTCGCCGCGATGAAGCCCGAGTGCGGTACGTGCAGGAGATCGGCCACGCGCCGGATCAAGTGTTCCTCGTACTTGTGCACGGTCTCGTCCGAGCGGGCGATGCGCCAGAGCCACTCCAGCAGGCGCAGCTTGTCTGCCTCCGAGTATTCGCGATTGATCTGCGACGTGAACTGGTACAGGTCGTGCGACCTGTCGATCCGTTGCTCGGCCTCCCGGACCAGCGCTGCACTCGCGTCGGCGTCGAGCCCGAGCAGCCGCGATACGGATTCGAGGACCTGCATCTGCTCCGGCGCCGCCACGTCGTAGTCGGCCCGCAGCACCTCGACGAGCAGCGCGGCGACGGCGAGGTTCAATCCGCCCTCCTCGCCCGGCGCGGAGGCGCCTGCGTTGCCGAATTGGCGATTGATCCAGTCCTTGAGGCTCATCGTCGGCCGTGGTGGGTGCGAAGGGGCGAATGCTGCCACCGGCGCTCGCGCGAATCCAACCGGGTCGCAGGACCGGCGGCGGCGACGCATAATCGGCCCGTCCGGGGCCCGAACGGACCCGTGCAACCTTCCGGACCGCCCACGGTCGAAAGCTCGACGTTCGCGGCCCGGACGGCCCGACCCCAGAACCAGACGCAGAGGAAGACGACCGCATGAACATGAAGAACCTCACGATTGCCGCTGCCGTGGGCAGCCTGCTCGCCGTCGGTGCCGCCAGCGCCAACCATCACGAAAGCATGGGCGAAGCCAAGGGCGACAAGGTGAAATGCTACGGCATCGCCAAGGCGGGCAAGAACGACTGCGCCACGGCGAGCCACGGCTGCGCGGGCGCAGCCAAGTCCGACAACGACCCCGTCGAATGGAAGTACGCACCGGAAGCCGAGTGCGAAAAAATGGGCGGCAAGCTGGAGGCCGACGACAAGGCCAAGTAACGGCGGTGAACGTCGCAGCTCAGTCACGCCCTCGTGCCCCCGACTGGATCCCGGCGCGTGCCGGGATCGGCCTGCGATCGGCGCATCACGCGGCGATCCCGCGCGAGCTGCCCGACGTCGGCTGGCTGGAAGCGCACACCGAGAACTACTTCCACGACGGCGGGCCGGCGGTCCGCGCGCTGGAGCGCATTCGCGCGTCCTATCCGCTCAGCCTGCACGGCGTCGGGCTGGGCCTCGGGTCGGCGGATCCGCTCGACCGCGAGCACCTGCGCCGCGTGCGCGATGCCGTGCGCCGCTTCGAGCCCGAACTCGTGAGCGAGCACGCCTGCTGGACACACGTCGACGGCGAGCATTTCAACGACCTGCTGCCGCTGCCGTACACCGAAGAAGCCGCCGAGCACCTGGCTGCGCGCGTGCGCGAATTGCAGGACTTCCTCGGCCGCCAGGTTCTGGTCGAGAACCTGAGTTCCTACGTCGCGTTCGGCCAGTCGCGGTTGAGCGAAGGCCAGTTCCTCGCGGCCGTCGTCGAGCGCGCGGGCTGCGGGTTGCTGCTCGACGTCAACAACGCATACGTGAACGCGCACAACCTCGGGCTCGACCTCGATGCGTTCTTCGCGGAGGTTCCCGCACATGCGGTCCGCGAGATCCACCTCGCCGGCCACACGCGACGGCGCATCGGCCGCGACGAACTGCTGATCGACGACCACGGTTCGGCCGTCTGCCCTGCAGTCTGGGACCTGTATGAGCGCGCCCTGCACCGCTTCGGCCCGGTGCCGACGCTGATCGAATGGGACAACGACGTGCCGGCGCTCGAGACGCTGGTCGACGAGGCATACAAGGCCGAGAGACGCATGCGGGCGGTACGCGCCGATGCCGCCTGAGGCCGCCGTGCAGGCCCTGCGCGACGTCCAGCGGGAGTTCACACGCTCGCTGCGCGGCGAGGCGGCGTCGACGCCCGGCCCCACGATTTTCGTCGACGCTCCGCCGCTCGCAGCCACCGACCGAGTTGCGGTCTATCGCAACAACACGCGACAGTTCTTCCGTACGGCCCTCGCGCTGACCTACCCGGTCCTGTTGCGCCGGGTCGGCGAGCAGTACTTCCGGCAACTTGCCCACGAATACCGCGAGGCGCATCCGTCCCGCAGCGGCGACCTGCACTGGGTCGGCGCGACGTTTCCCGACTGGCTCGCCGCGCGGCTGCAGCAGGGCGACTACGCCTGGCTCGCGGACCTCGCGCGGCTCGAATGGGCGTGCGAAGAAGCGGCGGCCGCGGCCGTCGAGCCTGCCGTCTCCGTGGGGGCGCTCGGCGCGGTACCCCCCGAGGCACTCGACGGCGCCCGGCTTCGATTCCAGCCATCGCTGCGGCTCGTCGCGTCGGCCTGGCCGGTGTGGTCGGTCTGGCAGGCGAACCAGGGCGAGGATGCGGGCGCGCCGGTGGATTCCGGGATCGGGCCCCAGCACTGTGCGTGCGCCTGCCTCGACGATCGTGTAGTCGTCTATCGTCTCGAAGCAGAGGATCATGCCGTGCTCGCAGCATTGCGCGCCGGCGCGACGCTTGCCGAGGCGATCACGCAGTCCCGCGCGAGCCCCGACGTGCTTGCCCGCGTTCTCGGCTGGGCGTTCGAGGTGGGCCTGGTGGTGGAAGTGAGGGCCTGTTAAGAGGCGCTAGT
>DASSJN010000164.1:0-10560 GCA_035691185.1 Steroidobacteraceae bacterium
TGGGTTCGGCGGCAAGTTCCATGTTCGGGAAGGCGGGCCGTCCCAGCTGGCCGAGGTGCAACACGACCTGTACCGACGCATTCGTGCCCATCGCGGAACGCCGGAAGCCGAACTCTCGCCACGCTGGCGCGGGCTCGAAGATCGACGCAACCCCCTCATTCGCTATGTGCCGTGGTGGGTCGTCGGCGCGGCCACCCTCGTTCTGCTGACGGGCGCCTACGTCTACTTCTACACACGGCTCAACGCCGTCGCTGCGCCGGTCCACCAGCAACTTGCCAGCATCGGCGTCGACGACTTCGTCGAACCGGGCTCCGCCGCGCCAGTTGTCGCGGGCCCGCGCCTCAAGACGCTGCTCGGGCCGGACGAGTCGAACGGAATCCTGCAGGTCGAGGAAGACGGCAATCGCACGCTCATAACACTGGTCGCGCAGGACTTCTTCGCGTCCGGCAGCGCCACCGTCAATCCGGCATACCATGATTCGCTGACGCGCATCGCCGACGCCGTTGACCAGGTTCCGGGGCGTGTGCTCGTGGTCGGTCATACGGACGACGTGCCACTGCGCTCATTCCGGTTCCGGGACAACTACGAGTTGTCACGTGAGCGCGCCGTACAGGTCGTCGAAGTCCTGAAGTCGGCGATCGAAGACCCCGCGCGTCTGGAATGGACTGGAGTCGGATCGTCACAGCCGCGTTACGAACCGCCGGCGTTGCCGGAGAATCGCGCAAGGAACAGGCGCGTGGAGATCATCCATGTCGCCGACCAATAACCGCTCTGTGCAGCTCCAGGGATGGTAGGTCGATGCTCGCCATCTTCAAGCCGCGGATCCTCCTGACTCTGCTGGGGTTCCTGCTTCTGGCTCTGTTCGTCTGGTACGCAGGCCCATATTTCGCGTTCGCCGACTTAAGGCCACTGGAATCGCCGCGGTCGCGACTGATTGCGATCGGCGTGATCGTCGCCATCTGGTTTGTGAAAGGATTTCTCAAGCAGCTTCGTGCCGGCCTCGTGACCGACAAGCTGCTGAAGTCCATCGCGCAGGTGCGTGGCAAGGGAGTCGAAGCGCCGGTCCACGGCGACGCCGCACAGCTTCGGGCCACGTTCGAGGAGGCGGTGGACGCCCTCAAGAAGGAAAAACGCGGTCGCCTCCGGCTGTACGACCTGCCTTGGTACGTCATCATCGGGCCGCCCGGCTCGGGCAAGACGACCGCGCTCGTGAATTCTGGTCTCAACTTCCCGCTGGCCCAGCGCTTCGGCAAGAACGCGGTGCGCGGCGTGGGCGGCACGCGCAATTGCGACTGGTGGTTCACGAACGAGGCAGTATTCCTGGACACGGCCGGGCGCTACACGACCCAGGATTCGGACCAGACCGCGGACAGCGCCGGCTGGACCGAATTCCTGAATCTACTGCGCAGGTATCGCAAGCGTCGACCCGTCAACGGTGTGATCGTGGCGATGAGTGCGTCCGATCTGTTGACGCTGACGCCCGCCGAACGCGAGTCCAATGTCGAGGCAGTCCGACGCCGGCTCGACGAGCTGAATCGGCACCTGCGAATAAGCCTGCCGGTGTACGTAATCGTCACCAAGTGCGACCTGGTCGCGGGCTTTACGGAGTACTTCGACGATCTCGGCCAGGAGGGCCGGGCACAGGTCTGGGGAACGACTTTTCCGTACGAGAAGACGGAGAAGGGCGAGGCGGCGGCGGGCTTCGCGACGGAGTTCGACGCGCTGATGACCCGCCTCAGTGCCCGACTGCTCACGCGCATGGAAGAAGAGAAAGACGGCCGACGGCGCACGGCGCTCTACGCGTTCCCCCCACAGATGGCCGCCCTGCGCGACACCGTTTCCGACTTCATCGTGGCGACGTTCGCAGCGACGAGGTTCGACGGCAAAGTACTCCTGCGCGGAGTGTATTTCACCAGCGGCACGCAAGAGGGCACACCGATCGACCGATTGATGGGGGCGGTCGGTCGCGCATTTGCGCTGCAGCCCGACGCTGTGGTGCCCGGGGTCAGCGGGCGCGGCAAGGCCTATTTCATCGAGCGGCTCCTCAAGGATGTCGTGCTGGCCGAGTCGGGGCTGGCGGGTCTCAACCGGCGTTTTGAGTTGCAGAAGGCGGCCCTGCAATTTGGCGCCTACGCCGCCCTGGCGCTGCTCGCAGTTCTCGGTGTGATCGCGCTCTCGGTGAGTTTCGGCCGCAATCGCGCCTATCTCGCCGACGTGTCGAACGTGCTTTCCCGTTTTGGGGAAGTACCTGCACCGCACGACACGGCGAGTCTTGCGGAAATGGCGCCGCGTCTGGACGCATTGCGCGCAGTCGTTACGACCGCCGAGCAGCACCGCGGGCACGTTCCTCTGCGTATGCGAGCAGGGTTGTTCCAGGGCGGTGCCGTCGGAAACGCCGCGCGCGATGCATATGTCCGTGAACTGAACGGTCGGCTCCTTCCCGGAGTGGCCCAGGGGCTCAAGGAACGACTGGTCGCGCACACCGCCGAGCCCGACAAGTTATACGAGTATCTCAAGGCCTATCTGATGCTGGGACTGCCAGAGCACCTCGACAAGACCCAGCTCGAATTCCTGGTCGACCTCGAATGGCAGGACACCTTCGCGTCGCAGCCGGACCTGCTCGAATCGATGCGGACTCATTTCCGGACCTTGCTGGACCAGCAGTCCAATCTGCGCGCGCTTCCGCTCGACGAAACGCTGGTGACTCAAGCGCGAACCACCGTTCGCCAGGCTTCGCTGGCGCGGCTCATGTACAGCCGCGTGAGACTCAATTACGTCGGCGACACCGAGCGCGCGCTCCGGCTCGACGAAGCCACTGGCCTGGGTTCGGATCGCGTTTTCGTCCGCAGAAACGGCACGCCCCTGAGCGAACCGATCCCGAGCCTCTACACGAAGGCGGTGTTCGAAGAGGTCACCGGGCTGGGTGCGGCCGAGCTCGCGCAGCAGTTCATGGCTGACAGCTGGGTACTGGGCGAGGAGAACGGCTCGATCGCGGGGTCGACGCGGCTCGTTTTCGACGTCATCGACGTCTACGAGCAGGATTACATCCGAACATGGGACGCGATCCTGAACGACATCGCCCTGAGGCCGATGAGTAGCGTCACCCAGGCCTCGGAGGTGCTCGCGATCCTGGCGGCACCGACCTCGCCGCTCCGGGGTCTGCTGGAGGTCGTCGAGGCCAATACGAACCTCACGAAGCCGAAGGATGACCCGGACAAGTCGGGTGCCGTTTCGGCGGCAGTAAAGGCGACCCAGAAGCGGCTGGAAATACTGCTCGATGCCGGCCGCAAAACGGCGGGTGCGGCAGAGCCTTCGACACCGGGAGCACGCGTGACCCGGCATTTCGAGCCTTTGCACAAGCTGGTCGCGGGCGCGCCCGGGAGCGCGCCGATCGACCGCGTGATCGCACAGCTTGGCCAGATTCAGCAACAACTCCAGGCCGTGGGCAGCGGAGTGGGTGAAACGAACCCGATCGACGTGATCGTGCGGGAAGGTCAAGGCAACGCGGTCAAGACACTGCAGCAGCAGGCGAAAATGCTGCCGGCCCCGATCGGGTCACTCGTGGCACAGGTTGGAGGGCGCAGCGACTCGCTGGTCACCGGCGCTGCGCGCGGCGAGTTGTATAACCGTTATCAGCAGATGGTCGTGAAAGATTGCGTTGCGATCACCCGCGGTCGATACCCGTTTACGGCGGGAAGCTCCATCGACGTTCCGCTCGCCGACTTCGGACATCTGTTCGGATACGGCGGTGTGTTCGACACGTTCTTCAAGGAAGACCTGGCTTCAATGGTCGATACGGCGCGCAATCCGTGGCGTTGGCGGCCCGGTGCGAGTGGCTCTTCCGGCATGCTTCGGCAGTTCGAGGCGGCGCAGCGGATCCGCGAGATGTTCTTCAAGCCGGGCGGCCAACTGCCGGAGATCCGCTTCAACCTCTTTCCATCCTTTCTCGATGCGGGTGCCACGCGCTTCGTGCTCGAGGTTGACGGCCAGACATTCGAATACCGGCACGGACCGGAGCGGAGCTGGACGGCCACGTGGCCGGGACCGGCGCCCGGCATTGCCGCGATCAGTTTTGAGGACCGCGCAGGTGGCCATCCCAACCAGCCGTTTGCGGGGCCCTGGGCCTTCTTCAAGCTGCTGGATGCCGCTGCGATGCAGCCGGAGTCGGATGTTCGCTACCGCGCGAGTTTTCGAGCGGGCAGTAATGAGGCACGCGTCGTCATCGAGGCCACGAGCATACGCAATCCCTTCGGAAAGCCGGATCTACGGCAGTTTCGCTGCAGCAGTTGAAATTCCGTCGCCGCGCAACCGGAGTATCGCTTGGAAGTCGGGCTCTACGGAAAGCTGCCAACGCACGGCGACTTCCTGCGCCGCCGGGTCCCCGACGCCTTCGTCGTCGCGTGGGACCGTTGGTTGCAGGCGTCGATTTCGCACAGCCGTGCGTCACTCGGAGATCGCTGGCTCGACGTCTACCTGACGAGCCCGGCGTGGCGGTTCGCCTGCAGCGCCGGCGCTTGTGGGTCCGACGCGGTGGCGGGACTCATGGTGCCGAGCGTCGACCGGGTCGGTCGTTATTTCCCCCTCACGCTCGCGTGGATGCCGCCAGCTGGAGTCACGCCGATTGACGTGGCGACGCGGGCCGATCGGTGGTTCACCGCCGCGGAGTACCACGCCATCGAGACCCTCGGCTCCGAACAGGTCGATTTCGAGATATTTGACCAGCAGCTCGTCGCCCTCGGCGACCAGCTCGACGATGTCTTCCGGCCGACCAACGTCGAACTGGACCCGGTCGATGCCGAGGCGGTCACGGCGGCGAGCGCGGTTCCGTGGCAGGTGCCGCTCAGCCGGACCGGGGACATCGCGCAAGTCTTCCAGCAGCTGCTCTATCACAGGCTTCGTGGCTCGTTTGACCCGCTCGTGCTCTGGTGGACCGAAGGATCGTCGCTCGTCGCGCCGAGTTGCCTGATTACCCGAGGCCTGCCCAGAGCCGAATCGTTCGCCGCCTTTCTCGACGGTTCCTGGTCGGATCACGGCTGGCAGCGAGCCGGTGCGACCCTTTGCCAGCCAGAGTCTCTGGCAGATACGTTGATAGAGAACCCGCCCGTCTCGCAATTCCTGTCGGCCGGCCTCAGCGACACCGGACTGGCGCGCAAGACGAACCAGGACGCGTTTCTGGAACGCCCGGAGGCCGGTATGTGGGTCGTAGCCGATGGGATGGGAGGACACGATGACGGCGACGTCGCCAGTCGGGCGGTGTGCGACGCCATTGCGGATCTTGTTCCCGCGGACACTTTCGAGGCGACGGTCGACATTGCGCGGGACAGGCTAGAGGCAGTGAACAGCCACCTGCGACGAGGGACCCGACAATCCCCTGGCCGCACGCAACCGGGCAGTACGGTCGTCGTGTTGCTCGCACGCCGGGCTCTGCTCGCCGTGTTGTGGGCGGGGGACAGCCGCGCCTATCGGTTGAGAGCCGGATCGCTGCAGTTGCTGACGCACGATCATGCCGCCGGTCCCGACGACCCGGACGAGGTCGCGGCTCCGGGAGACGCCCTCGCGATCACTCGCGCGGTCGGAGGCGCCGATGAGCTGGAACTGGACGTGCATCGCGACCGCGTTCGCAGGGGAGATCGTTACCTGCTGTGTTCCGACGGACTGACCCGTGAGCTCGATGACACCCGACTCACGTCGATACTGAGCGACGGCGATGCGGGTGCGTGCGTACGGCAGTTGGTGCGAGAGACGATTTCGGCAGGCGCTCATGACAACGTCACAGTTGTCGTGATCGACGCCGTATAGAAGCGCATGGCAGACGCCGACGCGCCACCGGCCCCGGAGGAGGGGGCCGCGATCATGTCCGATGCCAGATCGGTTCTGGATGCTCTCTCGGCGGGCGACCTCTCGGTCATCGACGCCGCCACCGAACTTCGACGGCAGGGCGGTCCTGGCGGCGCGGATCTGCTTGCCCAGCAGGTCGACCTGATTGACCGCTACACCGCTGCCGGGGCGCTCTCCCACGAGACCGCGCTGCGATTGCGCGGCGCGCTGGTCGACATGTCGTGCGAAGACAATCGCACTCGACTGCGATTCGGTGCCGAACCTTCTGGCGAGAAGCTCGACGCGAAGACTCAGTACCGTGGCGGGCCGATCGCTCACGATGACGCCGTCGTCTCGGCGACGCTGGATCGGCCTGGCGCAGCCCCGACTGCACTGCGGCCGGCGGGGGCGGGCGACAAGGTCAGTGCCGACGCGCGGACCGCGCTTCGAGACCCTCACGGCGGCACGGAGCACGTCGAGCAGCACGAACTCCGAGAAGGCAGCATCGTCCACGACTGGTATCGGCTCGAGACCCTGCTCGGCTTCGGTTCGATGGGGCAGGTGTGGAAGGCGACCGACCTGCAATTGGAACGCACCGGCACGCCCAACCCGTACGTCGCGCTGAAACTCCTGAGTCGGGAGTTCGCGCAACACGAACTGGCGATGGCGGCCATGTCCCGCGAGGCCGACAAAGCCAAGAAGCTGGCTCACCCGAACAACGCTGCCGTTTACGTATTTGCGGTGGACCCGGCGGGCGGTCAAGGCTACCTCGCGATGGAATTGCTCGAGGGGACGCCGCTCGATCGACTGTTGAGACAGCATTCGAACGGACTCGACCGGACGACGGCGATGGACATCGTGCGCGGCCTCGCACGAGGCCTCGCCTATGCGCACAGCAAGGGCATCGTGCACTGCGACTTCAAACCGGGCAATGCATTCGTGACCGATTCTGGCGTCGCCAAGGTGCTCGACTATGGCATCGCGCGACTCGCAAACAAGGTCGCGCGGGCGGGGGATGCGTTCGACGCTGGCGCGCTGTATGCGGTCACACCCGCGTATGCGTCGTTGGAGATGCTGGAGGAGGAGCAACCCGAGCCGGATCCGGCCGACGACGTGTATGCGCTCGGGCTCGTGGCATATGAGCTCCTGAGCGGCCGCCATCCCTTTGGCGGCCGCACCGCGATCGAGGTGAGGGAGCAGGGACTCACGCCGAAGCCGCTCAAGGGAGTGTCGCGACGGGAATGGCGAGCGATCGACCGGGCTCTCAGGCTGAGGCGGGCGCAGCGCTGGCCCAACGCCGAAGCGTTCCTCAAGTCGCTCGAAGGCGTCAGCCGGTGGATACCGGCGCTCGGCGGACTCACCGTGGTCCTGGCGGTCGTCGCCGGCTATGTCGCCTATCAGAACTATCTAGAGGCGATGCCGAAGGTCCCGTTCGAGCAGTTGCCGGCGAGCCGGCAAGCTGATTTCCGCGCCGCCATGCAGCAAGGTGACTACGCCTACCGCTTCGGGACCTCGGAACTCACCGGGGCCGAGGCCGCGGCCGCCATCTACCGTGACGCGCTGGCGATGTATGCAGCGGCCTATGCTCTGCACGAGAAAAATCGAGATGCGGACGCAGCGCTCAAGCGCTCCATATCAATGCTGGAACAGCAGCTGGAGCAGGCGGATCCAGTGTTGAAATGGGAGGCCCGCTGCGCCCTACAGGGGTATCGCAAGCAATACAAAGAGCTTGCGAAATACGCGCCGCTCGAACGGCTCATCGATCGAATTGGGGCCTCGATTGCGAGCGATCCGCGAAGCAATGCGACGATTCCAACTGGCGCCGAATGCGATCCATGAGCTCGGGCCACCGGTTTGTCCAGCAGCAGGTGTGGTCCGCACCTCCCTCGACCCAGAACAGCGCTGTTGGACGCTGGGCGACGGCGTGGCGGGACAACTCAATCGGGACGACGGCGTCGCGTTCGGCTGCGATGTGAATTTCACAGCCCGGCGCTCCGTCGCGGGTTTTCAGCGGGTCAAGGGAACTCGCGAGAGGCCGGTAGCCGTGATATTCGACCCACCCATCCAGGTCCAGATTCGCCGCGACCGTAACCACGGCTTTCACTTCGGGCAGCCGGTTCGCCACCAGTAACGCCAGCGAGCCGCCGCCGCTGTAGCCAACCAGCACCAAAGGGCTCGGTGCATGCCGTCGGGCCAGTGTTCGAAGCGCAGTCGCCATGCTCGCAACGACGGGCTCCGAGTAACGCGCGTCGGTCCATAGGTCTGGGTTGCACCCAGGGTCCTTCGCATGGCCGAAGTAACACGGACGCCCGAGCACCGCGGCATCACCGTCTTGCATTGCAGCAAACTCCAGTGCGAGGCCTCGGCGTGGATCCGGGTTGCGCCGCGGCGCCGTGCCTGACGAGTTCCACGGCCGACCGTCCCCTTCGAAATACACGAACAATGGCTGTTTGCCGGGCGGACCGTCCGGACTCGGGATGCGCCTGTAGAACGTGGCGTGGACGAAGCCGGACCCGGCCGTCTCGGAACGCTCGAACCCCTCGAGAACGCCGTCGTACCCCGCAAGCCCGTGCATCCCGTGGCAGCCCCCGATGCCGCCGGCTGCTGCCACGAGAACCAGTATTTTGCTGTGAGGCCGCCGGTTCACCTTGACATGAACGGACTTTAACAATATTACGCTTGGAAAACGAAAGGGGGAGGCCAAGCCATGAAAGGCAACATGGTCGGGCTCGAGCGCAAGGATAGCGTAGCGCCAGGTCCGCCCGTCGCGGCAATCGGCCGAACGTCTGCCGCCACCCGAGCTGCTGCATAACTTCGTGATCCTGGGCCCGGCCGGGTCCAGTTCATTGCAGAACATGCGTTTGACCAGCGTCTGGAGGCTCGCCGCCATGTCGTCACGCCCGGTCGTCAACTTGTTCGCTGCGGTGCTGGCATTCACGGCCTCCCAGGTCACACCGCTGACGGCCGTGGCTCAGGGACAATTACCTCCTCCCGAGCAAAGTCTCGTCGACCCGGCCATCACGTCGCAACTCAATGCACTCGAACGGGCGGCAGCCCAGGCAAACCAGCGCACCTACAACGCGTTGTACGAGCCGTGCGAGACCCAATCCCCGGCTTGCACGCCCGAGGTACGGGCAGTGTTTGAGGAGGCGCGCGAACTTGTTCGGACCGCCAGCGAAATTCTCGGCGGAAGACCCATCGAGGGAAGCCTCCGTCTCAGCATCGAAGGTCTCGGCTTCGCCCTGCGCTGGACTGCAGCCGAAGAGATGGCGGCACACGGCTCGTCTACGACCGAGTTTGCGGCGAGCCAGCTCTCGTCCCTCTCAGCGCGCCTCGCGTCGCTGCGTTGGGGCGTGAGTGGGCCTCGGGCAACCTACCACCCCGAATCCGGGAACGAGTCGATTCGCGTCGCTGACAGTGGCTCCTTCGGTCGCAAGGGCGGAGGGGCCAGCGGCGATGCGGAGACGGTCTACAGCCGCTGGAGCTGGTACGTCGACGGCAGTTTCGGGTATGGCGACAAGGAACCGACGGAACTGGAGGACGCGTTCGATTTCGACGGGCAGGAGATCACGGTCGGCGTCGACTACCGGTTCTCGACGACGACCGTGGCAGGAGTGATGCTCGGCTATACGAAGAAAGAGGTCGACTTTGACTCTTCGAAAAGCATCGTCGACGGCGGCATCGAGACAGACGGCTACAGCGGCCTCGCGTACGGCCTGTGGGAGGGCGAGCGCGCATACATGAATGGCGCCCTGGGCTATCAGCAACTGACCCACGACAACCGGCGTCGCATCACGTACCCGTCAGAAGACCCCACGGTTCCGGCGACAGACAGCCTTGCCACCAGCAGCACGGACAGCGGGTCGCTTCTCGCGACGGTGGGAGCAGGATATGCGTTTCGCTGGGGGCAGTTCTCGCTGCAGCCCTCCGTGGACTTCGCGTACACGGACGCGTCCGTCGACGCCTTCGTCGAGCGGAGCGTCGACCTGACCCAGGATGCCAGCCCGGACGATCCGTTCGACCTCCGGATCGGTCGTCAGTCGATCGAGTCGCTGGATGCCTCAGCGGGGTTCAAGGTGGATTTCGTGATCACTCCGAGTTTCGGTGTGCTCGTGCCGTATTTCACGGCGCGGTATCACCGGGAGATGCTGAACGATGTGCGGCGCATCTCTGCGTTGTACGCGGACGCCTATGAACTCCTCGTGCAAGACGTCGCAGACGACCCGAACTTCAACGTTCCAACGGACGAACCGGACGACGATTACTACACGCTCGCCGGGGGTCTGACTGTCGTCCTGCAAGGAGGGCTGATGGGGTTCGTCCAATACCTCGAAGTCCTCGATCTCGACCATTACTCGAACTCCGTGATTACGGGCGGACTTCGCTACGAGTTCGGACGATAGGAGCCGACGACAACATAAGAGAGTTTCGGGCGCTGCACGGCCGGGGCGGCGAGAACCGGGACGCACACAGGGAGACGCTGATGGCACGGGAGATCTTGCGGGGATTGGTGCTGGCGGCGAGTGCGGCAATACTGCTCGGATGCAGCGGCGCGAGCGACGTGGGAGACCAGAAGAGCGACCGGCCGATTGCATGGGCGAAAGCGCTGAATCACCCGTTCACTGGTAGCGACGGCAACATCACGTTGACGGTACGCGGCGGTTCGGAAGTCTTTCTCTCCGGCGCCGACAGCTATGGAGCGTCACTGCCGGTCATCAGCTATACCTGGGAACCGAACAATGA
>DASSJN010000165.1:0-4882 GCA_035691185.1 Steroidobacteraceae bacterium
GCCGCCCTCCGCGGTGAGCCGCGACCCGGCCGTCGTGCGCGCGTACGAATCCGATCCGCTGGTACATCACCGTGCGATCCCGGCCCGCACGCTGGTCGAGCTGCTGCAGGCGATGGAGGGCTTCCTGGCCCAGGCGCCACGGCTGAAGTTGCCCACGCTCGTCCTGCACGGTACCGCCGACACGCTCGTGCCCGTCGGCGGCACGCGGCCCGTCTACCAGGCGCTCGACGTGCACAAGCGCACGGTGCGTTATTACGAAGGGCTCTACCACGAGGTCTTCAACGAGCCCGAGCGGGCGCAGGTGCTCGCCGATACGCTGCAGTGGCTCGCGCGCGTTTGACGTAACGTCCCCAGGGGCCTCGCCCGCCCGCGCCGGCCGTCACAGTTTCTTCATCGAATCCCCGCAGCCCGTTCTGGCTTTCCTACGAAAGAGTAGGGTGGCTCCCATCGGCAAACCCGCCGTAAGGCGGGGACGCAAAGCTTCCGGTCCCCATAAGCTGTCGAGCATGGGGATAGCGGGGCTGCCGGACATCGGGGGTACCAGATGGCCGCGTGTGGAGAAGTGAGGATGTGGCGATCGATCCTGCTGCTCGGCAGCCTGGCGATCGCGTGCGCGTTCTTGCCGGCGACGGCGCGTGCCGACGCTCCGCTCGACCACCCCCAGACTGCGGCGCGGGAATCTGACTCACCGCCGGCTGCGCCGCGTGCATGGTGGTGGCGCGATGGCGCCGCCCGGCTGCAGAAGCTGATGCGCGACCCCAAGCGACGTACACGAGCGGACGATCCAGACTGGCTGCGCTATCGCGCCGGCAGCGACCTGGTCGACGGGCGCATGTCCGCGACCGATGGCGACGTGTGCCTCGTCCTGCAGGAGAACCGGCCGGACGGCACGGACCTGCTCACGGCTCGTTACACGCTGCACGAAGGCGGTGCACTGCGAACGTACGCCGGCGCCGGGCTCAATCGCGCCAAGTACTTCCACGACGACCGGGACGAGCCCGGCCCCACGAGGTTTTCGAGACGCAACCGCAGCACGTCGATGGGTGCGGCGGCCGAACTCGGTGCGGAACTGCAGTTCTCCGAGCGAGTGCGCGTCAATGCCGACCTGCGCTGGGCGGACCTCGACGGGAGCGCGCGCGCCCTGAGTTCCGAACTCGGGCCGGTCGCGGCCGACTCCCTCATGCTCGGCGTCTCCGTGGGATACCGGTTCCGCTGACGACTGCCGATGATTGACGGACTGGCCGGATCAGGCCGACGGGATGAACTCGTCGTCGCCCTGCTGCGCGCGCTCGAACTTCAGGAACTGCCAGTAGCCGCAGCCACTGTCCTCCGGATAGATCCGGCACACCGACGGGCGTGCCTCGTAGACGGTGCAGCGGCGTTTCTGCTGGTCGAAGAACCGGCACGTCGAGGCGTAGACGTGGTCCTTCTTGTGGCGCAGCAACTGCTCGTCGTGTTCCTTCGTCTTGTAGCGGTAGGTGAACTTGCGGCGCGCCCTGTCCGTGCCGATGCCGAAATGACGCGCCAGCCGCTCGATGTCGAAATCCGTCACGGCGATCCGCGAGTAGCTGCAGCAGTAGCCGGGACACTTCGAGCAGTCGTAGCGCGGCTTGACTTGTTTCATCTTCATATCACGAGCACGGCCAGTGCGAAGGTCGCCTCGACAGCGAGCGCCGTGCCGATACGCACGCGGCCCTGCATGACCGCCCCCGTCAGCCAGAGCGCTGCGACGATCGCCGCCGCGCCGGCGAGCAGGGTCGCGCGCGGCATCGTGTCGGCGAACCAGAGCAGCGGCAGCGTCGCGAGGATCGCCAGCGTGAGCTGGACGGCGGCAAAGATCCGCGCAGCGCGGCTCATCGGTGGGTCGTAGGTACGCACCTGGCGCAGGTCGAACGCGGGTTTCTGCCACGGACGGCCCGACGCGGCGGCCGGCTGCCAACCCGGCGGCATGAACCAGACCAGGACCTTGTCGCGCCAACGCCCGGCCTGCCACGACTTGCGCGCGAGGTCGGCGTAGACCTCCAGGTTCGCCCAGAGCGGGTCCCAGGACGCGAGCGGGGCGCGCGTGCCGTAGACGCACTTCTCGGTCTCCTCGACGAAGGTGCCGAAGAGACGGTCCCAGAACATGAAGATACCGCCGTAGTTGCGATCGACGTAGCGGTCGTTGACGGCGTGATGGACGCGGTGGTTGGACGGCGAGGCGAACCACCGATCGAACCAGCCGAGCTTGCCGACGACCTCCGTGTGGATCCAGTATTGGTACAGCAAGTCGACGACGGCGGCGACCACGAACATTTCGGTCGGCACGCCGGCGACGGCCATCGGCACGTAGAAGATCCAGGAGAGCAGGGCGCCGCTGCTCGTCTGCCGCAGCGCGGTCGACAGGTTGTAGCACTGGCTCTGGTGGTGCACGACGTGCGAAGCCCAGAACACCGCGCTCTCGTGCCCGAGCCGGTGGTTCCAGTAATAGCAGAAGTCGTAGAACACGATCGCGAGCAGCCAGGCCCACCAGGCATCGGCAGGCCAGTGGCCGAGCGCGACGTGTTCGAACAGCCACGCATAGATGCCGATCGTGAGCACGCGCACGAACAGCTTCACCACCTCGCTCATGACGCCCAGGCTCAGGCTGTTGACCGCGTCGTTGAGACGGTAGGCGCCCTGCAGGCCACGCGCCCGCGCGACGACCAGCTCGATCGCGATCAGCAGGAAGAAGACCGGCGTGGCGAGAGCGATGGCTTTGCCCATGGCGCGCCCCTAGGCCTCGACGTGCCAGTCGCGCGAGCGCGTCACGGCCTGCGACCATCGCGCGAGCCGCGCGCCAGCCTCGTCGCGCGACATGGCGGGTTCGAAGCGGTGCTGCGCGCGCCAGTTCGCGGCCACCTCGGCCGGTGAACTCCAGAATCCGACGCCGAGCCCGGCCAGGTACGCCGCGCCGAGCGCCGTCGTCTCGGTGACCTCGGGCCGCACGACCGGCACGCCGAGCAGGTCGGCCTGGAACTGCATCAGCAGGTCGTTTGCGGTCGCGCCGCCGTCGACGCGCAGCTCGATCAGCGGCTGGCGCGCGTCCTTCTGCATCGCGAGCAGGACTTCGGCGCTCTGGAACGCGATCGCCTCGAGCGCGGCCCGTGCAATGTGGCCGCGAGTCGTTCCGCGCGAGAGCCCGACCATCGTGCCGCGTGCATAGGCGTCCCAGTGCGGACTGCCCAGGCCCGTGAACGCCGGCACGAGGTAGACGCCGCCCGAGTCGTCGACGCTCGCGGCGAGCGCCTCGACGTCGCCGGAGCGCTCGATGAACCCGAGCCCGTCGCGCAGCCATTGCACGACTGCCCCGGCGACGAAGACGGCCCCCTCGAGGGCGTAGCAGCGGCGCACGTCGTCGGTGTGCCACGCGATCGTCGTGAGCAGGCGGTTGCCGGAGGCGAGCGGTTCGCTGCCGGTATTGAGCAACAGGAAGCAGCCGGTGCCGTAGGTGTTCTTGGCCATGCCGGGCTCGAAGCACGCCTGTCCGAACAATGCCGCCTGCTGGTCGCCCGCGATGCCGGCGATCGGGACGTCGCGGCCTCCGAGCGCGCCGACGGGCGCGGTGCGGCCCAGCGAGGAGCGCACGACCTGCGGCAGCACCGCGCGCGGGATGTCGAGCAGCTCGAGCATGAAGTCGTCCCAGCGGCCCGTCGTGACGTCGAGCAGCAGCGTGCGGCTCGCGTTCGAGACGTCGGTGACGTGGGTCGCGCCGCCGGTGAGTTTCCAAACCAGCCAGCTGTCGATCGTGCCGAACGCGAGTTCGCCCGCCTCGGCGCGCGCGCGTGCACCCGGCACGTTCTCCAGCAGCCACGCGAGCTTCGTGCCGGAGAAATACGGGTCGAGCAGCAGTCCGGTGCGGCGCGTGACCTCGGGCTCGAGGCCGTCGCGCCTCAAACGTTCGCAGAGGTCCGCCGTGCGGCGGTCCTGCCACACGATCGCTGGCGCGATCGGGCGGCCGGTGCGGCGGTCCCAGAGCACGGTCGTCTCGCGCTGGTTCGTGATGCCGATCGCGGCAACGTCGCTGGGCGCGAGGCGCGCGCGAGCCAGCACCTCGGCGATCGTCGCGGCCTGCGTCGCCCAGATCTCCTCGGCGTCGTGCTCGACCCAGCCGGAGCGCGGGAAATGCTGCGCGAACTCGCGCTGGGCCATCGCGACGACGCGCCCGGCGTGGTCGAACACGATCGAGCGCGAGCTCGTCGTGCCCTGGTCGAGCGCGAGAATGAAGTCGGGCATGGGCGTCCGGGGCTGAAGGGCGGGTCGATTCTAGACCGGCGGCCGCGGTGTCGACAGCCGGATCGGACGCTCGCCACCGTTCCGGCCGCTGCGCCTCTACGCGGCAACGTCAGGCGCACGGTCGCGGAGTCACGCATGGCCAGCGATTGCGTCGCGGTCGACCGGTACGAGATCATCGCGCGCCATGTCGACCCTGCAGCACGATCCCACCGGTGTCGCCGAATTCACGTTCAAGGCGGTCGCGGTCGGCGTCGTGCTCGGCATCGTGTTCGGCGCGGCCAACGCCTACCTCGGCCTGCGCGTCGGCATGACCGTTTCGGCGTCGATTCCGGCTGCCGTGATGACCGTCGCCGTGTTCCACCTGCTGCGCACGCGCGGCACCATCCTCGAAGCCAATCTTTCGCAGACCGTGGCCTCGGCGTCGACGTCGCTCGCGACCGGCACGATCTTCACGATCCCGGCACTGTTCCTCTGGGGCCTGGTGCCGCCGTACTGGCAGGTCGTGGCGCTCGCGTTCCTCGGCGCGCTGCTCGGCATCGCCGCGATGGTGCCGCTGCGACGCATGCTGATCGTCGACGCACACGCGGAACTGCCGTATCCCGAAGGCACGGCCTGCGCCGAAGTGCTG
>DASSJN010000166.1:0-11142 GCA_035691185.1 Steroidobacteraceae bacterium
TGGGCCTTTCCGCTCGCGGACGTACCGCGGCTGCGTACGATGGCGCGCCTGGTCGAAGACCTCGGCGTCAACCTGCCCGGCGCCGCGATCATCCTCGAACTCGTCGAAGAGCGACGTCGGCTGCTCGCGCAGTTGCGGCAGTGGGCGGAAGGCGGCAGCTAGCGCGAAGCCAAACCGCGCAGCGTCAGGCGCGACGACACGGCCGTTCGGTCTTCGTTCGCAAGGTCGTCCGCGGCATGGACGCCGCGGCCGAAGCCCCCAGGGCCGGGTTCACGGCGTCCTTGCGAACGAAGACCGAATGGCCGGGGCGGCGCGGCAATGGCGCGCTCACGAAATGGCGGCGCCGAGCAGCGAACCGATCCCCCACGTCGCGACACCTGCGCCGCCGCCGATCAAGACCATGCGCAGGCCCCCGGCGAGCGCGCTGCGGCCCGTGAACAGGCTCAGCGCCGCGCCGACGCCGAACAACGCGCACGCGGCCACGATCGCGGCGAGCACGACCGCGCGCCCGAGCGGCAGTCCGAACAGGAACGGCACGAGCGGGATGACCGCCCCGACCGCGAACGCCAGGAACGACGAAATAGCCGCGCCCCAGGGTGAGCCGAGGTCGTCGGGATTGAGGCCGAGTTCCTCGCGCGCGAGCGCATCGAGCGCATTCGTTTCGTTCTTCACGAGCTCGCGGCTCACGCGTCGCGCCTCGTCGAGCTGCATGCCGCGCGCCTGGTAGATCAGCGCCAGCTCCTCGGCTTCCTCCTCCGGATACTCGTGCAACTCGTCGCGCTCGAGGCCGATCTGGTACTCGAACATCTCGCGCTGCGAACGCATCGACACGTACTCGCCGGCCGCCATCGACAGCGCGCCCGCCAGCAGCCCTGCCACGCCGGTCGTGAGCACGAACTCGGCGGTCGCGGCAGCGCCCGCCACGCCCATGATCAGGCTCGTGTTCGAGACGAGTCCGTCGTTGATGCCGAACACGGCCGCGCGGAGGTTGCCGCCGCCGTAGCCTTTGTGCCTGGCACCGACGTCGGAGACCGACGTCGGCATCAAGTGGCCGGCCAGCGAGCGCTGCGAATCGTACGCCGAGAGCCCGCGGACCTTCATCGCCGCGAGTACGTGGCGCACGCGGCGCGGCGTGATCGCGCGTGCCAGCGCGACCGTGATCCGCGCGCGAACGCTGGGTGCGAACGACGGCGGCGAAAGGCCCGGCTTCGCGGCCAGCCATCTCTCGGCCTGGAAATCCGCGGCGGCCGCGAGTGCGCGAAACAGTTCCGCGATCTTCGCATCCTGCTCGCACTCGGCGAGCTCGCGGTACAGCCAGGAGGACTGCTTCTCCTCCTGCCAGCTCTCGAGTGGGTTGCTCATGAGCCTGTCGGCCCGGGCTTGTCAGGGATGCACCGCGCCGCCATCCTCGCCGCCCCGGCCGTGCAGGAGTTTGCGCACCTGCTTCAGCACCGCGACGTTGGCATACGGTTTTTCGATGAAGTCGGTGGCCCCTTCCCGCATGGCCGCGACCGCGGTCGGAACGTCGGATTCGTCCGCCAGCAGAATGACCGGCACGTCGTTGCCGATCCCGCGCAGGCGCCGCAGCAGCTCCAGGCCGCTCATGCCCGGCAGCAGCAGGTCGACGATCAGGCAGGCCAGGTGCTTGCCCGAGCCCGACAGCAGGTATGCCTCCGCGCTCTCGAACGGGACCACTTCGACGCCGACGGGCTGCAGCAATGCCTTGATCCCGGCGCGAGCGACGGGATCCGGATCGACGACTCCGACCGTCGGCGGAGCCTCGTTCGCTGCAGAGATCGAGGGTGTCATGTCGGGGGACGCGACCACAGGCCCGGCCAGCTCAGGACGAGCCGCAGGGAGGATCAGATACGGTGAACTGCGCTGCGCGATGTGGTCGCATGAACGCAGTTTTCCGGCGCAGGACGCGCCGGCAAATGGGGACTTATACCTAAACGAAAGCGATTCTCAGCGAGGCGGATTGTGCGCCGCAGCAAGCCTATTCTTCGGCGCGCTCGACCTCGAGCACCATGCGCACGAGGTGCGCGAGCGAATGCGCTTCCATCTTCTCCATGACGCGTGCGCGGTGAATTTCGACGGTGCGCTGGCTCAAGTTCAGGTCGCCGGCGATGACCTTGTTCGCCTTGCCCGCGACGACGAGGTCGAGCACTTCGCGCTCGCGCGGCGTCAGCGATTCGAGCCGTTTGCGGATCATGTTGCGCTCGGCCAGCATGCGCCGGCTGCCCGCGTCCTTCTCGAGCGCCTGGTTGATGCGGTCGAGCAGGTCCTGGTCGCGGAACGGCTTCTGGATGAAGTCGACCGCTCCCGCCTGCATCGCCTCCACCGCCATCGGCACGTCACCGTGGCCCGTGATGAAGATGATCGGCAGGATCGAGTGGCGCTCGTTGAGCTTGCCCTGCAATTCGAGTCCGCTCATGCCCGGCATGCGGATGTCGAGCACGAGACATCCCGGGCGGTCGTCCCGTTCGGCGTCGAGAAATTCCTGCCCGGATTCGAACACTTCGACGGGCAGGCCGACGGACTTGAGCAGCATCCGCAGCGAGTCGCGCACCGCCGCGTCGTCGTCGACGACGAACACCGTGGGCCTGATTTCCTTGATCACTCGCAACTACTCCCCTTCCGGCGCCGGGGACACCGGCAGCGTGAAATGAAAACGCGCACCCATCCGCTCGTTCGGAGTGTGCCATAGCCGCCCGCCGTGGGCGCGCACGATGGACCGGCTGATCGCCAGGCCCAGCCCCGTGCCGCCCGCCTTGGTCGTGAAGAACGGGTTGAACAGGTGCTCGGTCGCCTCGGGCGCCAGCCCCGAGCCGTGGTCGGCGACGACGACTTCGATTTCGCCCTCCGGCAGCCGGTGCGTGCTCAGCACGACCTCCCGCTGCGTCTCCGGCACGTCCGACATCGCGTCGATCGCGTTGCGGACGAGGTTCAGCACCACCTGCTGCAGCTGGATCGGGTCGGCGTAGACCGTCGGCAATCCTGGCTCGGCCTCGATGCGCAGTCGCACGTTGTGCAGCCGCGCGTCGGTCTCCGCGAGCGTGCGCAGGTCGTCGAGCAGGCGGTTGCAGTCGACGGGCTCGCGCTTGACCTCGCGGTTCTTGACGAAGTTGCGCAGGCGTCGGATGACTTCGCCGGCACGCAGCGCCTGCGCGCTGATCTGCTCGAGGGCTGCCATCACGTCGTCGTCTTCTCGGTTCGGCGAGCGCATGAAGCGCTGGCACGCCTGCGCGTACATCGTGATCGCCGACAGCGGCTGGTTGATTTCGTGCGCGAGGCCCGCCGCCATCTCGCCCATGGTCGAGAGCCGGCTGAAGTGCGTGAGGCGCTCCTGCAGTTGCCGCGCTTCGTCCTCGCCCTGGCGGCGGTCGGTCACATCGTGGATGGTACCGACGTGCCTGAGCGGATGGCCCTGGGTGTCGCGCGTGATCTGCGCGATGTGGTGCAGGTGGCGCGTGACGCCGTCGGTGCGGACGATCCGGTATTCCACATCGCACGACGCCTGGGTCGACTGCAGGTCCGCCACCGCCTCGTCGAGTTTCTCTCGGTCGCCCGGGTGCACCCAGAGCCGCAGCAGCGTGGTCAGCGGCACCGCGTCGTCCATGGACGCGATGCCGAGGATGCGGTGCAGTTGCGGCGAGTAGTAGTCCGGCTCGGAGTGATCGAGGTGGATCACGTAGTTGCCGAGGTTCGCGAGTTCCTGCGCGAGTCGCAGCTCGGCCTCGCTGCGCCGCAGCCGCTCCTCGGCCTGCTTGCGCAGCGTGATGTCGCGGATGAAGCCGATGAAGCGCGGCGGGGCCGCCTGGGCCACCTGGCCCACGGCCAGCTCGCACGGGAAGATCGTTCCGTCCTTGCGCCGGGCCCGCACCTCGCGCCCGATGCCGATGATGCGGGCTTCCCCGGTCTCGTTGTAGCGCTCGATGTAACTGTCGTGCTCGGCGTGGTATGGCGCGGGCATCAGCATGTCGACGTTGCAGCCGACGACCTCCTCGGCGCGGTAGCCGAAGATACGCTCCGCCGCGAGGCTGAACTGCTCGACGCGCCCGCGATGGTCGATCACGATGATCGCGTCGACGGCGGCGTCGAGCAGCGAGCGGAACTCCAGTTCCGCCTGGCTGGAGCGGCTCGGCCCGGCGCCGTCCCCGGCGGCCGCGGCGTGTGGCTGTCGGTCGTCGAACAAGTAAGTCCTGCGCGGTGGCACGAAAGATGCGAATCGTAAGTGAACCGGTCTCGCCGCACTAGGTATTACTGGAAACGCCCTTATGCATCGCTGCGAATCCAAGCTGCCCGGGCGTGCGACCACAATAGGGAACGGGGCCGGGGAACGCCGGCCACGTGGCTCTTTGGCCAGGGGGAGAACCCCAAGGAGGCGCCATGAGATTGATGCGTTGGGAACCGTTCCGGGAAATGGACGACCTGTTGAAAGGCTTCAGCCCGCTGTTCGGCCGGCTGCCAGCCAGGCTCACCGAAGGAGAGTATGAGTTCGTGCCGCCCGCGGACGTCATCGAGCGGGAGAAAGAATATCTCGTCAAGATCGACCTGCCCGACGTCCGCAAGGAGGACGTCAAGGTCCTCTTCGACGACGGCGTACTCACCATCAAGGGCGAGCGCAAGGTCGAGAAAGAGGTGAAGGGCGAGAAGGTGCATCGCACGGAGCGTTACTACGGGATGTTCGAGCGCAGCTTCGCGCTCCCCGAGGACGTCGATACGAAGGGAATCCGTGCCGAGTCCAAGGACGGCGTGCTGATCGTCACCCTGCCGCGCGTGGCCGTGGAGAAGCCGCGCCCGCTGGCGATCACGATCCAGTAGACCCCGGTGCCGCAGCCGTTGTGCGCGGCACCGCGTCTCGGAGACGGGCCGCCGCCGAGGTCCACGCGGGCCCGGTGGCGGCGCCGTCGTCCACCGTCAATGTCGATGCGTAGCGCCTGAGTCCTGCGCCTGTGCCGAGGGGGCGCCGTGGCTGGCATGCGCGACCGCGTGGTACGCGGCGTTGCCTGCCGTCCAGGCGCCGAACGCCAGCAGCAGCGCGCCCGCGACCGTGCGCAACGTCGCCTTCGCCGAGAGCGCCCGCGCCGCGCGATCGAACACGACGGTCGCCGAGACCATCGCCGGCAGTGTGCCGACGCCGAACGCCGTCATGACCAGCGCGCCCCTGGCGACGCTCGCGGTGGTGGCGGCGAGCAGCAGCATCGAATAGGTCAGGCCACAGGGGAGCCAGCCCCAGGCCAGCCCGATGGCGACGGCGCCGCCCATGCCGCCCTGCGCATGTCGACGGCCCGAGGCCCACGGCAGTACCTTGCGCCACAGTCCCGATCCGGCCGCCTCCAGTGGGTCGAGCAGGCGCCAGCCGAACAGCAGGCGCCCCGCCGCCGCGATCATCACCGCGCCGGCCACGATGCGCAGCGCCATCGACATCGGCGCGACGTCGACTGCGCCGAGCAACGTGCGGCCGAGCAGTCCGGCGATCGCGCCGGCGATCGCATAACTCGTCACGCGCGAAACGTTGTACGCAAGTGCGAGGCCGAGCCGCGTTCCGAGGCGGGCGTGCGTTGCGCCCGCGGCGTTGCCCCGCATGGCGAGTGCCCCGGCGATGCCGCCGCACATCGCGAGGCAATGCCCGCTGCCGGCGAGGCCGGCCAGAAAGGCGGCCCCGAGACTCAAGCTGGCGACGTCGATTCCTGTCATGGCGCGGGAGGCTCCGGCGGACGGCTGGACTCCTGGTCGGCGTGCTCGTCCTCCGGCGGGGGAAGGGTCTTGTCGTCGCCGAGTACCGACCAGCCGGGGCTGTCGAGATCGTCGAACTGGCCGCTGCCGACGGCCCAGAAAAAGGCCCAGACGCCGACCCCGACCAGCACCATGCCCAGCGGGACCATCAGATACAGGATTTCCATCTCATGCGACCCGGGCGGGGCTGGCGTCGGTCCAGTGGGCCCGCGGCGCGCGCGCCGAGCGCCGCGCGACGCGTGTCGCATTCAGCACGACCAGCACCGAGCTCAGCGACATGCCGATCGCCGCGAGCCACGCGGGCACGAGTCCGAGGGCCGCGAGCGGCAGCGCGGCCAGGTTGTAGCCGATCGACCAGGCGAGATTCTGCCGCACGATGCGCTGCGCGCGGCGCGCGAGGCCGACGATGCCGGGCAACTGGTCGAGCGAGTCGCGCACGAGGATCAGGTCGGCGCTCGTCTGTGCCAGCGCCGAGCCGCGGCCCATCGCGATCGCGACGTCCGCGCCGCGCAACAGCGGCGCATCGTTGATGCCGTCGCCCACGGCGATCACGACGGCGCCAGTCGCCTGCAGCGACTGCAGGCGCGCGACCTTGCCTTGCGGCGTCAGGCGAGCCTCGAAGTGCTCGATGCCGCTGCGTGCCGCGATCGCCTGCACCGCAGACGCCGCGTCCCCGCTCACGATCGATGAATGCAGGCCCATGCGCGCCAGCTGGTCGACGCACGCGGTCGCCTCGTGGCGCAGCGGATCGGTGAGGCGGAACGCGGCGAGCAGACCCTGCGAGTCGCCGAGGTAGACCGAGCTGCCGGCGTCGTCCGGTTCGATCGGCGGGGCCGCGGGCGCTGCACCGGCGAGGCCCGCGGCGTAGTCGCGCGTGCCGACACGCAGCCTCGTGCCGTTCACGGTGCCTTCGAGGCCGTGGCCGGCCTCGACCTGCACGTCGGTCGCCGTCGCCGCGGCGGTCCCGGCCGCGACGAACGCCTTCGCGATCGGATGCTCGGAGCGTCGCTCGAGCGCGATGGCAAGCGCGAAGCAGTCCTCGGCGGGCACGTCGCGCATCGGACGGATGTCCTCGATCCGCACGAGCCCACGTGTGAGCGTGCCGGTCTTGTCCCAGAGCACGTGCGTCGCCCGGGCGAGCGCCTCGAACGCATCGGAGTGCGCGACCAGCACGCCCCGACGCGCGAGGTCCGCGGTCGCCGCGGCGAGCACGGCCGGCGTGGCCAGCGAGAGTGCACACGGGCACGTCACGACGAGCACCGCGAGGGTCGCGGGGAAGGCCTTGGCCGGATCGACGAGCCACCAGACCGCGAACACGATCGCGGCGCCGACCAGGATGCGACCGAGGAACCACGCCGCCGCGCGGTCGGCGGCCTTAGCGAGGCGCGGGCGCTCGGCCTGCGCGCGCTCGAGCAGCGCGACGATGCCGGCGAGCACCGTGTTCCCTGCCACCGCCGACACGCGGACGCGCAGCGGCGCCCCGAGGTTCTGCGTGCCGGCATGCACGGTCGCGCCGCGCGTCTTCGCGATCGCGATCGATTCGCCGGTCAGCATCGATTCGTCGACGCGTCCCTCGGTGTCCTCGGCGACCGCGCCGTCGGCCGCGAACACTTCGCCCGTGCGCACGAGGATCTCGTCACCGGGTTGCAGCTCGATCGCCTGCACGTCCTCGACCTGCTCCCCGCGAACGCGACGCGCCGTGACCGGCGCGAGGCGGGCGAGGGCGTCGGCCACGCTGCCCGCGCGGTGCCGCGCGACCATCTCGACGTAGCGCCCGAGCGCGAGGAAGAAGACGAACATCGTCACCGAGTCGAAATAGACTTCGCCGCGCCCGATCAGTGCGTGCCAGACACTCGCGATGAATGCGGACAGGATGCCGAGCGTGACGGGCACGTCCATGCTCACGGTGCGGCCCCTGAGCGCGTGCCACGCGCCGACGTAGAACGGCCAGCCCGAATACACCGCGACCGGCACGGAAATCAGCATGCTGACGAGCCGGAAGAACTCGTGCATGCCGCGTTCCATGCCGCCCACGTACAGCGGCAGCGCGAACATCATGACCTGCATCATGCCGATGCCGGCGACCGCGAGGCGCTTGAGCGCGGCACGCCGCTCGAGCATCGCGACCTGTTCCGCGGGCTCGCCGGCGAGCGGGTGCGGGCGCAGGCCCACGTGTTCCAGCACGCGCAGCAGGTCGCCGAGCCGGACCTTCGCCGGGTCCCAGACCAGGCGTGCGCGCGCGGTCGCGGGATTTACGCTGACGTCGAGGACGCCGCTCTGCAGGTGCAGTGCCTTGTCGGCGAGCCAGCTGCAGGCGGAGCAGCGCAGTCCCTCGAGCAGGACCGTGATCGAGCGTGCGTCGTTCGGCTCCGCTCGCGTCAGGCGCTCGACGAGTTCGGGCCGGTCATACGCGGACCACCGATCGGGCCGCGGCAGTTCGTCGGCGCGCGCGCCGGCCTGGTCGCGGTAGCGGTAGTAGTCGTCGAGCCCCGCGCCCGTGATGAATTCCGCGACGGCCTTGCAGCCGTGACAGCAGACGGCCTGCTCACGACCGCCGATGCGTGCATGGATGCGCACGCCCGCCGGGAGGGGCTCGCCGCAATGGAAGCAAGCTGAGCCCGCGGCACCGGTCATGGATTGCGCGGGGCGACCTCGCCGCAGACCGTGATGGCGCCTTCGCGATGGCAGTCCTGGCGCACCAGCGTGTCGGGGCGGGAGACGGCGAGGTAGAGCGTGATCGCGCCGCCGATCACGGCGCCGGCAGGCGGGATGATCAGCATCCACGGCCAGGCCTGTGTGTACCAGGGACGAGGAGTCTCGGTGCTCATGATGGAAAAGCCTATCAGTTCGTGGGCGCGAGGAAGCGCGCCTTGCCCGTCGCCTCGAGCGCGCGCTCGTCGGCCGTGCGGATGGAGACGGAGATGTCCGCGCCGCCCGCGAGTTCGCCGCGCGGCACCCGGATCCGCACGGGCACGCTCCTGACCTCGCCAGGGCCGACGGCGACGGTGCCCGCGCCGTAGTCGACCTCCAGCCCGGGCAGCCCGTTCGCCGCGATCGTGAACTCGTGTGCCTCGCGGTCCTTGTTGAGGATCTTGACGTTGTAGACGTTCTCGATCAGTCCGTCGGCGCGCTCGCGGAACAGCGCGTTGCGGTCGCGCAGTACGTCGACGCCGACGACGTTGCGGTTCGAGAGCGTGACACCGAAGCCGACGGTCAGCAGCGCGAGCAGCGACGCGTAGACGATCGTGCGCGGGCGCAGCACCTTCTTCGGCTTGCCCTCGAGGCCGCGCTGCGTGTCGTAGCGGATCAACCCCTTCGGGTAGCCGACCTTGTCCATGACCTCGTCGCAGGCGTCGATGCACGCCGCACAGGCGATGCACTCGTACTGCAGGCCCTGGCGGATGTCGATGCCCGTCGGGCAGACCTGCACGCACATCGTGCAGTCGATGCAGTCGCCGAGCCCCCTCGCCTTGTAGTCGGTGCCTCGCTTGCGCGACCCGCGCGGTTCACCGCGGCCCTGGTCGTACGTGATGATCAGCGTGTCCTTGTCGAACATCGCGCTCTGGAAGCGCGCGTACGGGCACATGTACTTGCAGACCTGCTCGCGCATGAGCCCCGCGTTGAAGTACGTGGCGCCGCCGTAGAACAGGACCCAGAACGTCTCCCACGGCCCGGTCGCGAAATTACCCACCTTGACCGCGAGCTCCGTGATCGGCGTGAAGTAGCCGACGAACGTGAACCCGGTCCAGAGCGCGAACGTGATCCAGAGCGCCTGCTTTGCGCCCTTGCGCAGGACCTTCTCGCGGCTCCAGGGCGCCTGCGCGAGCTTCATCTGCTGCGTGCGGCTGCCCTCGGCCCACCGCTCCATCCAGAGGAAGACTTCGGTCCAGACGGTCTGCGGGCACGCGTAGCCGCAGAACAGGCGCCCCGCGAGGGCCGTGACGAAGAACAGCGACAGCGCCGCGATGACGAGCAGCCAGGTCAGGAAATAGAAATCCTGCGGCCAGAGCGTCAGCGCGAAAATGTGGAACTTGCGCGCCGGCAGGTCGAACAGCACCGCCTGGCGCCCCTCCCAGCGAACCCAGGGCAGCACGTAGTACAGCCCCAGCAGCGCCCACACGGCATAGACGCGCAGGCTCTGGAAGCGACCCTGGATCTCGCGGGGATAGATCTTCTGGCGCGCCGCGTACAGTGCGCCTTCGACACGCTCTTCGACTTCGCTCATTCGGGACTCCGGGTCCCGTCGTCAGTCCCCTCGTCTGCCGCTTCGGGATGCGCCGTTCTGACCAGGTACAGCGTGATCAGGCTGGACAGCGAGGCCACCAGCCAGAAAAAAAAGAAGCCGACCGCGTAACCCGACATCCGCGTGGCGAAGGCGGGCGGCGGATAGTCGTCGTTGCCGACGAGCAGCGGGTCGAGAAAGGCGAAACACACCATCGTCGCGACGCTGGCGACGAGGAAGGAAGGCCAGAGCACGATGGCCACGTCCTGGCCGAGGCGTGGCCACCGCATCCTGCCCGTGTATTCGCCCTCGGCCTGCCACACTAGCGTGAGCCGTCCTGTGCCAGCTTCGTGACGTAGGCGGCGAGCAGCTTGACCCGCTGTTCACCGAGCTTCTCGCCCCAGGCGGGCATCTGGCCGTTGCGACCGGCGACGATCGTCTGCCGGAGGGTGGCGGCGTCGCTGCCGTACAGCCAGACGTCGTCGGTGAGGTTCGGTGCGCCGACGGCGGCCATGCCCTTGCCGTCGAGGCCGTGGCACGCGGCGCAGACCTGCTGGTACCGGGCCTCGCCAGCCGCGGCGAGCCCGCCGTCCGCCGGCTGCCCGCTCAGCGTCTGCACGTAGGCCACGACTTCCTCGACGCCCTGGTCGCCGAGTACTGCGCCCCAGGGCGGCATCGCCGCGATGCGCCCGCTCGCGATCGTGGCAACCACGGCGTCGGATTCGGCGCCCCACTGCCAGTCGGCGTTGGCGAGATCGGGGAAGCCTGTTGCGCCGCCGCCGTCGGAGCCGTGGCACTGCGCGCAGTTCTGCTGGAACAGGTTGTGCGCCGTGCTCATCGCCTGCTCGTTGCCGACCAGATCGGCGATCGGCAGCGCCGCGAGCGGCGCGAGCAGCTCGTTCGCGCGAGCTTCGACCACGGCCTTTTCCTGCTCGTACTGGCTCACCTGCGTCCACTTCTTCGCGCCGGAGAAGCTGCCGAGGCCCGGGTAGAGTGCGAGGTAGAGCAGGCCGAACGCGACCGTGACGTAGAACAGCCACAGCCACCACTTGGGCAACGGGTTGTTGTATTCACGCAGGTCGCCGTCCCAGACGTGGCCCGTGTCGGCGCCGCCGCCGATCTTCTCGTCCCTCGTCTTGGGTTTCGACGTCCAGCGCAGCAGCCAGACGCACGCGAGGATG
>DASSJN010000167.1:0-12494 GCA_035691185.1 Steroidobacteraceae bacterium
CGCGTAGTTGCCGCGGATGAACAGGAAGTCGTAGATGCGGATGACGTTGCGGTGCGTGATCTTGCGCGAGTAGCGCAGCTCGTGCACGAACCGCTTCATCATCTCCTCGTCCTGGGAGACGTTCGGGTTCAGGAACTTGAGTACGAGGCGCTCGTCGACGACCGTGTCCTCCATGAGCAGCACGGTGCCGAACGCGCCCTTGCCGATCTTCTGCACGAACTTGTAGCGGCCCTCGAGCACGTCGCCGGGCTTCAGGCTCGAGATGTCGAGGCGCTGCTGCGCCGCCTGGCGCGCCATGCTGTCGAAGTCCGGCTGCTCGGCGAGCAGCGTCCGCGACGGTTCGGCCATGCGCTCGGCGCGCTGCGTTTCGCGCACCCCGGTCGCGAACCGGGCGTCGAGGTCCTCCACCGCGCGCATCGCCGCGTGGCTGACCGTCGGGTCGCGGACCGCGGTGCTCGCCGACTCCAGCCGCGCACGGACGACGTCGGCGGTGCGGTCGTCGACCAGCCGGCCGAGCGCGGTGATGACTTCGAGCCGGATTTCCTTCGAGTCGATCTCGAGCAATGGCATCAGCCTCGCCACCAGCGAGGCGTCGCCGAGCTTGCCGAGCGCGCGCACGACCGTCGGCAGCGAGCGCTCGTCGGCGACCTCGAGCATGTCGCGCAACGCCGGGAGCGCACGGGGGCTGCCGATTTCGGCGAGCGCGTCGACCGCGCGCTCGCGCACCCACCAGTCGGCGTCGCGGGTCGCCTCGATCAGGAAATCGACGGCGCGCTCGTCCTTGGTCTGGTTCAGGATCTCGATCGCGGCGCGGCGCACGTCCTCGTCCTGGTCGCGGATCAGGCCGAGCGCGGCCTCGATCACGCGCGGGCCGCCGATCTTGGCGAGCGCGTCGGCGGCGCGGCTGCGCACCCACCAGTCGTCGTCCTTGATCGACTGCAGCAGGTGCTTGATGTGCGCCGGCGTGCCGATTTCGTTCAGCACCTCGACCGCCGCGCGTCGCGTGCTCTCGTGCTCGTCGCGCAGGATGCCGATCAGGTGACGGATGGTGTCGGGATGGTTGGCGCGCACCACCGCGTCGATCGCCTTCTGCTGGGTCTCGACGTCCGGGTCGCGCAGCACCTCGCACAGCAGTCCGACGTCGGCGTTGCTGCCCATGCCGGCGAGCGCGTTGAGCACCGCCTGGCGCACGAACTTGTTGGTGTCCTTGAGCTGCTGCTGCAGCGCCTGCGCGACCTGCGGCCGGTTGAAGCGCGCGAGGATGTTGATGATGTGCGTGCGCGCGACCGGGTCCTTGCCTTCGAGCCGGCTCAGCAGCTCGGGCAACAGGCTCTCGTCCGCGATCTCCGCCACGATCTTGAACATCGCGGCCTTTTCCGCGGGCTCCTGGCTGTAGGCGCGCTGGAGCAGGTCGCGCGCGTTGAGCCGGCTCTTCTGCGCCGCGAGAATCCCCACCACGGTGCCGCGGGGCATGGTCGGGTTGTCGAGCAGGCCGTAGAGCAGGTTGGCCGCGTAGTTGCGCGAGCTGGAGAGCGCGGTGGCCACCCCGCTGACCGTCCGCTGGTTGCCTTCGGTGAGGCCACCGGCCACGACCGGGAAGGTCCGGTTGTCGAGCAGTGCGGTCAGCACGGCGACGAAGCCGGCTGTCTCCGTCTTGTCGGCGTTGGCGAGCGCGTCGATCACGCGCGGGATGGCCGACGGCCCGAGGCGCGTGAGCTTCTCCAGCAGTTCACGATGCCCATTGCCGGCTTCGGCGGCCTTGATCTCGGCGATCAACCGGTCGGCACGGAGGTTCGTGAAAAAACTCATCGGTGGAATTCGAGTCCACGCCGGGCCGGCGCGACGGCGGGTCGGGAGCGCCGCCGGATTATGCCATGCGACCGCGGGCATCCGCGGCCGTCGCCGGCGGACAGCGCTCCCCGCGTTTCCGCTACAATCGCAGCCTTACGGCCCATGCCGCTCCCTACTCCGTGACGGTTCCAGGATGACGGACGATCGACTCGCCCAAGCCCGGCTATTGGCCGGGAATTATGTCGAACCATACCTCGGGATGCCTCTGGGCGACGCGAAAGCTGTGAAGTCCGTCCGTTTGGACGGTTCGCGGCCGGTGGTGGAGGTCGAGCTGGGCTTCCCGCTCGGCGCCTACGCCCGGACGCTCGCGGCCGCGCTCGAGCAGCGGTTGCGGTCCCAGCCGGGCCTCGCCGAGGCGGTCGTCACGGTGTCCTGGCAGGTCTCGTCGCAAGCCGTCCAGGGCCAGTTGCAGCCGTTGCCGGGCATCAAGAACGTGATCGCCGTGGCGTCCGGCAAGGGCGGTGTGGGCAAGTCCACCACGGCGGTGAACCTCGCGCTGGCGCTCGCGCTCGACGGCGCCCGCGTCGGCCTGCTCGATGCCGACATCTACGGCCCGAGCCAGCCGCGCATGATGGGCCTGCAGGGCCAGCGGCCGACGAGCCTGGACGGCCGGCGGATCCAGCCGCTCGAGGCGCACGGCGTCAAGGTCATCTCGATCGGTTTCCTGATCGAGGAAGAGCAGCCGATGGTCTGGCGCGGCCCGATGGTCACGCAGGCCCTGACGCAGTTGCTGGGCGATACCGACTGGGGCGAGCTCGACTACCTCGTGATCGACCTGCCACCCGGCACCGGCGACATCCAGCTCACGCTCTCGCAACGCGTGCCGGTGAGCGGCGCCGTGGTCGTGACGACGCCGCAGGACATCGCGCTGCTCGACGCGCGCAAGGGCCTGCGCATGTTCCAGAAGGTCAGCGTTCCGGTGCTCGGCATCGTCGAGAACATGAGCACGCACGTCTGCTCGAACTGCGGCCACGAGGAGGCGATTTTCGGCGCGGGCGGCGGCGCGCGCATGGCGCAGCAGTACGGCGTGAGCCTGCTCGGCCAGCTCCCGCTCGACATCCGCATCCGCGAGCAGACGGACGAGGGGCACCCCACGGTCGTGGCCGACCCGGGCAGCCGCATCGGAGCCGCCTATCTGGACATGGCGCGACGCACCGCGGCGCGGCTCTCCGTCGCCGCGGCGACGTCCACCGGATTTCCCAGGATCACCGTCGAGGACACCTGAGCGTGAGCATCAAGTCGGACCGCTGGATCCGCCGCATGGTGGAGACCCACGGCATGATCGAACCGTTCGAACCCGGGCAGGTCCGCGCCGTCGACGGCCACAAGATCGTCTCCTACGGCACGTCGAGCTACGGCTACGACGTGCGTTGCGCGTCCGAATTCAAGATCTTCACGAACATCAACTCGACGATCGTCGACCCGAAGAACTTCGACACCGGTTCGTTCGTCGACTTCGACGGGCCGGTCTGCATCATTCCACCGAACTCGTTCGCGCTGGCGCGCACGGTGGAGTATTTCCGGATCCCGCGCAGCGTGCTCACCGTGTGCCTCGGCAAGTCGACGTACGCGCGCTGCGGCATCATCGTCAACGTGACGCCGCTCGAGCCGGAGTGGGAAGGCCACGTGACGCTCGAGTTCTCGAACACCACGACCCTGCCCGCGAAGATCTACGCCGACGAAGGCGTCGCGCAGATGCTGTTCTTCGAGTCGGACGAGGTGTGCGAGACCTCGTACAAGGACCGCGGCGGCAAGTACCAGGGCCAGCGCGGCGTGACGCTGCCGAAAGCGTGAGGGAAGTGTCCAGCGGATAGTGTCCAGTGTTCAGTCGGAGCGGCCGCTTCCGACTAACCGCTAGACACTGGCCACTAGACACTATTCCGGCCGCTGCAGCCGGACCAGCTTCATCTGCACCTCCGGGTTGCCCTTGCGGTACTGGATCGCCTGCACCGGGACGAAGCCGAGCGACGGCGCGTGCCAGACCTTCGAGACGCGGTTCGAGCCGTCCCGCGCACTGGCCCAGACTTCGGCCTCGACCTGGCCGTACGGCGTCATGACCTGCTGGGTGCCTTCCATCCAGTACCGGTATTCGCGCAGCTTTCCGCCCGTGACGATCCTGAACGACTTAGGCTTGTGTCCCGCGAGGCGCGCCTGGATCATCGCCGCCTGCACGGAGGCGGTGTCCTGCGTTCCCGGCGCGAGTTCGATCTCGACCGGCTTGCCTTCGGCGGTGCCGGTCAGCCGGCCCGCGGCCCAGTCGTACACGAGCTGCACGTCCTTGTGCTTGTCGCTCGAGCCGTCGTTGAACGTGAACGACAGCGGACGCACCTCGCCCGGCGACACCAGCATCATGCTCCGTTCGTGCGCCTGCGAGCTCAACGCGAGCCGGCCGAACAGGTTCGGATGAGCGCGTGTCTCGTACTGCCAGAGGCCCTGCTGCGCGCCGCGGCGGAACGAGGACTCGATCTCGCCGCCGCCCAGGCCGCGATAACTGACCTGGTAGCGCGCCGTGTACGGTTGCAGGGAGGGTGTCGGCGACGACGGGTCGGCGACCGCGGCCGGCGCCGCGACCGACACGGCCATGGCGAGCGATGCCACGGCACGAACCGGCCAGCCAGTGCGCGAATCGTCGTCGGTAGCGTTCGGTCGTCCCATGGGCGGCGAAGTCCTGTGTCGTCGGGTGAGGCGGGCTACGGTGCCGCGTCGAGCACGACGGGCGCCTCGAGTCGAGCGCCGTCGAGCCAGGGCATGCCGTCGCGGAATTCGAGCCGCCCCGTGGCGAACCAGCCGACGCACCGCGGGTAGATCACGTGTTCCTGTGCGAGCACGCGCGCGGCGAGGCTCTCTTCGTCGTCGTCCGGCAGCACGGGCACCGTCGCCTGTATGACCACCGGGCCGCCGTCGAGTTCGGGAGTGACGAAGTGAACGCTGGCGCCGTGCTCGCGGTCGCCCGCCGCGAGCGCACGGCGGTGCGTGTGCAGACCCGGATAGCGAGGCAGCAGCGACGGATGGATGTTCAACAGGCGACCTGCGAATCGGTTGACGAAGCCGTCGCTCAGAATGCGCATGAACCCTGCCAGCACGACGAGTTGCGGCGAGAAACCGGCGACGAGCTCGCCGAGCGCGCGACCATAGGATTCGCGGTCGGCGAAGTCCTTCGGCGACAGCACCGCCGTGCGAATGCCGCGATCGGCGGCCCAGGCCAGGGCGCCGGCGTCGGCGCGATCGCTGACCACGGCCACGATGCGGACCGGGATTTCACCCGCGTCGGCCCGTGCCGCGATGGCCTCGAGATTGCTGCCGCGCCCCGAGACGAGCACCACGACGCGCATGGCGGCTGGCGTCGCGGGCGTCATTCGACGATGACGACCTCGCGGTCACCGGTGCGCACTTCGCCGATGACGGCGGCGGTCTCGCCGCAGCCGTGCAGCAGCTCGACCGCGCGATCGGCGTCCTGCGCCGGCACGGTGATGGTCATGCCGAGGCCGCAGTTAAACGTGCGGTACATCTCGTCGCGCGGGACGTTGCCGACGCGCTGCAGCCAGTCGAACACGACGGGGCGCGGCCACAGACGCGCGTCGATGATCGCCTCCATGCCGGCCGGCAGCGTGCGCGGGATGTTGCCGGTGGGACCGCCGCCGGTGATGTGCGCGACGCCGTGAACGGGAACCTGCTGCCGCAGCAGCTCGAGGACCGACTTGACGTAGATGCGCGTCGGCCGGAGCAGCAGGTCGTAGAGCGACTGCCCGTCGAGCTGCGTGTGCGGTCCGGCGCCGCTCAGCGCGAGCAGGCGCCGGATCAGCGAGTAACCATTCGAGTGCGCGCCGGAGGAGGCGAGGCCGATGATCGCATCGCCGGCACTCGTGCGTGTGCCGTCGATGATCGCGTCCTTCTCTACGAGACCGACGCAGAAACCGGCGAGGTCGTAGTCCTCGCCTTCGTACATGCCGGGCATCTCGGCCGTCTCGCCGCCGACGAGCGCGCAACCCGCCTGCAGGCAGCCCTCGACGATACCCCTGATGACGCGTTCGGCCGTGTCGACGTCGAGCTTGCCGGTCGCGTAGTAGTCGAGGAAGAACAGCGGTTCCGCGCCCTGCACGACGACGTCGTTGACGCACATCGCCACGAGGTCGATGCCGATCGTGTCGTGCCGGCCGGTCTCGATGGCGAGTCGCAGCTTGGTGCCGACGCCGTCGGTGCCCGCAACCATGACGGGCCGGCGATAGCGGTCGAGCGGCACTTCGACCAGGGCGCCGAAGCCGCCGATGCCGCCGAGCACCTCGCGGCGCATCGAGCGCTTGACCGCCGGTTTGATGCGGTCGACGAGCGCGTCGCCGGCTTCGATGTCGACGCCTGCGTCGCGATAGGTGGTGCGGGTCGGGCTCTCGGCCATCGTGGGGAGTTCTCGTGGGGCGGGGTGCGCCCCAAGGTCCGGCTCGAGGCTGTGGTATTTTACACGCCGGCCGCAGGCGCCGGACTCCTCATCGATCAATGACTTCCACACGTTCCAACGTCGGAAGACCCCCGCCGGCGCGCCGCTCCGCGCGCGGGCGGGCCGTCGCCTGCGTGCTCGCGTGGCTGCTGCCGGCGATGGCACCGGCGGCGGAGGTGATGCCGTACCAGGCGGTCGTCGCGCTCGGTGGGCCGACGGAGGCCGAACGGGCGGCGGCGTTCGGCGAGGCGCTCAAGGTGGCGGCGGTGCGCGCCTCGGGACGGTCCGACGCGGCGATCGCGCCGCGCGTCGTGGCGGCTGCCGCCGATCCCGCGAGTTACGTGCAGCAGTATTCGACCACCACCGATCGCATGCTGAAGGTGGGTTTCGACCCGCGCGCCATGGAGCAGCTGCTGCAGCAGGCGGGCCTGCCGCGTTGGCCGTCCGAGCGTCCGGTCGTCACGGTCATGCTGTTCACGCCCGCCGTAGCGGCGGGTGCCCGCGCCGTGACGGACGCCGATCGCGTCACCGAGCGGCTCGAAGTCGAGCGCGCGGCACAGTTGCGCGGCGTGCCGATCGCGTGGCCGACCGAGGCGCTCGATCCGGCGGCGGCACGCGCGCGGCTGGCCGGCGAACCCGCCGGCCTGCTCGGGCTCGGCGGCGACGGCAGCAGCTACGAATGGGTGTTCGCCCACGCGGGTCGGACGCTGCGCGTGCAGGGGGGCATCGGACAGGCGGTCGGCGCCGCGGCCGACGCGCTGGCCGCCCGCTATGCACCGGCCTCGACGAGCGCGGTCACGACCGTGCGACTGCGGATAGGCGGCGTGGCCGACGTGCGCGACTATGCGGCGCTCACCGAATATCTCGAAGGCCTGAGCCTCGTGCGCTCGGTCGGCGTGCGCGAGTTCGAGCGCGACTCCGTGCAGTTCGACCTCGGCGTGCGCGGCGACGCGGAACTGCTGCGCCGGATCTTCGCGCTCGACGGCCGGCTCACGCCGGCGGCGCAAGCGCCCGGCGGCGCGGCGGGCATCGTGGACTTCGTCTGGCAGTCTTCATGAGCCTGAGTTTCCTGCCGAACCTGCTCTGCATCCTGCGGATCCTGCTCGTCTATCCGGTCGCGCACTGGATCCTGCAAGGCCGTTATCCCGAGGTCATGGCGCTCTTCGCGATCGCGGCGTTCACCGACGCGCTCGACGGCGCGCTGGCGAAGCGGTTCGGCTGGGAGAGCGAGCTCGGCAAGCACCTCGACCCGCTGGCCGACAAGCTGCTGCTCGTGACCGTCTTCGTCTGTCTCAGTCTCAACGACAAAGTGCCCTGGGTCATGACGGCGCTCGTGCTGCTGCGCGACCTCGTCATCGTCTTCGGCGCGATCACCTATCGGGTGCTGTTCGGACCCGTGCGCGGCACCCCGACGGGCCCCAGCAAGGCCAACACGCTCGCTCAGATCGTGTTCTGCCTGGCCGTCGTTGCGTCGGCCGCCTACCACTGGCCGGCCGACTGGCTCGTGACGGCGCTCGGTGCGCTGGTGGTGGTCTCGACCGGCGTGAGCGGCATCGACTACGTCCTGATCTATTCGCAGCGCGCGGCGGGCATCGCCCGTGCTCGCGCGCTCTCGCGCAGCCCGCAGCCGTGACGATGGAACAGTTGCCACTGCGTGTCCGGCTGCGCGACTCGGCCAGGTTCGCCAGCTTCGTTGCCGGGAATAACGCCGAGACCTGCGCCGTGCTCGCCGATCCGCACGGACCTCGCGTCGCCTGGATCTGGGGACGCGCGGGGACGGGCAAGACCCACCTGCTGCAGGCGGCCTGCGCCGCGGCCGGTGAGCGCCGCGAGACCGCAGCCTACTTCGAACTTGCCTCGGCGCCATCGAGTGCCGTGCTCGACGGGTGCGAGGAGCTGGACCTGGTCTGCCTCGACGGACTCGAGTGCATCGCGACGGACCCGCAGTGGAACGCGGCGATCTTCCGGCTCTACACGCTGCTGCACGACGGCCGCGGCCGGCTCGTCGTGGCCAGCACCGCCGCGCCGGCGAGCATCGAGTTCACGTTGCCCGACCTGCGGTCGCGTCTGCTCGCGGCCTCGATACACCAGCTCGTCGAACTGGACGAGCCGGGGCTCTGCGAAGCGCTGCGCGGGCACGCCGCGGCGCGCGGGCTGGAGCTGTCCGGGGAGGCCGCGCTCTATCTCGTGCATCGGCTGCCGCGCGACCCGCACTCGCTGTTCGACGTGCTCGAACGGCTCGACCAGGCCTCGCTCGTCGCCCAGCGCCGGCTCACGATTCCGTTCTTGCGGGAACAACTGGAGAAAGGGGATAGGGGATAGGGGATAGGGGATAGGGGATAGTGATCCAGGCGTGCTCACCTCTTCCGTGCACGGGACAGGCGAGCACCGCACGAGTGAGCCACCCATTCACCTCCGTGTTGATCGCCCACTCTCATGACTCGATATCACCGCCGTAATTCGGGGTGACTTTCTTTCAGGAGCTACGGAGAAATTTCGGCCAGCGGATTCTGCCTAGAGGTAGGGGGTAAAAAAGCACTGGGATTCAGCTTTCAGGATCGAACATGAACTCGCGCAGCTCCTGCGAACATCGACATGCTTTTGCAATCTTTGCAGCCCACTGAATGGCCGCCTCGCGCGAAGGAAGGTCCAAGACACAGAACCCGCCGTCAAGTTTCTTGGTTTCCGGATAAGTCTCGTTGATGGTCACTCCATCGGGTCCAACCAGAACGGGTGCGATGCTAGAGTCAATGCCTCCGCCAAATACATACACACCAGCACACTTCGCCTCGCGAATCACGGAGCGCGCCGCCTCACCGACGGCCGCCATGTCTTCGCTCGGAACGTTCATCGCGGATGCCGGAAAGGATATGAGGTACTTCGTCATTGCATCGTCTTCAAGGGACGGGCGGTGAAGGGGTGGTTGTTGGATGTGAGGCCTAACGACGCCGGAAGCGACCCTTCCGGAGATTCGGCGTGTAGCGGTCATGATTTCACAGTCTCGATACGACCCAAAGCGGACATCCGCAACGCTCCGATTCAGGGCAAGACCTCGAAGCGGACTGCCCGCTGTAAACGGTTGTCATGCCGCCTCCTTGTCGCGTACGAGGCCCCGTTAGTGCAGGGCCTCGACTTCGGCCAACAGCCGGTCCAAGTCGGCACGGCGGTAGAGCCGACCGTCGGCAACGACCGCACGAATTCGCTGCGTGTTTGAGATGTCCTCGAGCGGATTGGCGTCGAGCAGCACCAGGTCCGCAAGCTTGCCTGGCTCCACGGTCCCCAGCGAATCACTCATGCCAAGCACTCGAGCGGGGTTGATCGTAGCGGTCTGCAGGGTCTCCAGAGGTGTCAGCCCAGCCTCGACCAGCCTTACGAGTTCCTTGTGGAGGCTCAGCCCTGGGATTTGTAACGGCACGCCGACGTCCGTCCCCGCCAGCAACACGACCCCGACCTCGTTCAACACACGGACATTCTCCAGTTCGAGCGGCAGGATCGGACGCAGGATCGAGCGAAACGTTCGAGCCGTCTCGGACTCGGACCATTCCCTCCAGTTGCGGCGAATTGCCTCGGGGACGAAACGAATGCTGCTCGTATCCGAAAGAACCTCGTCCGAGTGCACGACGTCTTGATACACGACCAGATCGGCGGTAACTGCAATACCGTTACGCCGAAAAGCCTCAGCAGTTGCCATGCAAGCAGCTCCATCCCTGCTGTCGTAAAGCGCGCGCGTGTGCCGAAACATTGCGAGAAACCTTTCGCTTTCGACCAGGCTGTCATAGCCGGAAAGGACTCGTGCGAACCGTTCCCGCTCGCTGTCAGCATCGGTCGCGCAGCCCGCCGATAGGGCCTCCGGATGCTCGACCGTGCGCTGGCCAGCGTCGGCGACCTCCAAGGGTGTGATGCGGAACGGCACGTGGCCATCGACGGGAATTCCCAGACGTCGGGCTTCGTCCAGAATCGAGAAATACGCCTCGCGGGAGAGATTCTCGTAAACCTTGACGAGATCGGCGCCATTCGCAGCCAGCCGTTGCACCGCAGTTCGTGCCTGTTCGGCGGTGCGCACCACGACTGGGTTGCTGCCCAGGGGAGGATCGCCATCGATCGAAGGACCTGCGGTGAGAAAGCGAGGTGGCCCGTGAAGATCTCCCTTGCTCAGTCGGCGCCTGAGCGTTTTGGTCAGCTCGAGCTCAACGTCGGCTGTTCCGTCATTCATGTTGCGAACGCCGGTGATGCCGTAGGCCAGGAACAGCGGGAAGTGCCAGTCCTGAGCCGAGATCGACTTGTTGGATCTATCTACAGTCACGTTGGCGACGGAGTGGACGTGCATGTCCCATAAGCCGGGGATGAGATAGCCGTCGTGCATCTCCACGACGCTGACGTTCTTGGGCACCTCGACCGCTGCGGCGGCACCTATGGCAACGATCCGCTTGTCCTCGATGAGGACGGTCTGATCAGAACGTAGCGAGCCGTCGATGACGCTAACGACCGTGACGCCTCGGATGGCCAGGTCCGCGGGCTTCGTATGCACACAGGCGGTGAGCAAGAGCAAACATGCTGTTGCCACCAGGCATCGCCCTCTGGAGTCAACGGAATACTTCGACATTTCAGCTCAGCGCAGGATTCGTGAGCGGCGGCATCATGAACAGAATGAGCCGCGCGGCACGACACGTCAAAAGCCTGAGTTTCACCGCGGCAACAGGCGACACGGCGGCTTCCCGTAGATCTTCCAGAGCCGCGTCTCCGCAACACGGCAGATCGGCGACAGGCTCAAACCGACCCGAAGCGGACATTCGCGTTGGTACCATAAGGCCTCCGCTGAGGCTAAGGGCGGTACCTCAGCGCATCGAGAACTAGCGAGAACGCGGGCGAAGGGTGGCGACGGCTGGCGTAGTAGAGGTGATACCCAGGGAACGGCGCACACCAGTCCTCGAGCACACGGACCAAGCGCCCCTCGTCCAGATGCGGCTCGAACTCGTCCTCCGGCAGGAAAGCGATACCCATATCGTCCAGCGCTGCCGCGACAATGTGGGGCGAGGTATTTAGGATGACCTGTCCCTCGACGCGGACCTCCAACTCGCGACCGCGGCGTTCGAATTCCCACGCATAGAGGCCGCCCGACACTTGCCGTTGCGCAATGCAACGGTGCCCCGTCAGATCGCCCGGGGTCTTCGGTGGTGGATGCTTCGCGAAGTAGGCGCGCGACGCCACGGCGGCCATGCGGATCTTCGGGCCGATGGGCACGGCGATCATGTCTTTCTGCACCTGTTCCCCCAAGCGCACGCCCGCATCGAAGCGGTCGGCCACGATGTCGCGTAGCCCGTAGTTCACGTCGAACTCGACGTGGATGTCGGGATTCTCCTTTAGCAGCGGGGCCAGCTTCGGCCAGATCGTGGCACGCAGCACCTGATCCGAACAGGTGAGGCGAACTGTGCCCGCAGGCTTGTCGCGCAGTGAGGTCAGAGCATCGAGTTCCGCTTCGATCTCTTCCAAGCGGTGCCCGATCGCGTTCATTAGGCGCTCACCGGCCGCGGTCGGCGAGACGCTTCGGGTGGTCCGCGTGAGCAGCCGTATATCCAGCCGGTCCTCGAGCGCACGGATGGTCTGACTGAGCGCGGACTGCGTCACGCCGAGCAGCCTCGCCGCGCGCGTGAAGCTGCCTTCCCGGGCAACCGTGACGAAGGCGAGCAGATCGTTGAGGTTACGACGGGCCATGAGCGCGATCTCCCAGGCCGATTGATAAGCAGAGCTACTTGGCCAATTAAGCACCAAGTGGCTAATCAAATATAGCCCCGTGCACCACACTGCCCGCCATTCCGGACCCGTGCACTGGTTGATGCGGGCCCCGGCAGGCAAGCCGCCACTGTTGGCGGCTCCGTTGATGAGGAGTCCCTGATGCTTACGAATGCCTACGGCGCCCGTGCCGGCGACCGGCCGCTCGAGCCAATCCAGATCACGCGCCGCGAGCCCGGCCCCCATGACGTGCGCATCGATATCGCATATTGCGGCATCTGCCACTCCGACCTGCACCAGGTGCGCGGTGAATGGGCAGGGACGCAGTACCCGTGTGTCCCCGGCCACGAGATCGTCGGGCGTGTATTGGCCGTTGGCGACCACGTCACCGGACTGCGTCGAGGCGACCTCGTCGGCGTCGGTTGCATCGTCGACAGCTGCAAGCACTGCGACGAGTGCGGCGAGGGCCTCGAGAACTACT
>DASSJN010000168.1:0-15099 GCA_035691185.1 Steroidobacteraceae bacterium
GCGTCGTCGTCGAGGCGGCTGACGTCGTCGCCGTCGAGGCGATAGCTGCCGCTGTCGAAGGTCTCGAGCAGTCCGGCGACGTTCAGGAACGTGGTCTTGCCCGAGCCCGAGGGGCCCATCACCGCGACGAACTCGCCCTTCTCGACCGTGAGGCTGAACTCGCGCAGCGCGTGCGTCTCGAGCAGGTCCGTGCGGTACGCCTTGGTCACCTGGTGCATTTCCAGCATTGGATCGGTTCCTCGTTGCGTTGAATGCCGTTCGTTCAGTCCGCGAGCAGCACGCGCACGGCGTTCTTGAAATCGTCGGTGTCGGAGATGACGATCTGGTCGCCCGCGGCCAGGCCGTCGACGATCTCGATCTCGCGCACGCTGACGGCGCCGGTCTTGATCGGGCGCCGCTCGGCGACGTCGTCCTTGACGACGTATGCGTACGCACCGCCGCTCGCCTCGTAGAAGCCGCCGCGCTCGACCTTGAGCACGCCGTCGCGCTCGTCCATCAGGATGCGCACGGACACGCGCTGGTTCTGGCGCAGCCCGGGCGGCTGCTCCTTGAGTCGCACGCGACCGGTCACTTCGCCCTGGCGCACCTCCGGGGACATCGCCGTCACTTCGCCGGCGTAGTTCTTGCCGCCGAGCGCCACGTCGGCCGGCATGCCGAGCCCGATCGTGCCCGCGTAGGACTCGGCCACGCGGAACTCGACCTCGAGCGCGGACAGGTCCACGACCGTGACCAGCGCCGCATCCTGCTGCACCGCCGCCTTCTGCGTGACCGCGAGCGTGCCGACGATGCCGTCGACCGGCGACTTGACCGCAAGCTCGCCGACGCGGCGCTCGAGGTCGGCGACCAGCAGTTGCTGGCGTTCGCGCTGCAGGCGGCGCGTCTGCAACTCGAACTCGAGGCCTTCCTTCTCGAGGCCCGCGGTCTCGATCGCATGGTGGTGCGTCAGCCTGGCCTCGTCGAGTTCGTCCCTGGCTCGCTGGTAGTCGCGCGCGCTGATGACCTTCTGCTCCCACGCCTGCTCGGCCCGCGCGAACTCCCGTTCGGCGGCGCGGATCGCGACCCCGGCCATGTCGCTGGTCTGCTGGCTCTGCAGGATCTTGCGGCGGACCTCGATCTCCTCGCGGCGCAGGTCGACGACGAGGCTCTCGAGCGTCGCGCGTTCACGCTCGAATTCGTTGCGCAGCCCCGGGCTGTCGACGGTCGCGACCAGGTCGCCTTTCTTCACCGCGTCGCCTGCGTTGCGCGCGAGCGTGACGGTGCCCGCGGCCGGCGCGTACAGCGTCGGGCTCACGGCCGCCACCACGGTGCCCTGCGCCGCGACGTCGCTCAGGAACTCGCCACGCGTGACGGCGGCGATGCGCAGACGGTCGCGCGAGACCGTGGCCTCGCTCGAGAACCACGCACCGAGCAGCCACGCGAGCAGCATCGCGCCGAGCACGAGCAGCAGGACGGCCGCGGTGAGCAGGACGCGCTTGTCGCGACGCCAGCCGAACCTGGGCGTCTCGAGCAGGCGGTCCTGGCCGTCGGTGCTGCGCATGCCCGGCGCGCTGGTCTTGCCCGGGTCGGCGATGCGGGTGATCGAGGCGAGTGGCATGGCGGGAGAAAGTGTCTGGTGGCCAGTGTCTAGCGGTTGGTCGGAACCGGCGTTTGCACGTTGGATGCGGCGGACGTGGATAGGGATTGCAGGACGCGTGCCAAACGGGACGCGTTTTGTTAAGCGTTTGTTTCGGCTGAAAATTCTGCGCGGGCGTCGGCGCTTGTCCGTTGCCTCGCGGTGTCCGTCTGCGGACAGCGGACACCCCGGCGGACACATTCCGGCGTCCGGGCGGACATGACATAGTCCCGGCTCGCACTCGGAGGGGACCTGCCCATGGACATTCGCGGTGGTCGTCGCAGCAGCAACATCGAAGACCGGCGCGGGATGCGGTTCGGCCGCACGGGGGCCGGGCTCAGCATCGGTGGCATCGTCATCCTGGGCGTGCTCACGCTCCTCGGCATCAATCCGTTGCCGTTCCTCGGCCTGGCGACCCAGGAGCAGCAGGTCGAGCTGCAGCCGGGCGAGCAGCCCTACCAGGAGTCGGCGCAGGAAACCCAGTACCGCCAGGTCGCAGAGGTGGTGCTCGGCGAGAGCGAGGCCACGTGGGGACGCCTCTTCGGCGGCCAGTACACGCCGACGACGATGGTGCTCTACAAGGAGATGACGCCGTCGGCCTGCGGCACGGGCCAGGCTGCCATGGGTCCGTTCTATTGTCCGCAGGACCAGAAGGTGTACCTGGACCTGTCGTTCTTCGACGACCTGGCCAGCACGTTCGGCGCGAGCGGCGATTTCGCGTATGCGTACGTCATCGCGCACGAGGTCGGCCACCACGTGCAGCACCTGCAGGGGACGGCGGACCAGGTCCAGCAGATGCGGCAGCAGGCCGGCCAGGCCGAAGCGAACGAACTCTCCGTGCGCATGGAACTGCAGGCGGACTGTTACGCCGGCGTCTGGGCGCACGACGCCGCGCCACGGCTGCAGGTGACGGACGACGACATTTCGGAGGCGATGCTGGCGGCCAATGCGATCGGGGACGACCGCCTGCAGCGCCGGTCGCAGGGCTTCGTCGTGCCGGATTCGTTCACGCACGGCACCTCCGAGCAGCGACGACGCTGGCTCAAGGTGGGCATGGACAGCGGCGACCCGCGCGCCTGCGACACGTTCCGCGCACGACAGCTTTGAGCCTGCTGCGCAACCTCGGCACGACGGAGCTCTTCAGCGCGCGGCCCGCGCTGAGTTCGGGCCTCGCGGTCGTGTTCGTCGTGGCCGGTGCGCTGTTCGCTGCGGGCTGGCTGCCGCGGACGGCGCCCGCGGAAGTGTCGCGCGGCGAGGCCATCGTGATGGCGGTCGCGTGCGCCGTGATTGCGGGTTACTTCGCGCGCTGCGCGCGGATCGGCTGGCAGCGGAAATAGGGACACTCCGAATTTCCGGGAAAATGGGGACACTCCGAATTTTCGGCAGAATTCCGTAGCCCGGCCAGTCGTGCGCGGATTCGAATTTCTTCGCGTGAACAGGCAGTTAGGCGCGTTGACCTGGGTGTCACCGATTTGAGCGGCCGTCGCCCTGGTGCGGTGAGCATGAGACGCCTGTTCCCGGCACGACCCGATGGTTTCGCTGGCTTTTGGGCAGCTTTTCTTTCAGCGAGACACGTGGGTGTCCGAAGCTGGTCCTAAAACTCGGAGTGTCCCCATTTTCCCGGAAATTCGGAGTGTCCCCAATTAGAGGTCGAGCTTGCCGCCGTACCCCGTGAGTTCGAGGTAGCCGCGACCCAACTCGCGACCGCTCGCATCATCCAGCAGGCGTACTGGTCCTTCCCAGTACAGCACCCCGGTCGAGGCACGCGAGTCGAGTTCGGCATCCCGCATCAGGGGCTCGAGCCGATACGTCGTCTCGCCGACCCGCAGGCGCCAGCGCACGGGATATTCGACGCCGGTCCGCGGCGAACGCCACGTGGCCAGAGGCGTCCAGGCCACGTCTTCCTGGCCGAAAGCCTTCACCTCTTCCGTGTCCGCGGGAGAGGTCGCACGCCTTGCGGGTGAAGGCCGCAGCGTGGCTGCAGCCCACCGCTCACCACCCTGCGAATCACGCATCCCGAACGCCATGAGGGCGCCGCCACCGTGCAGGTTGATTCCGATCCAATCCCACCCCAGCGCACGCTCGTCGACGTAGTCGCTCGACCACTCGTGATCGAACCACGCATCGCCGGAGACGGCCTCGCGCTGCCCGCCGACCTCGACGGTGCCGCTGACCCGCAACTGCGGCAGGCTGTAGTAATGGCTCGCCGCGCGCGGATCCGGCCCCTTGCGACTGAACCCTCGATCCCCCTGCAGCAGCGGCGGTTGCGTGGCCTGCAGTGTCAGCTCGAGCGCGAAGTCCTCGCCGCGTACGACCGTCCCATATCGCCCGTCATCCAGGCCGCGAATCGACCAGTCGTCGAGCCGCACATCGGCTCGACCTTGCCGGGCATATACGAGATCGAAGGTTGCGCGGCCCGAGCGCTGCGCGTGTCGCAGCTTGCCGGCGTCCGGGTCTGCGAGCGCGGCGTGCGCAAACAACACCTGGCGTGGCGCAAAACTGCTCGGATTGTCCTCGCCGATGCCGGTCCGCACGCGGAAGAACGTCACCTGGAACCCACGCGGCTTGCGTGCGCGATCGGCACCGACCAGCCAGCCCGTGACGTACCACCACTCGAGCTTGTATTCCGGATGAGCGCCTTCATCCTGCGGGAACGCGAGCTCGACATCGGGCCGCACCGGGGGGTAAACGACTTGCGCAGACATGGGCAGTGGCAGCACGAGCGCCAGCAGCAGAATAAGCGCGAGCCTCACCAGTCCTCCTTGACGGCACGGACGACGTCATCGCCCATCGCGCGACGACCGCTGAACGCCGCCGTGCCGGCCGCGGCGACGACCAGGATCGCGCTCAACGCGGCGAGCCCGAGCCAGGGCACGTGCACGTCCATGCTCCAGTGAAACGACTGGCGGTTCACGACGAAGATCAGGATCAGGCTGATGACGGCCCCGACACCGAGACCCGCCGCGCCGCCGATCGCGCCGAGCGCTGCGCCCTCGAACGCGAGCATGCGGCCGATCTCGCTGCGCGTGACACCGAGGTGACGCAGCATGCCGAATTCGCCGCGTCGCGCGAGCACCTGCGAACTCGTGCTCGCACTGATGCCGAACAGCCCGATCAGCACCGCAACCGCCTCGAGCAGGTAGGTGACGGCGAAGGTGCGGTCGAACAGCGCGAGCGACTTCTGCCGGATCACGCCCGGCTGGGCCACGTCGTAATCGCCGCTGCGCTGCAGGGCATCGCGCAGCACGTCGCCGACCGCTTCCGGTTCCACCCCGCCCTGCAACCACAGCGCCGCGGTCGTCGCGTTGCGGTCGCCGGTGAGTTCGATGAACCTCGCGCGATCCATCACGATCGCTCCCCCCGGCCGCTCGTAGTCGCGCCACAGGCCGCGCACGCTCGCGCGCACCACGCGTCCGCCGAGCGGAAGTTCGATCACCTGCCCGACGTCGAAGCCGCGCAGGTCGAGCGCGGCCTCGGACGCCCACACCGGGAGCGTGTCCGCCGGCGGTGGCCGCGGATCGGAACGCCGGATCGGAAGGATGCGCTCGGCGGTCGTCTCCTCGATCGGCCGCGCGATGATCGTGAGCGGCAGGCGGTGGCCCGGCAGCACGACGTCCACGAAGCGCACGAAGTGCACCCGTGCGACGCCTCCGAGCGTCTCGATCGTCGACTGGGCTGCAGGATCCAGATACGCACCCGGCGCGGCGCTGCCGGCACGCACGTACAGGTCCGCGGGCAGGATGCGTTCCATCCATGCCTCGAGCGACATCCGGAACGAGAACACCATGATCGCCATGGCGACCATCAGGCTGAAGCTCACGAGCACCGCGGCAATGCTGACCGTCGCACGCCTCGCGGTACCGCGCAGTTGTGCCACGGCGATCTGGCGCCACGCCGCACCCTCGGGTCGCAGCACGCGAGTGAAGATCCACGCCGCGAGGCTCGGCGTGAGCAACACGGCGCCGAGCAGCAGGCAGGCGATCGAGACGTAGCCGGGCAGTGCCACGCCTTCGAGCGGCGGCAACGCGAGCGCGACCATTCCCGCGACGAAGAACCCGGCCGCGGTCCACCCGTGGCGCCGTGCGGCGATCGGCGCCTCGTCGCCGGCCTTGAGCGCCGCGGCCGCCGGCACCGACGCTGCCTCGCGCGCGGGTCCGTAGGTCGCGACCAGGGCCGCCGCGACGCCGAGCAGGAAAAAGACCAGATATTCGCTCGCGCCGATGTCGAGCTGCGACGATGCGGGCCCGCGGAAGTACCCCGCGCCCAGATCGGCGCCGAACGCGGCGAGACCCGCCCGCGCGACGAGGGCGCCGAGCACGACACCGAGCGCCGCGCCGAGCACGCCGACGATCGTGCCCGCCAGCAGCGACGCGCCGAGTTGCTCGCGCACGGTCATCCCCATCGCGTGCAGCAATGCGATCTCGCGTCGCCGCCTGGCGACCGCCAGCGACTGCGTCGCGAAGACGAGAAAGGCGCCGGTGAACAGCGCCACGAGCGCGAGTGCCGTCAGGTTCGATCGGTATGCACGCGTCAGTCGCACGGCATCGTCGGTGGCCTCACCGGGCGTCACGACCTGCACGCCCGGTGGCAGCAGTTCCTCGATCGCGGCACGCACGGCGGCGCGGTCGGCACGCGGCTCGAGACGCAGGTCGATCCGATCGAGCCGCCCCAGACGCCGCAGACGCCATTGCGCCTCGCCGATGTCGAGCAGCCCGACCGGCTGACGGTACGCGCCGGGTGGGAGGATGCCCGCGACCTCGAAAGTGACTCGGTCGAGCGCGACCTGCACATCGAGGTCTTCGCCCACTTCGAGGTCGAGCGCCTGTGCGGCGGCCGGGCTCAACCAGAGCGAATTCGGCGCGAGCAGGCCCTGCCCTTCGCGTCGCGCGCCGCGACCCGCTTCGGCGAGGGCGGGCTGCAGCCGGAACGCGCGGAACGGGTCGATGCCGATCAACTGGAGGTTGCGCTCGCGGCCCGGCAGGCGCACCTGCAGTTCGACGATCGGGCTCGCCACGGCCACGCCGGGCACCTGCGCGACCCGCGGAAACAGCGCCTCGTCGAAGCCCGCGCCCGGCGCCCGCACGGCAAGGTCCGCGAGCCCGAACAGCGATCGCGACGCGCCCTGCACCTCGTCCGCGGCCACGCGATTTATCAGGTAGACCGAGAAGCCGAGTGCGACACCGAGCGCGATCGCGAGCACCGCGAGCAGCGTGCGGCCGGGCGCCTGCCGCAGCGGGCCGACGACCGCGGCGTCGAGCACGGCCTGGCGGGCCCTGAAGGTCGAACGTCGCGCCATCGTGACTGTCGCGGTGGCGGTCATGAACGCAGCGTGAGTCCTGCGCGCGTCAACTCGTAAACGCGGTCGGTCGACGCGGCCGCGGTCGCCGAATGCGTGACGAGGATGCCGGCCGCGTCGTCGCGCTTGATCTGCGCGCGCAGCACGTCGCGGATCGTCGCGGCATTGTCGGGATCGAGGTTACCCGTGGGCTCGTCTGCCAGCACCACGGCCGGACGGTGCGCAAGCGCGCGCGCCACGGCGATTCGCTGCATCTCGCCGCCCGACAGCTCGCGCGGCAGGCTGTCGGCCCGGTCGGCGAGGCCCACGGCCTCGAGCAGTTCGTGCACGCGACGGTCGGCCTCGGCGCCGGCGCGACCGTTGAGCGCGAGCGGCAACGCCACGTTGCGCGCGACGCTCAGGTGCGGCAGCAGGTGAAACGCCTGGAACACGAACCCCATGCGGGAGCGTCGCACACGTGTGCGCGCTTCTTCGTCGAGCCGGGCGAGGTCGGTGGCTTCGAGCAGCAGTTCGCCCGAGTCCGGCACGTCGAGCCCCGCGATCAGGTTCAGCAGCGTGGATTTGCCGACACCGGACTCGCCGACGATCGCGACGTACTCGCCGCGGCGCACGGTGAGCGAGACCCCGTCGAGGATCCGGCGGTCGCCGTACGACTTCGAGACGTGGCGTAGCTCGAGCATGGGGAAATGGGGACACTCCGAATTAAGGGGAAAATGGGGACACTCCGAATTTCCAGCGCGGGGAATTCAGGACGATCCCAATTTCCCCGGCGCCGCGGAAATTCGGACTGTCCCGTTTTCCGCCGCTGTGACCCCCATTCTCCCCGAAATTCGGAGTGTCCCCATTTTCGGGGAAATTCGGAGTGTCCCTATTTTCCCGGCAGGAAACGTGCGGCGGAGACCTGTGCGAGCAGCGCGGCGTCCGCGGCCGGCTGCCCGACCACCGTCGATGCGACCAGCGCCGAGACCGCCGGGGCGGTCTGTATGCCGTAGCCGCCGAGCCCGGCGCACCAGAAGAAGCCGGGCGCGCGGGGATCCGGCCCGAGCACCGGGCTGCGATCCGGAAAGAAGCTGCGCAACCCCGCCCAGGAACTCGTGACGCGGCGAACCTCGACCGTCGTGGCGGCTTCGAACCGTGCAATGCCCGCCGCGAGCACTTCGTCGTCGACACTCGCGTCGCACGGTGCGACGTCGGTCTCGTCGGCAGGGGACACGAGCAGCCGACCGGCTTCGCCCTTGAAGTACCAGGTCTCCTCGACGTCGATCGTGAGCGGCCACCGCCGCGGATCGAGCGACTCCGGCAGCGGCACGACCGCGATGCTGCGGCGGCGCGGTTGCAGGCCGAGTGGCGCCAGGCCTGCAAGCTGGGCGACGTCGTCGGCCCAGGCCCCCGCCGCATTGACGACCACGGGCGCCTCGAACGCGCGCCCGCCGGCCTCGACGTGCCAGTTCGAACCGCGGCGCTCGATGCGCTCGACTTGCGCACTGCGCAGGAATTCGCAGGCGAGCCGCCGTGCGTGGGAGAGCAACGCGTCGTGCATGCGTGCGACGTCGATGTCCGACGAGCTCGGGTCCCAGACGCAGCGCGCGAACAGTCCTTCGCGCAGGATCGGCGACGTGGCGCGCGCGAATTCGCCGTCGTGCATGCGCGCCTCGGGCGCGAGCGCGCGGATCGATTCGTAGTGGCGTTCCAGTTGCTCGAACTGGTCGGCGCGCGCGACGTACAGTGCGCCGCGCGGCGTCAGCAGCGGCTCGTCGAGGCCCAGCCGCGAATGATCGAGGAAGAACTCGTGGCTCGCCGCGGTCAGCGCACGAATGGTCGCGTTGCCGTAAGCGCGGTCGAACATCGCGGCCGAGCGACCCGTCGAGTGGTAGCCGGGCCGATGCTCGGCTTCGAGCAGGACGACGCGCCCGCGGGGCGCGAGCCGCCACGCCACCGATGCGCCGGCGATTCCAGCACCGATCACGATGAAATCCGCAGCAGCAACCGTGGGCACGCGCGCAGGCTCCTGGCTTCGGCCGATCGGCCGACTGGGTGACGGGCGCGCGCAACGATAACCGCAGCCCGCACTGCGGTCCAACGGCGGCGACTAGGTATTTGCCGCTAGCGGCGAAGCAATCCGCGGAGCAATCCCCGTTTGGCCGGCGTCTTCAACGCGCGCGCCGCAGCGGTTCGCTTCTTCGCCGGAGCCTGGCGCCGCCTCGCCGCCGCGGCGGTCTTTTTCCTGGTGGCGCCCCGCTCGACGCGTTTGAGAACCACTCGCTTCGCGCTCTTATGCTTCGCCGCCGGTTTCGCCTCGGCTGCCGCTTTCTTCGGCTTGCCGGCCTTGCCCTTCAAGCGCTTGAAGATCGCCGCGCCGAGTTCGGCCGGCGAGCGCACCGTCGTGACGCGAGCGGCCTCGAGCGCCGCGAACTTGTCGGCCGCCGTGCCCTTGCCGCCCGAAATCACCGCGCCGGCGTGCCCCATGCGCTTGCCGGGGGGCGCCGTGACGCCCGCGATGTACGCAACGACCGGCTTGGTGACGTGCTGGCGGATGAACTCGGCGCCGGCCTCCTCGTCGCTGCCGCCGATCTCGCCGACCATGATGATGCCTTCGGTCTGCGGGTCCTGCTCGAACAGCGCGAGCACGTCGATGAAGTTCATGCCGCGCACCGGGTCGCCACCGATGCCGACGCAGGTGCTCTGCCCGAGGCCCACGTTCGTCGTCTGGAACACGGCCTCATAGGTGAGCGTGCCGGAGCGCGAGACGATGCCGACCTTGCCTTTCCTGTGGATGAAACCCGGCATGATGCCGATCTTGCATTCATCGGACGTGATCACGCCCGGGCAGTTCGGGCCGACGAGGAACGACTTCGAATCCCTGAGCGCGGCCTTGACCTTGACCATGTCGTTGACCGGGATCCCCTCGGTGATGCAGACGATCACCTCGATGCCGGCGTCGGCCGCCTCGATGATCGCGTCGGCCGCAAAGGCCGGCGGCACGTAGATCATGGTCGCGTTCGCGTCGGTCTTCGCGACGGCTTCGCGCACGGTGTCGAACACCGGCAGGCCGAGGTGCTTCTCGCCGCCGCGGCCCGGCGTCACGCCGCCCACGAGCCTGGTGCCGTAGTCCAGGCACTGCTGCGAGTGGAACGTGCCCTGCTTGCCGGTGAACCCCTGGCAGAGGACGCGGGTGTTCTTGTTGATCAGGATCGACATGGTGGCTCAGTTCCTCGCGGCGGCCGCGACGACCTTCTGCGCCGCGTCGGTCAGGTCGGTGGCGGCGATCAGGTCGAGCCCGCTGTGCTCGAGCAGCTTGCGGCCCTGCGGTGCATTGGTGCCTTCGATGCGGACGACGACCGGCAGATGCAGGCCGAGGTCGAGCGCGGCGCCGATCACGCCTTCGGCAATCATGTCGCAGCGGACGATGCCGCCGAAGATGTTGACGAGGATCGCCTTCACCTTCGGGTTGGTCAGGATCAGCTTGAACGCGGTCGTCACGCGCTCCCGCGTGGCGCCGCCGCCGACGTCGAGGAAGTTCGCCGGCTCGCCGCCGTAGAGCTTGATGACGTCCATCGTGGCCATCGCCAGGCCGGCGCCATTGACCATGCAGGCGATGTCGCCGTCGAGCGAGACGTAGTTGAGGTCGTGCTCGCTCGCATCGCGCTCCATCTCGTCTTCCTGCGAGGTGTCGCGCATGCCGACGAGCTCCTTCTGCCGGAAGAGCGAGTTGTCCTCGATGCCGATCTTGCCGTCGAGCGCCACGACGTCGCCGTCGCCGTTCACGATCAGCGGATTGATCTCGACGAGACTCGCGTCACACTCGACGTACAGCTTGTAGAGCCCGCGCGCGATCTGTTCGAACTGCGCGACCTGCTTGCCCTCGAGCCCGAGGCCGAACGCGAGCGTGCGGCAGTGCGAGGCCTGGATGCCCGTCGCCGGGTGGATCTCGACGCGGATGATCTTCTCGGGCGTCCTGGCCGCGACTTCCTCGATGTCCATGCCGCCCGAGGCCGAGGCCACGAACGCGATCCTGCTGGTGTCGCGGTTGAGCAGCACGCTCAGGTACAGCTCGCGTGCGATCTTCGAGCCGGACTCCACGTAGACCTGGTGGATCGGCAGGCCGTCGCCGACCGTCTGCTTGGTCCTGAGCTTCTGGCCGAGCATCCCCCGGGCGGCCGCTGCCACGTCATCGGTCGTCTTGACGACCTTGACGCCGCCCGCCTTGCCGCGCCCGCCCGCGTGCACCTGGGCCTTGACGACCCAGACCGGCCCACCGAGCCGATTGGCCGCGTCGACAGCCTCCTCCGGCGTGGCGGCAACGAAACCGTTCGGCACGGGGATGCCGTACCGGGCGAACAGCTGTTTGGACTGGTATTCGTGGAGGTTCATGGGGCCCGTGGGGACGTTTGGACGAGCCCGCAAGTGTACCAAATCGGCTCACCTCTCCCGCGAGGCGGGGGAGGTCGCGGAACAGCGCGGGAGAGGGTCAGGATGAGGGCCTCCGGTTCCCTCGCTGCTGCTGCCTCACCGCGCTGGAGAGAGGTCCGGGGTGAGGTTTCCTTCCCACTTTTGGCCTGATCGGACTGCTAGAGTCCGCCCCCATGGCGCAGGCACTGGAGCCGAGCATCGCTTCGGCCGGCAGAAACCCCCTCGACACGGAACTCCCGTGGCGGGTGATTTCCCTGCTCAACGTGTACCGGCTGCTGCTGCCGATGCTGTTGCTGATGGTGTTCTTCTTCGACGCACCGACGCACAGCGTAGGCACCGCCCAGCCCGGCCTGTTCCTGGCGGTCACCGTCCTCTATTTCGCGTTCGCCCTCGTCTGCGTGCAGACGATCGCGCGACGTTTCCCGTCGGCGACCTGGCAGGCGATGATCCAGCTCGGCGTCGATGCGGTCGCGATGGCCATGCTGATCCACTCGAGCGGAGGCATCTCGAGCGGGCTCGGCACCCTGCTCGTGCTGCCGGCGGGCGCCACGGCCACGATCGTCGAACGCCGTCACGCGCTGCTCGGCACGGCGATCATGACGCTCGCGCTGCTCGCGGAGACGACCATCTCGTTCCTGCAGGACGAGAGCACGAGCTCCGATTTCCTGATCACCGGCTTCACCGGCGCGACCCTGTTCGCGATCACGTTGCTGGCGGTGCCGCTCGCGCGGCGCCTGCGCGAGAGCGAGGCGCTGGTCAAGCAGCGCGAAATCGACATCGCGAACCTGAACGAGCTGAACCAGTTCATCGTGCAGCACCTGCGTGAGAGCATCCTCGTGGTCGACCAATCGGACCGGGTGCGTCTCATCAACGAGACGGCGGCGCGGCTGCTGAAGGGCGCCCCCGTGCTCAACGGCACGCCGCTGGCGCTCGTCTCGCCGCGACTCGCGTACCTGCTCGACGCCTGGCGCAGGCAGACCTCCGATCGGCGTGACGGCAATGGCGAAGTGGTCGGCGCCGACGGCGGCACGACGATTCGCCCGCATTTCGTCGCACTGTCACAGACCGGCAACGGCCCCGTGCTCGTGTTCCTCGAGGACACCAGCGTCGTCGCCGAGCGTGTGCAGCAGTCGAAGCTCGCGGCGCTGGGACGGCTCAGCGCCAGCATCGCGCACGAGATCCGCAACCCGGTCGGCGCGATGAGTCACGCCGGGCAGCTGCTGCGCGAGTCGCCGAGCCTGACGACCGAGGACCGGCACCTGACCGAGATCATCGAGAAGAACGGCGTGCGCGTCAGCGAGATCATCGAGAACGTGCTGCAGCTTTCGCGGCGCGACTCGACGCGGCAGGAGCGCTTCGACGTCGTCGACTGGCTCCGCGGGTTCGTCCGCGAGTACGTCGAGACCCAGCAGATCGACGCCAGTCGGTTCCAGATCGACGCGCCCGCGAACGAGCGCGCGCTCGACGTCGAGTTCGACCCGTCGCACCTCCACCAGGTGGTCTGGAACCTCTGCGACAACGCGCTGCGCCATGGCGGCAACGCGGGCGAGGCGGCGGTCGTGGACCTGCGCGCGGGCCGCATCGCTTCGACCGGCCGACCGTACCTCGAGGTCGCGGACCGAGGCGGTGGCGTCGATCCCTCGCTGGCCGAGCGCATCTTCGAGCCGTTCTTCACTTCGGGCAAAGGCGGCACGGGCCTTGGCCTGTTCATCTCGCGCGAGCTGTGCCAGACCAACGGCGCGCTGCTCGTCTACGAGCCCCGCCCCGCCGGTGGTAGCATTTTCCGGGTCATTTTCGCCGATCCGCGTCGATGGAGAGAATGAACGCCCGCAAGCCGATGCCCCGCGCGCTGGTCGTCGACGACGAGCCGGACATTCGCGACCTGCTGTCGCTCACGCTGCGACGCATGCAGGTGGAGGTCGAGACCGCTGGCGACCAGGCGGGCGCCCAGCGGCGCCTCGGTGCCGAGAGCTTCGACCTCGTGCTCACGGACATGCGCCTGCCCGACGGCAACGGGCTCGACATCGTGCAGTGGATCCAGCATCACCGGCCGGGCATGCCCGTGGCCGTCATCACGGCGCACGGCAACGTCGAGACCGCGGTGCGCGCGCTCAAGCTCGGCGCGTTCGATTTCATCTCCAAGCCGCTCGACCTGGTCGCGCTGCGCAAGCTCATCGCGGCGACGCTGAAACTGCGCGACGACGATGCCGCGCCGCACGACGAGACCCAGCCGGTCGTGCCGGTGGCCGCATTCAGGCTGCTGGGCCAGTCGCGGCCGATGCAGCAGCTGCGGCAGATGATCGCCAAGGTCGCCCGCAGCCAGGCGCCGGTGCACATCTCCGGCGACTCCGGCACCGGCAAGGAACTGGTGGCGCGGCTGATCCACGAGTCGGGGCCGCGGCGCGACGGGCCGTTCGTCCCGGTCAATTGCGGCGCGATCCCGTCGGAGCTCATGGAAAGCGAGCTGTTCGGCCACAAGAAGGGTTCGTTCACCGGCGCGGCGGCGGACAAGGAAGGCCTGATCCGCTCGGCCGAGGGTGGCACCCTGTTCCTGGACGAGGTGGCGGACCTGCCGCTGCACATGCAGGTGAAGCTGCTGCGCGTGATCCAGGAGAAGTCCGTGCGGCCCGTCGGCGAAACACGCGAGGTGCCGGTCGACGTCCGCATCCTGTCAGCCACTCATCGCAAGCTCGACGACCTCGTGCGGGCCGGTCGCTTCCGTGAGGACCTCTACTACCGCATCGACGTGATCGATCTGCGCGTGCCGCCGCTGCGCGAGCGGCTCGACGACGTGCCTGCGCTCGTCGACGTGATGCTCGACCGGGTGTCGCGGCAGATCGGCGTGCGGCGGCCGCAGATCAGCGACGAGGCGATGGACAAGCTGCTGTCGTACTCGTACCCCGGAAACGTGCGCGAGCTCGAGAACATCCTCGAACGTGCGGTGACGCTTTGCTCGCACCACCGGATCGAGCCGGAGGACATCCAGTTGAAGCAGGGGCAGCTTCTGACGGACCTGCCCGAGCTGGCCGGACGCGCGTCGGGGCTTGCACCGGAGGATCTCGGCGCGGACGGGCTCGAGGGGCAGTTGGAGCACATCCAAAGGGAGGCCATCGTCCGGGCGCTGGAGCAGACGCGATATAACAAGACCAAGGCGGCGGAACTGCTCGGGATGACGTTCCGGCAACTCAGGTACCGGGTGAAGAAGCTGGGGATCGACTAGCGTCGGCGCGCCACTTTTGTCACTCGGTGACAAGCGTCGTCACCTCGGCCCTGCCGTACGCCTCTCCAGACTGTGACGCAGCCGACTGTTTTCAATCCGGTTCAACCACTTAGCAGCGATACGCGCACTGGCACGCAGTTTGCTTTGTCTCCCGTGCGGACCATTGGGGTCGCTGAATCCGAACCGTTCTCACTGGGAGACCATCCAAATGCTGAAGCAAGTCCAGAAGGGCTTTACCCTGATCGAACTGATGATCGTCGTGGCGATCATCGGCATCCTCGCGGCCATCGCGATTCCGGCGTACCAGGACTACACGATCCGCACGCAGGCGTCGGAAGGCCTCGCCATGGCCTCCGCGGCCAAGGCGGCGATCTCCGAGTACTATGCCGACAAGGGCGTGTGGCCGACCGATGACGGCCAGAACAGCGGCGGCGCAACCAGCCAGCTCGGCTGGACTATGCCGCCAGCGGGCAAGTACGTGACGGGCATCACCGTCGCGAATGGCGTCGTCACCGTTACCTATGGTGACCAGGCCAATACTGCCATCCAAGGCGCGACCGC
>DASSJN010000169.1:0-22901 GCA_035691185.1 Steroidobacteraceae bacterium
GTCGTCGTGATCCAGCTGCTCACGTTCCTCGGCAAGGTGTTCCTGCTCTGCAGCTTCCAGATCCTCGTGCGCTGGACGCTGCCGCGCTTCCGCTGGGACCAGCTGCTGCGCTTCGCGTGGCGTTTCCTGCTGCCGCTGTCGATCGCCAACCTGGTGGTGACGGCGGCCGTGCTGTGGGCCCGGCAGGCCTGAGGCGCATCGCACCATGACCAGGCCGCGCAAGCCGTACGTACGCAAGCAGTACTGGAACGAGCCCAGCATGGGCTGGTGGGAGCGGTGGTACGTGTTCGAGGTCGTGCGCGGCCTCGCCATCACGGGCGGGGTGTTCCTGCGCAACATGGGGAAGTGGGTCACGGGCCGCAAGGGCGCCCTCACGGCGTATTACCCCGAGGAGATGCGCGCCGACTACGCGGCCCGCAACCGTGGCAAGCACGTCCTGACGCAGCGACCGGACGGACGGCCGCAGTGCGTGGCGTGCAACATGTGCGCCACCGTGTGCCCGGCGCAGGTGATCGAGATCGACGCGGCCTTCGACCCGGACGATCCCACGCACCCGAAATATCCGTCGCGCTTCGAGATCGACTACTCGCGCTGCATCTTCTGCGGGCTGTGCGTCGAGGCATGCCCCGAGGACGCCATCCGCATGGTGAAGGAAACGCCCCACCTGACACGGATGGATCGCGGGCGCATGTGGCTCGGTCAGGAAGAGCTGCTCAACTGGCAGCCGCAGCCCGACGTGGCGAAGCCCTACCCCGCCGGCCCGGCGGCGGACGGCCGCAGGAGCGAGGGCGCATGAGCATCGACACCGTGCTGCTGTACTTCTTCGGCATCGCCGCGCTCGCCGGCGGCGTGCTCATGCTCGTCGCGCAGCACCCGATGCGGGTCGCGCTCGCGCTGATCGCCGTGATGCTCTCGCTCGCGGGCGTCTACGCGATGCTCGGCGTGCACGCCGTCGCGGTCTTCCAGGTGCTGATCTACGTCGGCGCCGTCATGGTGTTCATGGTGTACGTGATCATGCTGCTCGACGTCCGCGACCCGTCGTTCGTCCGGCGCTACAGCCGGCTGCTGCTGCCCGGCGTGGCGCTCGGCGCGCTGCTGGTGGGCGCCCTCGGGCTGGGCATGGCACGGCTGGGCGGCGCCCCGGAACCGGCGGCCGGAGCCGAGGCCCCCTCGTACCTCGTACGGCCCTTCTCGCAGGAATTCCTGCAGCAGTACTGGCTGCATTTCGAGCTCACCAGCGTGCTGCTGGTCGCGGCGGTGGTCGCCGCGATCGCCGTGATCAGGAGCGGCGGGAGGCAGGATGGCTGATCTCCAGGTCCTGCTCTGGCTCAGCTTCGCGCTGTTCGGGATCGGCCTCGTCGGCGTGATGGTCCGGCGCAATGCGCTGGTCATGCTGATGTGCATGGAACTGATGCTGAACGCCGTCATCCTCGCGCTGGTCGCGTTCTCGCTGCGCACGGCGACGCTGTCGGGCGCCGTCCTCGTCTTCCTGATCTTCGTCGTGGCCGCCGCCGAGATCGCGATCGCGATCCCGATCGTGCTGATGCTGTCACGCCAGAAGCGCTCCCTCGACGTCGAGGGTTACGACAGCCTCAAGGGATGACGTCGCGATGAACCTGCTCACCGTCATCGTGCTGCTGCCGCTCGCCGGGTTCGTGCTGAACGGATTGCTGGGCCGGAAGCTCGGGCCCACGTTCGTCTCGGTCGTCGGCTGCGGGCTTCCCATACTCGCCTTTCTCGCCACGCTCAAGGCGTTTTCGACGCTGCAGCTGGCAGGCCCCGACGCCGCCCTGATCGAGCACGCCTACCGGTGGGCGGCCGTCGGCGAGCGCGCGTTCGAGATCGAGTTCTACTTCGACCGGCTGAGCGCGGTGATGACGCTGATCGTCACGGGCGTGGGGTCGCTGATCCACGTCTATTCGACCGGTTACATGAAGGGCGACGCGGGCTACGCGCGCTATTTCGCGTACCTGAACCTGTTCCTGTTCTTCATGCTCACGCTCGTGCTCGGGCGCTCGCTGCTCGTCTGCTTCGTCGGCTGGGAAGGCGTCGGTCTCGCCTCCTACCTGTTGATCGGGTTCTGGTTCGAGGACCCGGCCAAGGCCGCGGCCGGCAAGAAGGCGTTCATCACCAACCGCGTCGGCGACGCGGGCTTCCTGCTCGGCCTGTTCCTGCTCTACTGGGCAGTCGGCACGCTGAACATGGACGAGATCAATGCGGCGTTCATGGCTCCGGTCGCGCCCGCCGTCTCGGCGAGCCTGGTCGGCATCCTGTTGTTCATCGGCGCGACGGGCAAGTCGGCGCAGATCCCGCTGCACGTCTGGCTCCCCGACGCCATGGCCGGCCCCACGCCCGTCTCCGCCTTGATCCACGCCGCGACGATGGTGACCGCAGGCGTGTACCTCGTGGCACGCATGCACGGCATCTACGAGCACGCACCGGAAGCGTCGCAGGTGGTCGCCGTGATCGGCCTGATGACCGCGTTCTTCGCCGCGACGGTTGCGCTCGTGCAGACCGACATCAAGAAGGTGCTGGCGTATTCGACCGTGTCGCAGCTCGGCCTGATGTTCGTCGCCCTCGGCGTCGGGGCCTACGGCGTGGCGGTGTTCCACGTCTACACGCACGCGTTCTTCAAGGCCTGCCTGTTCCTCGGCGCCGGCAGCGTGATCCACGCGCTCGGCGGCGAACAGGACATCCGCAGGATGGGCGGGCTGGCGCGCAGGATTCCCGTCACGTTCGTGACCTTTGCGGTCGCCACCGCGGCGATCGCCGGCATCCCGCCGCTCGCGGGCTTCTTCTCGAAGGACGAGATCCTCTGGTTCGCCTTCGCGAGCGCACAGGGCGGCTCACCCGTGCTCTGGGCCCTGGGCTCGGCCGCGGCGCTGATGACCTCGTTCTACATGTTCCGGCTGCTCTGGCTCACGTTCCTGACGCCGTCGCGCATGAGCCACGAGGTCGAGCATCACGTGCACGAATCGCCGTGGTCGATGACCAGCGTGCTGGTCGTCCTCGCCGTCCTCTCGGCGGTCGGCGGGTTCGTCCACCTGCCGGAGTTCCTCGAGCCGGTGCTGCCGCTCGCCACGGCGCAGGAATCGCTCGAGCACCTCGAGCACAGGCTGGTCTACGTCGCGATCGCCGTGGCGGTCGCCGGTTTCCTTGCCGCGACCTGGCTGTACCGCGGCGGGCTGGCGAAGGGCGACGCGCTCGCCGCCCGCTTCCCGCGACTGCACCGGCTGCTCGGCGGCAAGTACTTCATCGACGAACTCTACGACGCGGTGCTCGGCCGGCCCCTGCACTGGGTCTCGGACCGCGTCTTCCTGCGCGCCGGCGACCGCTTCCTGATCGACGGCACGCTGGACGGGCTCGCAGCGACGACCCGCCGCGTCGCGGGCCGCCTCGGCCGCATCGAAACCGGACAGCTGCAGTGGTACGTGGCGATGGCAGTCCTCGGCATCGTCGGCTGTCTTGCCTGGGTGTGGCGTCATGTCTGAGCCGATGCTCCTGAACCTGCTGCTCTGGCTGCCCGTGGCCGGCATCGCCGCCCTCGGCTTCGTGGCGAAGGGTCGCGACTCCCTCGTCCGCAGCGTCACGTTCGGCTGCATGCTGCTGCAGTTCGTGATCGCGGCCGTGCTCTACCAGCGGTTCGACGGCCTCGAGCGCGGGCTGCAGTTCGCCACCGACGTGCCGTGGATCGCCTCGTGGGGCGTCAGCTATCGCATCGGTCTCGACGGGCTGAACGTGCTGCTCGTCGCGCTCACGGCGTTCCTCGGGCCGCTGCTCGTCATGGGCGCCTGGACGGCCGTGCAGAAGGACGTGAAGCTGTTCCACGCGATGGTGCTCTTCATCCAGTTCGCGATGCTGGGCACGTTCGTGGCGCAGGACCTGTTCCTGTTCTACGTGTTCTGGGAAGCGATGCTGATCCCGATGTTCCTGATCATCGGGCTCTGGGGCGGCGAACGGCGCATCTACGCCACGCTCAAGTTCGTGCTGTACACGGCGTTCGGCAGCATCCTGATGCTCGCGGCGCTGATCTACCTCGTGCTCGCGACGCAGGACGGCGACGGGCTGACCTTCGACCTGCGTCGCCTGAGCGGCGCCGGGCTCCCGCTCGCGGCGCAGGTGTGGCTGCTCGCGGCCTTCGCGCTGTCGTTCGCGATCAAGGTGCCGATGTTCCCGCTGCACACCTGGTTGCCGGACGCGCACGTCGAGGCGCCGACGACGGGATCCGTGATCCTGGCCGGCGTGCTGCTCAAGATGGGCACCTACGGTTTCATGAAGCTCGGCTTCCCGCTGTTCCCGGACGCGGCCCGGGCCATGATGCCGGTGATCATGACGCTCGCCGTGATCAGCATCGTCTACGGCGCGTGCCTCGCGCTGGTGCAGGACGACATCAAGAAGATCATCGCGTACTCCTCGATCAGCCACCTCGGCTACGTGATGCTGGGCCTCGCGAGCCTGGACCTGATCGGCATCCAGGGCGCGATCCTTCAGATGGTGAGCCACGGACTCGTCGCCGGCGGGCTCTTCCTCATGGTCGGCATGATCTACGAGCGCACGCACTCGCGCGCCGTGGCCGATTACGGCGGGCTCGCCAAGATCCTGCCGCTGTTCGCGGTGTTCTTTTCCCTGCTGACGCTCGCCTCGATCGGCCTGCCGACGACGAGCGGTTTCGCGGGCGAGTTCATGGCGCTGCTCGGGGCCTTCAACGCCGCGTGGCCCGCGCACCTCGCCGGCAACCAGGTGCCACTCACGCTGGCCGTGATCGCGGTGTCGGGCGTCATCCTCGGCGCGCTCTACATGCTGTGGCTGGCGCAGCGGATCCTCTTCGGCGAGACGCGGGCGCCGCACGCGCCGCTCACCGACCTGAACGCGCGCGAGACGACGATCCTGGTCGCCATCGTCGCGGCGATCTTCGCCATCGGCCTGTTCCCGGGCGATCCGCTCGCCAAGACGGAGCTCGCCGCGCGCGAGTTCCAGCAGCGGGTGCTGGGTGAGGCCGTGCTGCTCGGGAGCGAGACGCGATGAACTGGGCCGACGTGTTCGAGGCCATGCTGCCGGAGCACGTGCTGCTCGCCGGGCTGGTGCTGCTGCTGTGCCTCGAGATCGCAAAAGGCCGGCCGCGCGACGGGTTCGTCGTCACGTTCCTCGCGCTGATCGTGGCGGCGGCGGCGGCCCTGATGCTGCACACGCAGGGGTACGCCGGCACGCCGTTTCCGGGCCACTACACGGTCGACCCGGCCACGAGCCTGGCCAAGTTCGTCGTCATCGCGCTCACGCTGCCCGTCGTGCTGATTTCCCGCGACGACTTCGCCGACACACGCTATTACGCGCTGCTGCTCTCCTCGCTGTACGGCGCCTGCCTGCTGGTGTCGTCGGAGAGCCTGCCGACGATGTTCCTCGGACTCGAGATCATGTCGCTGCCGGTCTATGCGCTCGTGCTGATGGCGCAGCTGCGCGCCGACAGCGCCGAGGCCGCGCTCAAGTACCTCGTCATGGGCGGCGCCGCCACGGCCACGTTCCTCATGGGCGTGGCGCTGCTCTACGGCTGGAGCGGCCAGATGACCACGGGGGCGTTCGCGTATGCGCTCGCCTCGTCGGACCCGCTCGCGGTCGCGGGCGTCGCGCTGGTGGTCGCGGCGCTGTTCCTCAAGGCCGCGATCGTGCCGTTCCACGGCTGGGCCCCCGACGCCTACGAGGGCGCGAGCGTGCCGGTGACCGCGTTCATGGCGACGATCATCAAGGCCGGCGTGCTGTTCGCGGCGCTGCGGCTGTTCGCGGGCATGCCGGTGGCGCGACCGGTCGCGGACCTCCTCGCCGTGCTGCCGCTCGTCTCGATGGTGTGGGGCAACGTCGCGGCGATCCGTCAGACCAGTTTCCGCCGCATGATCGCGTACTCCTCGATCGCCCACGCAGGGTACCTGTTCTATGCGCTGCTCGGAGCAGCACCGGGACGCGACCAGGCGGTCCTGTTCTACGTCGCGGTCTACGGGATCATGAACGTGCTGGCGCTGGCGATGCTGCCGCGCGGCACGGACGACGTCCGCAACGACCGGCTCGAGTCGCTGCAGGGGCTGTATCACCGGCACCCGTACGCGGCGATCGCGATCGCCGTGGCGATGCTGTCGCTGGCCGGACTGCCGCCGCTGCCCGGGTTCGTGGGCAAGTTCCTGATCTTCCGCAACGTCCTCGCGGCCGGTTACACCACCTACGCGGTGCTCGGACTCGTCGCGAGCTACCTCGGCATCTACTTCTACCTGCGCGTCATCCAGTACATGTTCATGAACGCGGCGCCTGCGGACGTGCCCGCCAACCGCACGCGTCGGCTCGCCGTCGCCGCGAGCCTGCTGTGCCTCGCGCCGGCACTCGCACTGGCGGTCTTCCCGGGCTGGCTGCTCGACCGCTTCTGATCCGCCTCGTCGACGCTCGGGCCCTGTCAGCCGACGCTGACCGACCCGGCTGGGCCGGGCGGGGATGGTTTACATTCCGGGGATGGAGTCATCGCGCAAACCTGACGCGGGCGGGCAGCGCCGCGGGTACGTGGCAGGCGTGCACGAGCACGGGTCGCCGTACGTGCGCGCCGCCTTCCTCGTCGTCGGTGCGCTGGCGTTCGTCCTGGCCGTGCTGGGCGTCTTTCTGCCGCTGCTGCCGGCGACGCCGCTGTTCATCCTCGCCGCGGCGTGCTTCGCACGCGCCTACCGGCCCTTCCACGAGTGGATGCTGCAGCACCGCTGGCTCGGCCCGATGCTGCGCGAATGGTATCGACACCGCAGCCTGCCCTACCGCACGAAGCTGCTCGCGATCGTGACGATGCTGATCTCGTTCGGGGCCTCGATCGCTTTCGTCGTGCGTCCCCTGTGGGCCAAGCTGCTGCTCGGCGCCGTCGCGGCCGGCCTCGCCGTGTGGCTCTACCGGATTCCGTCCCGCGACGGGCCACGCGCGACCTCGCGGAAAAGGGGGCCTGCGCGCTCCGTGGAGACGGACTGAGCGCGCCGCTTCAGGCGCCGGCGCGTTTCGCGATCGGCGAGTACATGTCGAGCACCTGCAGCCGCGCGGCCTGCAGGCGGTCCGACACGACGCTGAGCAGGCGGTGCATGAGCTTGTAGCCGAACCCGGTGTCGGCCCGGCACCGCTCGAGCAGGACGTAGCCGTCGAAGGCGAGGGCCTCCACCGGCTCGAGTGACCGAGCCTGGAAGTGCTTGCCGCGACCGACGATGACGGCCGACCAGCCGATCTGGTCCCCGCCTTCCATCGTGGCGACGCGCAGCATGCGGTCCTGTGCCTTCATTTCCAGCGCCACACGCCCGGAGAGCAGCAGGAAGAACTCGTGCTTCTCGTCGCCTTCGCGGAAGATGACCGAGTCGGCCGGGAACGAGACGCGGCGGGCAAGCGACGCGAGGGTGGCGCAGTGCTCGGGCGTCATACCCTTGACGAAAGGATGACGCTGCACGGCGTCCAGGACGATCGGATCGACGGCGTTCATTCGGGGTGCCCCTTGCCGCCACGGTTGCTTGCGGCCCGCTCGATTGTACGCCTCGTTGCAGAATCATCCAGTCTGCGCCGACAATCGCGCATGCACGCCGCCGCAGCGCAGGCCTCGCTCCACGCGCGCACCTCGTCGTCACGCGCGGCAGGTTCGCGTGCGTGCGGCGGGGCACTGCTGGCGCTGCTGGTTCTGGTCTTCGGATGCGCCGGGCCGGGCCGCCATGCGGCGACGGACCTGCCCCCGCACAAGCTCGAGGCGCTGCGCGCCGACTCGATGCGCGCGCTGCCGCCGGAGGAGCTTGGTCAGTTCCGCGACAGCGACCTCGTCGAGGTCGTGACGCTCGAGCCGACCCTCCGGCTCGACGTGCGCTACGCGACCCGCGACAACATGCTGCGCTGGCCGGTCTATGGCGAGGCGCGCGTGTTCCTGCAGCGTCCGGCGGCCGAGGCCGTCGTCCGCGCTCACCGCGCGCTGCAGCCGCAGGGCTACGGTCTGCTGCTGTTCGACGGTTACCGTCCCTGGTACGTCACTCGCATCTTCTGGTACGCCGTGGAGCGCGAAAATCGCGCTTTCGTCGCCGATCCCGAACAGGCGTCGCGGCACAATCGCGGCTGCGCCGTGGACTTGAGTCTCTACGAGCTCGCGACCGGCAAGGAAGTCGCGATGCCGAGCGGCTACGACGAGTTCTCCGAACGCGCCCATCCGGACTATGCCGGCGGCACCGCGCCACAACGTGCGGCGCGCGACCTGCTGCGACGGACCATGGAGGCCGAAGGCTTCACCGTCAACGATCGAGAATGGTGGCACTACGACTGCCGCGACTGGCAGCAGTACCGGATCGAAAACGTCGCGTTCAAGGACATCGGGACGCGCTAGGATCCGTCACACATCGACGCAGGGGAACCGAAGCATGCTCGTCAACGCCGGCCAGACGCTCACGGAGCGCGCCAAGATCAGCGCCCGCAAGGAGGCGATCGTCGACATCGCCACCGGCGTGCGCTACGACTTCCGACAGCTCAACCAGCGCAGCAACCAGGTCGCGAACACGCTGTTGAGCCTCGGCCTCGGCGCAGGGGACCGCGTCGCCTGCCTGATGTCGAACCAGCCGCGCTACGTCGAGTCGTACTTCGCCTGCGCCAAGGCCGGCTACGTGTTCGTCGCACTGAACTGGCGGCTCACGGTGCCCGAGTTGTCGTACCAGTTGCTCGACAGCGGCGCGGCCGCGGTCCTCTACGGCGCGGACCAGCGGCCGCTCGTCGAACCCCTCATGGCGCAGTTTCCTCAGGTGCGCTGGCTGGCTGCCGACCACGGCGAGTTCGACGCCGCCGTAGCCGCGGCGTCGGCCGCCGAGCCGCCGATCGGCGCGACCGGAGAGGACCCGCTCTACATGATGTACACGAGCGGCACGACCGGTCGGCCGAAGGGAGCCCTGCTCTCGCACCGTGCCAACATCGCCTACCTCGCGAGCATGCTCGTGACCAGCGACCTCGGCGTCGACGAGCGCCAGATCGTCGTCGCGCCGATGTTCCACATCGCGGGCCTGGGCATGACGATGGTCGCGATCTACCGCGGCATCACCACGGTGATCGTCAAGAACTTCGATCCGGGCCTGATGTGGGACGTCGTCGACCAGGAGCGCATCACCGGGTTCCTCGGCGTGCCGTCGATGCTCGCGTTCATGTACCAGCACCCGAAACGCGCGACCGCGCTGCGGCCCAGCCTGCGGTGGGTGGTCTGCGGCGCGGCCCCGGTGCCGGTGAGCCTGATCGAGGCCTGGCACGCGATGGGCGTGCAGGTGCGCCAGGTCTACGGCGCGACCGAGACGCACGGCGGGATCTGCCTGCTCACGGCGGAGCATGCCGGCACGAAGGTCGGTTCGACCGGCCTGCCCTACTACGGCATCGACGTACGGGTGGTGGACCTCGCCGGCAGCCCGGTGCCGCCCGGCATGCCCGGCGAAGTGATCACGCGCGGCCCGCATCTGTTCAGCGGCTACTGGAACCTGCCCGACGCGACGCGCGACTCGCTGCGCGACGGCTGGTTCCACACGGGCGACATCGCCGAGGTCGACGAGGACGGGTTCGTCTACATCAAGGACCGGTCCAAGGACATGATCATCTCGGGCGGGGAAAACGTGTACCCGGCCGAAATCGAGAACGTGCTGAGCGCGCACCCCGGCGTCGCCGAGGTCGGGGTCATCGGCCAGCCGTCCGCAAAGTGGGGCGAAACCGCCTGCGCAGTCGTCGTGCGCGCCGACGGCTGGAAGGGCGACGACGCGCTGCTGCTCGCGGAACTGCGTGCGCTCGCGCAGGCGCGGCTCGCCAGGTTCAAGCAGCCGAAGGCGTACGTGTTCGTCGACACGCTGCCGCGCAACCCGTCGGGCAAGATCCTGAAGCGGGTGCTGCGGGAGAGCTATCCCGGACCGGCGCCGGAGTAGAGGAATAGTGTCTAGTGGATAGTGTCCAGTGTTCAGTAGGACGCGGCTACGCGGCGCGCCGGCGCAGTCGGCTTCTTACTGACCGCCAGACACTAGACACTAGACACTCGTCTCCATGACGTCTGCCGCCTCCGACCGACCCAAGGCCCGATCGCTCGGCCCGCTGCGGGCGCTCGTGCCCTATGTACGGCCGTACCGTGGCGTGCTCGCGCTCGCGCTGGTGGCCTTGCTCGTGGCCGCGGCGGCCATGCTCGCTTTGCCGGTGGCGCTGCGCTACCTGATCGACGAAGGCCTGTCCTCGCGCAACACCGAGACGATCAACCGCTACTTCGTGGCGTTCCTGGGCGCCGCGGCCGCGTTCGGCGTCTTCGCGGCGCTGCGCTTCTACCTGGTCACGTGGCTCGGCGAGCGCGTGGTCGCGGACCTGCGCTCCGCCGTCTATGCACGCGTGATCCGCATGGACCCGGCCTTCTTCGAAGTGACGCGCATCGGCGAGGTGCTCTCGCGGCTCACCGCCGACACGACGCTCGTGCAGTCGATCGCGGGCGTCAACCTGTCGATCACGCTGCGGTCGACCATCTCGCTGGCCGGCAGCCTCGTGATGCTCGCGGTTACGAGCCTGAAGCTCATGACCATGCTGGTGGTGCTGATCCCCGTGGTGATCGTGCCGCTGATCGTGCTCGGCCGTCGCGTGCGCCGGCTCTCGCGCGTCTCGCAGGACCGCATCGCCGATACCAGCGGCGTGGCGGACGAGACGCTGAACGCGATCCAGACCGTGCAGGCTTTCACGCTCGAGGAGGTGAACGCACGACGTTACGGCGCCGCCGTCGAGAACTCCTTCGCCGCGGCCGTGCGGCGCACCAGGACGCGGTCGACGCTCACGGCGCTGGCGACCATGCTCGTGTTCGGCGCGATCACCTTCGTGCTCTGGATGGGAGCGCACGCGGTCGTCCGCGGCGAGATGACCGGCGGCCAGCTCGGACAGTTCCTGCTCTACGCCGCCTACGTGGCGATCTCCGCGGCGAGCCTGAGCGAGATGTGGGGCGAGGTCCAGCGCGCGGCCGGCGCCATGGAACGGCTGGTCGAGCTCGAGCACGCGCAGCCGACCATCCAGGCGCCGGTCGACCCCACGCCGCTGCCCTCGCCCGGCCGCGGCGAAATACGCTTCGAGCGCGTGACGTTCCACTACCCGTCGCGTCCGGAGTCGAAGGCACTCGACGGCTTCGATCTGGCGGTGCGCCCGGGCGAGACGGTCGCGTTCGTCGGGCCGTCCGGGGCGGGCAAGAGCACGGCTTTCCAGCTGCTGCTGCGATTCTACGACCCGGCCGCGGGCCGCATCCTGATCGACGGCGTCGACATCGCGCACGCGGACCCGCAGCAGGTGCGCGGCCGGATCGGGCTCGTGCCGCAGGACACGGTGCTGTTCGCGGCGAGCGCACGCGAGAACATCCGCTACGGCCGGCCGGGTGCGAGCGACGCCGAGGTCGAGGCCGCGGCCCGCGCGGCGGCCGCGGACGAATTCCTGCGCCGGTTGCCGGAGGGGTACGACACGTTCCTCGGCGAGCGTGGCACGCGCCTCTCGGGCGGCCAGCGTCAGCGCATCGCGCTCGCGCGCGCCATCCTGCGCGACCCGCCGATCCTGCTGCTCGACGAGGCGACCAGCGCACTCGATGCCGAGAGCGAGCGTCTCGTGCAGGGCGCACTCGAGCGCCTCATGCGGGGCCGCACGACGATCGTCATCGCGCACCGGCTCGCGACCGTGCTCGAGGCCGGCCGCATCGTCGTCATGGACCACGGCCGCATCGTGGCCCAGGGCACGCATGCCGAGCTCGTGCGCAGCAACGAACTCTACGCGCGGCTCGCGGCGCTGCAGTTCGCGGACGGCGCCGGCTCCGCGGCGCGGACGGCGGCCCCGGCCGCATGAGCTCTTGATCAGGGGTACGTCATGAGCAGTCCTGCAACGCTCGAACATTGGCGCGCGCCTGCCGCACCGGGCCGCGTCCCGATGGCGGGCCGCTTCTGCCGGCTCGAGCCTCTCGCCGCGGCGCTGCACGCCGACGCGCTGCACGCCGCGAATTCGGTCGATGCGCAGGGTCGCATGTGGGATTACATGGGTTACGGGCCGTTCGTGGACCGCGACGCCTATCGCGCGTGGGTGGAGAAGTGCGAGCGTTCCACGGACCCGCTCTACTTCGCGATCGCCGACGCGGCGTCCGGCGCACCTGGCGGCGTCGCCTCGTACCTGCGCATCGATCCGCCGAACGGCGTGATCGAGGTCGGCCACCTCGCCTATTCGCCCCGGCTGCAGCGCACGCCGGCCGCGACCGAGGCGATGTACCTGATGATGCGGCACGTGTTCGATCTCGGTTACCGGCGCTACGAGTGGAAGTGCAACGCGCAGAACGCGAGTTCCCGCGCCGCGGCGCAGCGGCTCGGGTTCACGTTCGAGGGGGTCTTCCGGCAACACATGGTCGTCAAGGGCCGCAACCGCGACACGGCGTGGTTTTCCATCCTCGATACCGAATGGCCGCGCATCCGCCAGGGTTTCGAGCGCTGGCTCGATCCGGCGAATTTCGACGCGACGGGGCACCAGCGCCGCTCGTTGCTCGAGTGCAGGACCGGCCGGGAGAACGAAGCATGAGGCGATGGGCACTGTGCGGAGCGGCCGGATGGCTCGTCGGGCTGGCGCTGCTCGCGGGCGCGGCACGCGCGGACACGCTGCTGGTCGTGCGCAAGTCGGCCGACGCGCTCGACTTCGTCGACCCGGGTTCCGGGCTGAGACTCGCGTCCGTGCCGGTCGGATTCGCGCCGCACGAAGTCAGCGTCTCGCCCGACGGCAGGCTCGCGGTCGTCTCGAACTACGGCACACGCGAGCGGCCCGGCACGACGTTGAGCGTGGTCGACCTCGAGCAGCCGCGCGAATTGCGTCGCGTCGACCTTGCGCCGCACACGCGCCCGCACGGCGTCGCGTGGTATGCGCCCGACCGCGTCGCCGTGACGACCGAAGGCTCGCAGCACCTGCTCGTGGTCGATCCGCGCACCGGCCGGGTCGTCTCGACCTTCGAGACAGGGCAGGAGGTCTCGCACATGGTCGCCGTCGCAGGGGATGCGCGCCATGCGTACGTCGCGAACATCGGCTCGGGCAGCGTGACGGCGGTCGCGCTGGACGGTACCGGCTCCGTGCGCACGGTGGCGACCGGCCGCGGCACCGAGGCCATCGCGGTTCGACCGGACGGCTCGCAGGTCTGGCTCGCGGCCCGCGCGGACGGCACGCTCGTGCGGCTCGTTGCGGCCTCGCTCGAGCGGGTGGGCAGCGCCGAGTTGCCGGGGATCCCGATCCGGGTCGTCTTCGCACCGGACGGCTCGAGGGCGTATGTCACCTGCGCGGGAAGCGCGGAGGTCGTTGCATTCGACGGCTCGACGGGCCGCGAACTGGCGCGCCGCAGGATCGACGTCCCGCTGGCTGCGAATGCGGCGAGCCGGCCGTTCGCGGGCCTCGCGGCCGGCAGCCCCTTGCCGATCGGCCTCGCCGTCGCACCGGACGGCGGCAGCGTGTTCGTCGCGGCGACGATGGCCGACCGGGTCGTGCAGCTCGACGCCGCGTCGCTGGATGTGCTGCGCACGATCGAGGTGGGCGGCGAGCCGGACGGGCTGGCACTGACGCGGCAGATGCCGAAAGCCGAATGCCACGCGTGCACCGCGGACTAGAAAATAGGGACACTCCGAATTTCCGACGAAACTCGGAGTGTCCCTATTTCCCGCGGGGCCAGAGCACCCACATCCGCAGCGGCTGCTTCATCCGCCCCGCCTGCTCCGCCGCGGCCGCTCCCCAGCCCCAGAAGAAGTCGGCCCGCACCGGGCCGACGATGGCGCTGCCCGTGTCCTGCGCGAGCACCAGGCGACGCAGCGGCGCGTTCGAGACCGGCTCCGTCGTGTCGATCCACGCCGGCGTGCCGTACGGCACGCTCCGCGGGTCGACCGCGATCGAGCGCGCCGGGGTCAGTGCGACGCCTTGCGCACCGCGCGGCCCGAGCATCGGATCGTGCAGCGGCTCCTCGCGGAAGAACACGTAGCGCGGATTGGCCCAGAGCAGTTCCTGCAGGCGCGACGGATGGCGCCGCGCCCAATCCGCGATCGCCGGCCACGACGCCTGTCCCGCCGGCAGCTCGCCCTGGTCGATGAGCCAGCGCCCCACGGAGCGGTACGGGTGCGCGTTGTGGCCCGCGTACGCAAGCCGTACGAGCCGGACGCCGCCGTCCGGCTCCATGACGCGCAACCGGCCCGAGCCCTGGATCTGCAGCACGAGCGCGTCGAGCGGATCGGCGAGGTAGGCAAGCTCGCGACCGTGCAGGGCCGCCTGCGCAGCGGGCACGGTCTCGAGTTGCCGGCGCGTCCAGTACGGCTGCCGCGTCGCAAGGTCGGGTGGCACCGCATACAGCGGCACACGGTACGCGCCGGAGGGGACGCGACGCGCCTCGTACAACGGTTCGTAGTAGCCGGTGACCAGGCCCTGGGTCGCACCCTGGAGCGATTCGACGCGGTACGGCTGCAGGTTCTGCATCAACCACTGCCGGGCTTGCGCGTCGTTGCGCGGCGCCGGGCCCTCTCGCGCGGTCGCGCAGGCCCGGGCCCAGGCGGGCACCGGTCGCTCGCAACTGCGCAGCAGCGCGGGCCAGGCCTGATCGAGCGCGTCGCCACGCCAGCCGGGCAGGTCTTCCCAGCGCACGGGAACCCAGCGGGATTCGCCCTGAATCCGCGTGTCGGTCGACCTCTGCAACGGCGCGCACGCACCGAGCGCGACGACGGCGGCGACGGCGACGACGAACCAGCGCAGGGCCGCGACCGGGCGGATGACGCTCGAGCAGATGCGGGCGACGAGTGGCTGCAGGCGTTGCGACAAGACGTGACCGCGCGAAGTCGTGGCGCGGCGGATTCTAGCGTCGGACCGCCGATCCCGCCCGTCCCCGCATCGGCCTTGACCGTGCCGCCGCGGGACGGCCATCCTCCGGCCCTCATGACCGATCTCATCGAAGCCCTGGCTGCCCACCCGGCCAGCGAAGTCGTTCGCCGGGCCACGCTGCAGGAGTTCCTCGCCCGGCACCCGCGCGCCCTGTTGTTCTTCACCGGCGACGTCGCACAGCGGCCGGAAGGGCTCGACGTCGCGATCGTCGTGCGCGAGCTGCTCAAGCAGTACGACGGCCGGCTCGCGCTCGGCCTCGTCGACCGCCGCGACGAAACCGCGCTGATGTCGAAGACCGGCGTGGTCGTGCTGCCGGCGGTCGCCTTCGTCGCCGACGGCCGGACCGTCGACGTCGTCGCCCGCATGCGCGACTGGAACTCCTTCGCGCAGGCCGCCGGGCGGTTGTTCGCCGACGGGGCGCCCACATGACCGACGCCGTCGCCCGCCTCGTCGACTACTACCGGCAGGCTGCCGACGCCATGCAGGGCCTGCCGATCTGCAACCCGGCGCTCGCGGTCGAGGCCGTCGGGTTCCGCGCGCACGACGGCCGCCACGTCGGCGTGATCGTGACGCCCTGGTTCATGAACCTGACGGTGCTGCCCTCGGCCGCGGACCTCACGGTCTGGCGCCCGGGCCAGCTCGCGCGTCTCGCGTTTCCGTCCGGCCTGTACGACTTCGTCGTCAGCGAAGCCGGGGACGACGGGCTGATCGCCACGTGTTCGCTGTTCTCGCCGATGCACGATTTCGCCGATCACGCAGACGCGCGGGCCGCCGCGCTCGCGGCCGTCGATGCCCTGTTCGAGAGGGAGTCGGCGCCGAAACCCGTCGGAGATTCGCCCGCGCCCGCGATCTCCCGACGCAGGTTCCTGCGCGGGGGTTGATGACCAGGTGTCGCGCATCAGCGGACGAAACTGACTGCAGGTCCAGCCAGCGACCGCGAGGAATCACGTTACACTGCGGTCGTCAAGGAACCAGGGGGAGAACTCATGCGCCGTGCCCAGGCCATCGTGGCCGTCATCGTGCTGTCGTCGTCGCCAATCGGCATGTCGACGGCGTGGGCGGAAGATCCGCCGACGACCGCCGCTGCTGCGCCCGCACCGTCCACGGACGATGCGGAGCAGGCGGAAGCCACCAGCGTCGTGAAGACCAAGACGAAATCGAACCAGTCGAATGACCGCGCGGCTTCGCCCGCGCCGTGCAAAGACAAAGAGGAGACGGAAGCGCCGACCGAAGTCCAGAAGACGAAGACCAAGTCGAACCAGTCGAACGACTGATCACCGCCCGCCACCGCGGGGGGAAACGCGCAGATCACGGCGCGCCGAGGAAATCCTTCTTGCCGAGGTCCACGCCGCAGTGGCGCAGGATCGCGTACGCCGTCGTGCAGTGGAAGTAGACGTTCGGGTACACGTACTCGAGCAGGTAGGGCAGGCCTTCGAACGTGAGTTCGCCGGTGCGCATCTTGAGCGTCACGGCCTTCGCCTCCGTGCCGTCGATCTGCGCCGGAGTCAGGCTCTCGATGAATGCGACCGTGCGGTCGATGCGCGCGAGCAGTTGCGCGAACGCCGTCTCGTCGTCCGCGTAACTCGGCACCTCCACGCCGGCGAGACGCGCGACGCAACCCTTCGCCATGTCGGTCGCGATCTGCACCTGCCGCGTGAGCGGGAACATGTCGGGGGCGAGCCGGGAGCCCAGCAGCACCGACGGGTCGAGCTTGCGCTCGGCCGCGTGCGCCTCGGCCTTGCGCAGCACCCCGGCGAGATTGCGCAGTGCGCGTGCGAGCACGGGCACCGACGCACGGTACATCGAGATCTGCGGCATGCTTTCCTCCCTCCGCGAAGGCCGACGTCAGGCGGCGGACAACTCGCCGCGGATGCAGCGCAGGTACAGCCGCTCGAAGCACTGCTCGGTCATCGGCACCGGGTTGCCGCCCGTCGAGGGGTCCGCGAAGGCCTGCGGCGCGAACGCCCGGGCGTGTTGCTCGTTGAGCCCGAGCCTGGCCAGCGTCTCGGGAATGCCGATGCCGCGACGCAGTTCCACCACCCAGCGCAGCACGCCCGCGAACGAGCGATCCGGCAGCCCGAGCCAGGCGGCGAGCCGGGTCATCTTCTCGTCGAGCACGCCCCGGTTCCACTCGAGCACGTACGGCATCACGACCGCGTTGGTGAGCCCGTGATGCGTGTTGAGGTTGGCCGAGCACGGGTGGCTCAGGCTGTGCATCGCGCCGAGCCCCTTCTGGAACGCCGTGGCACCCATCGACGAGGCGACCAGCATGTGCGAGCGCGCCTCGAGGTCGGCGCCGTTCGCGACCGCGCGCGGCAGGTATTCCTTGATGAGCCGCATGCCCTCGACGGCGATGCCCTCGGCCATCGGGTGATACCCCGGCGCGCAGTACGCCTCGAGGTTGTGCGACAGCGCGTCCATGCCCACCGCGGCGGTGACGTGGGGCGGCAGGCCGACCGTGAGCTCCGGGTCCTCGAGCACGAGTGCCGGCAGCATCTTCGGGTGGAAGATGATCTTCTTGGTGTGGTCGCGCAGGTCGGTGATCACCGACGCACGACCGACCTCGGAGCCCGTGCCGGCGGTCGTCGGCACCGCGATCACCGGCGCCATGCCCGTCGTGTCGACGCGCGTGTACCAGTCTTCGCGATCCTCGAAGTCCCAGATCGGGCGGTTCTGCCCGACCATCAGCGCGATGGCCTTGCCGGTGTCGAGCGCGCTGCCGCCGCCGAAGGCGATCACGCCGTCGTGGCGTCCCTGGCGATAGGCCGCGACGCCTGCGACGACGTTCGCCTCGACCGGATTGGGCTGCACGCCGGAGAACAGCTCGATGCCGAGGCCGGCTTCGCGGCACAACTGCAGCACGCGCGCGACCATCGGCAAGCCGGCGAGCCCGGCGTCGGTGACGAGCAGCGGGCGGTGGATGCCGAGCGCGCGACAGTGCCCGGGCAGTTCGACGATCCGGCCGGCGCCGAAACGGATGCTGGTCGGGTAGTTCCAGTTGCCACGCAGTTCGGTCGTCATGCGTGTCGTCTCCGTGTCGTCTCGCGCGGCCCGCCCGTCAGGTGCGCACGCGCAGGTGGAAGGATTTCGGTCGCGTCAGGTGCTCGTAGCCGATCGACGACAGCGTGCAACCGCGGCCCGAGTCCTTGACGCCGACCCAGGCGAGCGCGGGGTCGAGGTAATCGCAGCGATTCATGAACCAGGTCCCGGTCTGCACCTGGTCGCCGATGGCGAGCGCGGCCTCCTCGTCGCCGGTCCAGACCGACGCGGTGAGCCCGTACGCACTGTCGTTCATGAGCGCGACTGCTTGCTCGTCCGAGCGCACCCTCATGATGCCGGCGACCGGGCCGAACACTTCGTCGCGCATGATCGGCATCGAATGGTCGACCTCGAGCAGCACCTGCGGCGCGACGTAAGGCGTGCCGGCGCGGCTCGCCTCGAATTCCCGCTCGGCGATCGGACTGCGCGCGCCCATGGCCACCGACGCCGCCACCTGGCGCCGGATCTCTTCTGCCGCCGCCGTCCGGACGACCGGACCGAGCGTCGTCTCGGCCTCGAGCGGGTTTCCGAGCAGATATTTGCGCGTGAGGTCGAGCCAGCCCTCGACGAAGGCGTCGTAGCGCGCCTCGTGCACGTACACGCGCTGGATGCCGCAGCAGGACTGGCCCGAGTTGAAATACGCGCCGTCGACCAGATTCTCGACGGAGAAGGCCAGGTCGGCGTCGTGTCGCACGTAGGCCGGGTCGCAGCCGCCGAGTTCGAGGCCCGTGCCGATGAATCGCGCAGACGCCGCACGCTGGATCGCGTGGCCGCCCGCCACCGAGCCGGTGAATGCCACGAAGTCGACGCGAGGGTCCGCGACGACGCGGTTGGTGTCGTCGTGGCTGAGGTGCAAGACCTGGAAACAACCCTCGGGCAGCCCCGCCGCGCGGAAACACGCGTCGAACGTTTCGGCACAGAGCGGCGTCTGCGCCGAATGCTTGAGCACGACGACGTTGCCGGCCATGAGCGCGGGGACGACGCTGTTCACGGCGATCAGGTAGGGGTAGTTCCAGGCCGCCACGGTGAAGACGACGCCGAGCGGCTCGCGGCGCAGGAACCGGTGGAAGCCTTCCCTGGGCCCGACGTCGATGTCGGCGAGCGCGGCAGGCGCGATCGCGATCATGTGCCGGGCCCGCTCGAGCGTGCCGCGCACTTCGTTGGGACCGTAGCGGACCGGCCTGCCCATCTGCCAGGCGAGTTCCGTCGCGACCTCGTCGCGGCGCTGCTCGAAAGCCTCGCAGAACCGCGTCAGGACCGCTGCGCGGGACTCGACCGGCACGCTGCGCCATTCACGTTGCGCGCGGCGCGCGCGGTCGAGCGTCTCGTCGATCGCCCGGCCCGTGGCGAGTTCACGCTCGACGTGGACCGAGCCGTCGACGGGGGAGAGGGTGCGTTGGGTGGCCATAGTGCGTGTCTGGTGTTCAGTGTCCGGTGTCTAGCAGGAACCAGAGCCCTCACCCGCGCATTGCGCGACCTCTCCCGCGTGCGGGAGAGGTACAGCGCGCTTCCGACTATCCGCTATCCGCTAGACACTTCCTCAGATGATCTCAAAGTACCGCGCCAGTTCCCAGTCGCTGATGTGCTTGCGGAACTCGCGCTCTTCCCATTCGCGCGTCGCGGCGAAGTGCTCGACGAAGTCGTCGCCGAACAGCTCGCGCGCGGCGCGCGAACCCTTCAGGCGCTGCGCCGAATCCCAGAGCGTGCGCGGCAGCGCGAGCCGCGCCGGAAACTTCCGCTCGTAGGCATTGCCGGTGACCATCGCTTCCGGCTCCACCTGGTGCTCGATGCCCCAGAGCCCGGAACCCAGCGCGGCGGCCAGGATCACGTAGGGGTTCGCGTCGGCCGCGGCCACGCGATATTCCACGCGCTGGGACTTCGGGCTGCCCGGGATCACGCGCAGGGCCGTGGTGCGGTTCTCCACGCCCCAGCTCGCATCCGTCGGCGCCCAGAACCCCGGGATCAGCCGGCGGTACGAGTTGACCGTCGGCGCGATCATGGCGAGCAGCTCGGGCATGAGCTTCTGCTGCCCGCCCACGAACCAGCGCATCGTGTCGCTCATCGTATGCGGCTTGCCCGCCTCGTAGAACACGGGCGCGCCGTCCTTCTTGAGGGAGACGTGGATGTGGCCGCTCTGCCCCGGCACGTCCGGGGACCACTTGGCCATGAACGTGGCCAGCAGGCCGTGCTTCTGCGCGATGACCTTGGCGAACGTCTTGAACAGCGCCGCCTTGTCCGCGGACGCGAGCGCCTGGTCGAATGCGATGGCGGCTTCGATCACGCCGGGGCCGGTCTCCTCGTGCAGGCCCTCGATGGTCATGTCCATTTCGCGGCACTGGTCGAGCAGCGTCCGGTAGAAGTCGCTGCCAGCGCTGTTGCGGATCACGGAGTAACCGAACCAGCCGGGCGCCATCGGCGTCGGGTCACGGTAGTTCTTGGCGCGGATCGACTCGGGCGTTTCCTTGAAGACGAAGAATTCGTACTCGAAGCCGGCGTAGGCTTCGTACCCCAGGGCCCGGCCGCGGTCGACCACCCGCCGCAGCAAGGCTCGCGGGCACACCGTCTCGGCCGGAGGGGAGAACTCCCCGAGGAAGAAGAGCCCGCCGTCCTCGAACGGCAGCGTGCGGCACGAGTCGGGCAGGATGCGCGCCGGCGCATCCGGGTAACCCGTGTGCCAGCCCGTGTACTTGACGTTGTCGTAGAGCTGATCCTGGCAGTCCCAGCCGAGCACGACGTCGCAGAAGCCGAAGCCGCCCTCGAGCGCGGACAGGAATTTGTCGCGCGAGATGTACTTGCCGCGCAGGACGCCGTCGACGTCGAAGACGCCGACCTTGACGTGCTGCACGCCGCGTTCCTCGACCAGCGCGCGGGCGTCGGCCGCCGTGCGCACCTCCCTCGGTTCCATGTCGACCTCCTCGTGGGCCGGCTCTTGTTGTCGTGCGCGTGACTGTAGCGGAATTCCCGCGCGCGATGTCACGGCCCCCCGCCGGGACGGGGCCGACTGACGACGCGCCGCTCCTGCACCGGGAGCGTGTCGGCTTGACTTTTGTGGAAGGTTACCGTTATCAGTCGGTCCATTGAGCCAGCCGAGCCACGCAAGGCCGGCCGCTCGCCCGCCCAACAGGAATCAAATGCGGGCGCCGGGGAATCTCGGTGTCGTCTCGGTGCAGCCAAGAAAAGGAGAGGTCGATGCAGCGTAGAAAGTTCCTGACACAGGCGGCGCTCGCCGCCGCGGCGACGTCGGCCGCAGTGCTGGCGGGGTGTGCCAAGAAGGAGGGCGAGTCGACGGAAGGGGGCGCCCCGGCAGTCGTGACGTCGAAGAAGACCGCGATCAAGTGGCGCCTGCAGACGTACGCCGGGCCCGCGCTGGCGGAACACGTCATCAAGCCCTCGATCGACGCCTTCAACAAGGCGGCCAACGGCGAGATGATCATCGAGCTCTACTTCGCCGACCAGCTCGTCCCGACGGGCGAGCTGTTCCGCGCCATGCAGGCCGGCACGATCGACGCCGTGCAGAGCGACGACGACTCCATCGCGGCCCCGACCGACATCCGCGTGTTCGGCGGTTACTTCCCGTTCGCCACGCGCTACAGCCTCGACGTGCCCGCGCTGTTCCACAAATGGGGCCTGAACGAGATCTGGAAGGAGGCCTACGACGAGGTCGAGGGCGTCACCTGGCTCAGCTCCGGCTCGTGGGACCCGTGCCACTTCAACACGGTCAAGCCGATCAACAAGCTGTCCGACCTCAAGGGCCTGCGCATCTTCACGTTCCCGACCGCGGGCAAGTTCCTGGCGCGTTTCGGCGTCGTGCCGGTCACGCTGCCGTGGGGCGACGTGCAGGTCGCGATCCAGACCGGCGAACTCGACGGCCTCGCCTGGTCCGGCATCACTGAAGATTACACAGTGGGCTGGGCGGACGTGACGCCGCACTTCCTGACCAACAACATCTCGGGCGCCTGGATCGGCTCCTACTTCGTCAACGACAAGTCGTGGGAGAAGGTGCCGGAGCACCTCAAGACGCTCTACAGGCTCTGCATCGACAGCTCGCACTACTACCGGCAGCACTGGTACTGGTCCGGCGAGGCGGACCTGCGCGTCAAGGGCCCGAAGATGAAGCTGACGACGATCCCCGCGGCCGAATGGGCCACGGTCGAGAACGAGGCGCACAAGTTCTGGGACGAGATCGCGGCGACGAGCCCGCGGTGCGCCAAGGTCGTGCAGATCTTCCGGGATTACAACGACCTGATGGCGAAGGCCGGCCCGCCGTATCGCTACACCTGAGCGGGAGCCTCCAGTAGACAGTCTTGACGCAGGGACTTCCCCGGCCCGTCGCAAACCGAGCCGGGGGAGTCGCCCCCGCGTTGTCCGCGTCGAGGCTGAAGTCCACCGCCGCTGATCCGGAAAGGCGCCGGCCATGCCCAAAGTCATCAAGCTCTACGTCCGTTACGTCGACGCGGTGAACCGCGTCCTCGGCAACGTCGTGATGTACCTGACGCTCGTGATGATGGGCGTGCTGCTGTTCGGATCGCTGACGCGCTACGTCTTCAACGTGCCGTTCGTCTGGATCATCGAGCTGGCGCAGTTCCTGATGGCCGCCTACTACATCCTCGGCGGCGGCTACTCGATGCAGCTCGACGCCCATGTCCGCATGGACGTGCTCTACGAGCGCTGGAGACCGAAGACGCGAGCCTTCATGGATTCGATCACGGCGTTCTTCGTGATCTTCTACCTGGTCGTGATGATGCAGGGCGGCATCGCGAGCAGCCTGTATTCCCTCAAGTACAACCAGACCAACTATTCCGCGTGGGCGCCGCCGATGGCGCCGATCAAGATCATCATGACCGTCGGCATCGCGCTCATGCTGCTGCAGGCCGTCTCGATCCTGTTCAAGGACATCGCGAAGTTCACGGGCCGGGAGATCGCATGAGCTACGAGGCGATCGCCGTCCTGATGTTCTCGACGTTCATGCTCCTGCTGCTCAC
>DASSJN010000170.1:0-7313 GCA_035691185.1 Steroidobacteraceae bacterium
TCGTGCGGGCCGTGGCTCACGCCCGGCCACGCCGCCTCGACGAGGAACGCCGTGATCTTGCCCTCGGGGCCGTCGGTGCGCGCGAAGACGGTGTAGAAGTCGGCAATGCCACCGTTCGTGATCCAGATCTTCTCGCCGTTCAGCAGCCAGCCGCCGTCCGGCTGGCGCTTCGCGTGCGTGCGGATCGCCGCGGCATCGGAGCCCGCGTTCGCCTCGGTCAGGCAGAACGCCGCGATCATCTCGCCGGTGGCGAGCCTGGGCAGGTAGCGCGCCTTCTGGTCGGCGGTGCCGAACAGCAGCAGGCCCTTCATGCCGATCGAGCTGTGCGCGCCGATCGTGAGCGAAACGGAACTGTCGTGGCTGCTCGTCTGCGCCAGCACGCGCGCATAGGCTGCATTCGAGAGGCCGATGCCGCCGAACTCCTCGGGGATGATCAGGCCGAACAGGCCCAGGTCGCGCAGCGCCTGCACGAACTCGTCCGGCTGGTGCGCCTCGCGGTCCATGCGCGCGAAATCCCTGTCCTTGCCGTCGAGGAACTTCTCGACCGAGTCGATGATCATCGCGAGCATCTCGCGGTCGCGCTCGTTGATCGCCGGGTAAGGGAACAGCGCGCTCTCGAGCACGTTGCCGAGCAGCAGTTGCTTGGCGACGCTCTGTTCGATGACGTCGCGCGCGACGGGGGCGCTGGCGGGGATCGGAGTCACGGCTGAGTTCATGGCGATGTCCGTAATCGAGTGGCGCTGGGCCGACCATACTCCAATTGCTGCGCCGCCGCAAAAGCCTGATCCGCTGATAGGACAACTTTCCAACCCTAAGGAGAGGACTATAAATCAATCTCTTATCGCGTATTCCTCATCTATAACCGAGGCCCTTCGCCAGGCCCCGGATCCTCGCCCAAAATCAGAACTCTTTACCGTCCGTCGCACCTCGCGCCGCACGGACAGCGCGGCTTTGCAGGTCGATGCTTGATCCCCCGCGACGTTCAACGGCGCACACAAGGACGGAGGCGCAGACGATGACGACGGATCGCAAATACGACCCGGGCAACGCCTCGGCCGAGACCGGCGGCACGTACGCCAGCACCCGCGGCATGGAGGGCGAGGCGCCCCGGCCCTTCCTTGTCGACACCAACGCCGAGGAACTCTACTGGCGCGAGAACTACTCGACCCGGCCCTACGCCCGGGACGATCGTTCGTTCCTCGAGTACAAGCCGGCGTACCGGTACGGCGCCGACGCCCACGCGCGCTACCCCGGCCGCTCGTTCGACGAAGCCGAAGGCGACCTGCGCAACGACTGGGATCGCTTCAAGGGCACGTCGAGCCTGACCTGGGACGAGGCCCGGCACGCGGCACGCGATGCGTGGCAGCGCGTCAAGGACTTCATGGAGCGTGCGATGCCGGGCGATCGCGACCGCGACGGAAAGTAATGTGACGATGACCGCCGCGGAGTAGCCGGTCGGGGCGTCCTCCTCTATCGTGCCGGGGCCCGCCGACGACGAGCGGCGAGCCCCGAGGAAGCACGTGGACAGAGACGACGAATCCGACCGCGCCATGCGCGACGACATCCGGCTGCTGGGGCGGCTGCTCGGCGACACCGTGCGCGAGCAGCAGGGCGCCGCCGCGTTCGAACTCGTCGAGCGCGTGCGGCAGAGTTCGGTGGCCTTCCGCCGGCAGGACGACGTCGCGGCCCGACGCGAGCTGGAGCGCATCCTCGACGGGCTGTCGCGCGAGCAGACGATGAGCGTCGTGCGCTCGTTCAGCTACTTCTCCCACCTGGCGAACCTCGCCGAGGACGTCCACAACGGGCGGCGGCGGCGCGAGGCCGAGATCGCGGGCGACACGCCGCCGGAAGGCAGCCTCGTGCACGCGCTCGACCGGCTGGCCTCCGCCGGCATCGGTCGCGACGCACTCGCGGCGTTCTTCCGCGACGCGCTGATCGCGCCCGTGCTCACCGCGCACCCGACCGAGGTGCAGCGCAAGAGCGTGCGCGACCTGGAGATGAAGCTCGAGCGGCTGCTGCGGGCGCGCGACCGCAATCGGCTCACGCCGCACGAGCGCGACGCCAACCACGAGGCGATCCGGCGCGCGGTGCTGGCACTCTGGCAGACGCGCATGCTGCGCCTCGAAAAGCTCGGCGTGCTCGACGAGGTGGCGAACGGGCTCTCGTTCTACGAACACACGTTCCTGCCCGAACTGCCGCGGCTCTACGGCGCGCTCGAGGACGAACTGGCACGACGCCACCCGGAGACCGGAACGGTGGAGCTTCCGCCGTTCCTGCGCATCGGCTCGTGGATCGGCGGCGACCGCGACGGCAACCCGTTCGTGACGGCAGAGGTGCTGGCGCGGGCGCTGCGCATGCAGTCGTCGCGCGTGCTCGACCACTACCTCGACCAGGTGCATGCGCTGGGCGCCGAACTCTCCGTGACCACGCTCGTGAGCGGCGCGTCGGCCGCACTGCTCGCGCTGGCGGAGCGCTCGCCTGACACGAGTCCGCATCGTCGCGACGAACCGTATCGCCGCGCGCTGACCGGCATCTATGCGCGGGTCGCCGCGACCGCGCGCACGCTCGACCAGCACGTGCCGCTGCGGCACGCGATCGCCGAGGCGCCCCCCTATGCCCGCGCTGCGGAGTTCGCCGCCGACCTGCAGGCGATCCACGACTCGCTGGTGGCGAACGGCTCGGCCCTGCTCGCCCGCGGGCGCCTGCGCCGGCTGCGCCGCGCGGTCGCCGTGTTCGGCTTCCACCTGGCCGCAATCGACCTGCGCCAGAACTCCGACGTGCACCAGCGCGTCGTCGCCGAACTCTTCGCGGTGGCGCGGCGCGACGTGCGCTACGACGAGCTCGACGAGGCGGCGCGCGTGCGCGTGCTGGTCGACGAACTCGCGACGCCGCGGCTCCTGAGCTCGCCCTACGTCGAGTACTCGAACGAGACGCGCAGCGAACTCGACATCCTGCGCACCGCCGCGCACATGCACGCGCTCTACGGCGCCGACTGCATCCAGAACTACGTGATCTCGAAGTGCGACGGCGCCTCCGACGTGCTCGAAGTGGTGCTGCTGCTGCGCGAGGTCGGGCTCTACCGGGCCGCCGACGCGAATCTCGCCTGCAACGTCGTGCCGCTGTTCGAGACCATCGCCGACCTGCGCAACGCCGCGCGCACGATGGGCGAGTTGCTGGCGATCCCGGTCTACGCGCGCGTGCTCGCCTCACGCGAGTCGGCGCAGGAAGTCATGCTCGGCTACAGCGACAGCAACAAGGACGGCGGCTACCTCACCTCGCGCTGGGAACTGTTCAAGGCACAGGTCGCCCTGGTCGAGACGTTCGAGCGCCACGGCGTGCGCCTGCGGCTGTTCCACGGCCGCGGCGGTTCGGTCGGCCGCGGCGGCGGCCCGACGTACGAGGCGATCCTGGCGCAACCGGGCGGCACCGTGCAGGCCCAGATCCGCATCACCGAGCAGGGCGAGGTGATCGGCGTGAAGTACGCGAACGCGGAAGTCGGCCGGCACAACCTCGAGGTGCTCGCCGCCGCCACGCTCGAGACCACGCTGCTCGGCGGCGCGGGGCGCGCGCCCAGGCCCGCGTACCTCGCGGCGCTCGAGGACCTGTCCGGCTGCGCGTTCGACGCCTACCGCAGCCTCGTCTACGAGACGCCGGGGTTCGAGGATTACTTCTGGGAATCGACGGTCATCACCGAGATCGCCGAGCTCAACATCGGCAGCCGCCCGGCCTCGCGCAACCGGTCGCGCTCGATCGAGACGCTGCGCGCGATCCCGTGGTCGTTCTCGTGGGCGCAGTGCCGGGTGATGCTGCCCGGCTGGTACGGGTTCGGCGCGGCCGTCGACGCATGGCTTGCCGAGCGTGGCGACGCCGGCCTCGAACTGCTGCGCGAGATGTATCGCGAGTGGCCGTTCTTCGCCTCCGTGCTGTCGAACATGGAGATGGTGCTCGCGAAGGTCGACCTCGCCGTCGCCTCGCGCTACGCCGGGCTCGTCGCGGACGAGACGCTGCGGGTCGAGATCTTCGGCCGCGTCCGCGTCGAACTCGAGCGGACGGTCGGCGCCCTGCTGCGCATCATGGGCACGAACGAGCTGCTCGCGCACGACCCGCAGCTCGCGCGCTCGATCAAGTACCGCTTCCCGTACCTCGACCCGCTCAACCACATCCAGGTCGAGTTGCTGCGGCGGTACCGCTCGGGTGATCGCGACGAGCGCAGCCGGCGCGGCATCCACCTGACCATCAACGGGATCGCGGCGGGGCTGCGCAACACGGGCTAGCGGCGAGGACGAGTGGTGCGGCGGTCGGGCGCTTGAGGCCGAACAGCGGGCGCAGCCACGGCACGCGTCGTACCGCCTCATATCCCGCGAAGCATGCGACGAAGGTCGCGATCAGCAGGAAGGCACCCTCGATCACCGGAGGAATGGCGAACCGCTGCAGGTTGTGGGCGAGCACGACGATCACGGTCTGGTGCAGGATGTAGACGGGCAGCACCGCCGGCACGAGGTATCGCAGCGCCCGGCTGTCGAAGTTCCGAAACCGGTAGGCGAAGCCGAGCACCGCGACGATCGCCGCCCACTCGTTGACGCCCCACAGCACGCGCTGCACGTACCGCGCGAGTTCGGGTGGCGGGTTTGCATCGCTGAAGCCCGCCCACCAGAAATACCAGACCAGCGCCGCGCAGGTGGGCACGGCGAGGGAGACCGCATGCCAGCGGTATCGTTCCAGGGCGGTCCAGAAAGCCTCCGCCCGCGCCAGCAGGAATCCGAGCACGAAGACCGGGAAGTACTGCGCATGGTTGTACCAGTCGTCCACCAGTGCATGCGTCGGTTCGAAACGACCGACGAGCAGCACCCGCACGCCCGCGAGCACCAGCATCGGCACCACGACCGCCGCCGCCCCGGCCAGGCGTCTCTCCAGCGAGGCGCGTGCACGCGCCACCTTGGCCGGGCCCGCGACGCGCAGGGCGATCCACACCAGGCCCGTGTAGACCCAGAGGTAGGCCAGGAACCAGAGGTGGTTCCAGGTCGGGAGCACCAGGCAATCGTCGCCGCGGCAGAAACTGCCGTCGGCGGCCAGGTAGCGACCGTAGAACGCGAGGAAGCCGTCGTGATAGCCGCCCGGCAGTTTCTCGACGACCTCGTAGTAGGCCTGCGGCGCGACGATCACCGCCATGCCGAACAGCAACGGCACGAGCAACCGTCTGGAGCGCTCGGCGAGGAACCGCGTCGACCGTTTCTCGAGCAGGTAGGCGCTCGCCACCCCGGACACCAGGAACAGCAGCGCCAGCCGCCAGGGACCGGTGAGCAGCATGAACGGTTCCAGGGCCGGACTCGCCGCGGGACTCTTCACGTGCCAGTCCCAGGTCACGTAATACATGCCGACGTGGTACAGGACGAGCAGGCCGAAGGCGCTGACGCGGACCCAGTCGAGATCGTGGCGACGGCTCATGGCGGCTCCCGGGCCAGGTGGACGATGGCGTCAATCTGCCCTCCCCGCCGCCGTTCGCTAGAGGCAAGTGATCGATTGCGGTAACGTTGGGACGAGCGGCGGGGGGCCGGGGACGAACCGCAGCCCTCCCCGAGGTCCCCGGCCGAGAATCGCGCAACCCATGAACCCAACCGCGCCTGCGGCGCCGCGATCCTCGCGCGGCTGGCGGATCTTCGAACTCGGCTTCTGGCCGGCGATGGCCGTCGTCCAGACGTTCGCGAACAGCCTGATCGTGCTGCTGGAGGACCGGCGACGCGGCGGCGACCTGATGCCGTGGGAGCCGCTCGTCTGGGAGGGCTCGAGCAACGGCATGTTGCTCCTGCTCGTGCCCGCGGTGCTGTGGTTCACGCGCCGCTTCCCGCTGCACTTCGACACCTGGAAGCGCCACCTGCCGTGGCACCTGCTGGGGAGCGTCGCGTTCTCGCTTGCGCACGTCCTCGGCATGGTCGCGGTGCGCAAGTTCGCCTACGCCACGCAGGGGGCCGACTACGCCTTCGGCGACTGGCCGAGCGAGTTGCTCTACGAATACCTGAAGGACGTGCGCACCTACGCGCTGTTCGTCGCGGTCATCGAGGGCTATCGCTTCCTGCGGCGCAGGCTGCAGGGCGAGGCGCGGATTCTCGATGCACCCGACGAGGGCCCGCCGCTCGAGTCCGTCGAGCGACCGGAGCGCTTCCTCGTACGCAAGCTCGGGCGCGAGTTCCTCGTCGCGGCCGCAGACATCGAGTGGCTGCAGGCCTCCGGCAACTACGTCAACCTGCGCATGCGCGGGCACGACTACCCGCTGCGCAGCACGCTCGCGGCGCTCGAGACGAAACTCGACCCTGCACGGTTTGCCCGGATCCATCGCAGCTACATGGTGAACCTCGACCAGGTGGCGTCGATCGAGCCGCTCGAGACCGCGGACGCACGCGTGCACCTCAAGGACAAGACCGTGCTGCCGTGCAGTCGGCGTTATCGGGACGCACTGCGCGGTCACCTCTCCCGCTTGAGCGGGAGAGGTCGGCCGGAGGCCGGGTGAGGGCTCCGGGGTGAGGGCTCCGGGGCCCTCTTCTCAGCACCCCTTGCCGGACTGCAGCTTCCGCCGCAGGCGCGGGTGCATGTTCAGCCACTCCCGCGCCTCGCGCTGCGTCGAGAAGATCTCGAACGGGTCGGGGGATGTCCGCACGGCCTTGAAATACTTCAGGAAGTCGCAGATCGAGGGATCGGTCGCGACGGCGGCCCGCCACACCGGCGCCCCGGCGACGTACGACGCCCCGTGTTCCAGCGCGGCAAACCCCTTCACGTCGGTCAGCGTCATGCTCGTGCAGCGATTCGCGCCGAGGTAGTCGGTCAGCACGTACTTGAGCCGGTCGGAGCGGGGATCGCCCGACATCGCCTCGTAGATCCGGACGATCTCGTCCGCGGTCACGGTTCCCGTGAACTTGACGCAGACGCCGTCCGGCTCCCAGTGGATGGAATGCGGCATTCGCGCACGATGCCTCCGGTCGCTGCAGAAGTTGAAGCAGTCGCCAAGCCAAACCCTGTCCGACGGCGGCTACCAGGCCTGTGGGGGGCCGCGTCAGGCGGGGTCATGCGCGCGCCATGAGGCCGCCTGGCGATTAAGCGGACGATCAGCGCGCATTGATTTCGTAGACGATGCCGCCGACCAGGGCGTCGTGCTGGTATTGACGGACCTCGATTGCGTACTTGCCGGCGACGAGAGAAGACGTTGCAGTGAGGCTAAGGCGCACAGGGACGCGTGCGCCGCGATGCAGGGGCAGGTCCTTGAGAATCGATCGCGGGCGCTTGATCGAGTAGATGCCGTCTGCGGCGGCGTCCGGTCGGAG
>DASSJN010000171.1:0-17377 GCA_035691185.1 Steroidobacteraceae bacterium
CGAGTCGGCGACGTACAGTCGATCGCGATCGCCGTCGTAGGCGATCGCGGCCGGCCGGGACCACCCCTCCTGATCGATCGTGCGCACGAGCGTGCCGTCACGACCGATGCAATAGACCTGTCTGAGATAGCTGTCGACGACGAACACGGTGTCGGCGGGACCCAGCGCCACGGCGACGGGCGACATCAGGGTCACCGTGCCGAGCCGATGCACGCGCGTCTCGCGCCGCAGCATCGAATCGAAGACGACCAGCGCCTGCGCCCCAGGGTCGGCGACGTACAGCACGCCGTCGCGCTCGGCGACACCGGTCGGTCGCACGAGGCTGTCTGCGCGCCGCCCGGTGAAGGCATCCGCGATGCGCCCGAGCAGACCGCGCGCGATGCCCCAGTCGACCGCATTCGAGACGCTGCGCACGTAGCGGATCCGTGCGGATGCGGGCGGTGGTGGCCAGACGTGGGTCGTGGCCACCGGCTCTCTCGCGTCGGGTTTCGCAACTCCGCCCGACGATGCACAACCGGCGAGCACCAGCAGCGTCATCGCGACGACGACCCATGGCACCGGGATTGTCGTGGCTCGATCCATGCGCACCTCAGAACTGCCTGACCGCGGTCAGGTGGACGTCCGCGAACTTCGTCTCGACACCGCCCCGCGTCCGGTCGCCCACGCCGAATTGCAGGTACAGGTCGAGCTGCGGCCAGCGCCGGCGGATCTTGACCCGCGCCTCCTTGAGTGTCTCGGGCAGCAGCTCGCTGTCGTCCATCGTCCGGTACGAGGCCCAGCCGTCGACCACCCAGCCGTATCGGCTCGTCCACTGCCCGGTCATCCGGTAGTCGCGCGTTTCACTGTGCCGGTCGGTTTCGATGAAATCGGTGGTGGTCTGGTTGGCGGCCAGACCGAGCTGCCAATAGTAGCTGGGCCGGTAATCGACCTGCTCGTTGAAACGCAGCTCGTCGTACTTCAAGTTAGTGTCGCGGTAACGAGAGCCCGTCGCATCCGCCCGGGCCTCGAACTGTCCCCAGTTCTTGCGCAGGTCGACTTTCAACTCGTCGCGATTCTGGTCGCTCATCAGTGTGGTCGTCTGCCCGGAGATCGGCGTCTGGTTCGCCTGATCGTGCGTGTACGTGACAGCGATCCACTCCCAGTCGCCCGCGATGTAGCACGACCAGGAATCGGTGCGCGACTCGAGACTCGGGTCCACCAGGTACTGGTAACTGACCTCGAGCGGATCGTCGGGCTGGATCACGGCACTGCCCGGCAGCGGGGCGATGCGCGTGCGCGACCCCTCGACGATGACCTCGTAGTCGACGTCGAGGGTCGTCTCGAGGCGCGCCCCGCCGCGCACGTCCACGACGACGATGGTATCGACCACCACGTCGCTGTGCTCGAGCGTGAAACTCGCGCCTGCGCCGAATGCCGACGGTGCCTGGTAGGGCGCGTCGATCACCGGCACCGTGGACGCCTGGAGCTGGTTGTCGCTGTATTGAGTGCCGGCGCCCAGCGATGCAACCAGGCGCCCCGACGCCGGCAGGTCGTGGTTGTACGTGGCGTTGCCGTACACGCCGGTCGACTCCGTCGAGCCGCTGCCGAGTTCGTCGCGTGTGCCGAAGACGTTCAGGTTCGTCGACAGGTTCAGGAACGGCATGTACTGGACGCCGCCATCGAGGCGATGCGAGGAAAAGTCGCCGGCGTCGCTGTCCGTCTCGGTGAAGTTGTAGGCGTAATTGCTGGAAAAGTAATCCGTGTGCTCGAGAAAGAGGTACTCGTCGAAATTGAGGTTCTTGACGTCGCTGCTGCCCTCGCGTTCGTTGTAGTTCAGGTGCGTCTCGGATTTCTGGTCCAGCATCGCGCCGAAATCCATGCTGTAGTTCAGGTCCAGGTAACGGCTGCGGTAACTCGCGGCCGGAGCGCGCTTGTTCTCGAGGTCCGTGTCCTCATAGCGGAAATAGAGGTCCGAGGACTCGAAGCCGTTGTGGCCGTCGAGCGTCACCAGCTTGCGGTCTTCGTCGCGCTCGAAGCGTTGCCCCGCCGAGGAGGTCGTTTCCTGCAACTGGTCGTCGCGAGCCTGCAGCATCGCGCTGAAGAAGGGCGCGATTTCCTTCTTGCGCAGGAACGAGTCCTCGCGCCAGTTCAGCGTGAGGGATTGCGTATCCAGTTGGCTCGACGTGCTGCCACCGCCAGACTGGGTTGTCGTATTCTCGACGTGGCTCGCGAGCATCGTGCCGTTGTAGGCCTTCTCGGCGAGGAAAGTGCCGCTGAAGTAGTAATCGGTGATGTCGCCATGCTGGCTCGTGTCCACGTCGGAGGCGTTCTGCGCGGCCTGCTGGAACGCGAGTCGCGCGCTGACGTCGAGGCTCAGCAGGCGCGGATCGATGATGCCGATCCCTTGATTGCGCACGGTCAGGCCCTGGCTCGTGACGCGGCTCCAGAAGTCGGCGTCCGGGGAGCCGGGGGACGTCGTTTTCTGGACGTTGCCATCGGCGGACAGGTCGAGCGTGTTCTGCCAGGTGCCGAGTGTGAAAAGGTCGCCCCAGCGATCGGCGCCGAACGCGTGCGTCAGCGACATTTCCGGCAGTCCGTACCAGGGCCGGGGTGGCGCGCCCGCCGACGCCGCGGGTGACGTGCCCGGTCCGGTTTCGGCCGCCCGGACCGCCAGCGTGACCACCGCGAGCAGTGACGCGCCGCACTTCGACCGCTGCATGCCTGTCCTACTCTCGGTGGCAGCGCGTGCAGGTGCTGAGGTTGGAGACGAAGGCGGTCTTGCCGTCGTGGCAGGCCCCGCACGACTGACCGTTCTGGATCTGGTCCATCGTGACGAGGTTTTCGCCCGTCTTCATCTTGAACATGGCCTCGTGACAGGCGTAGCAGCGGTACTGCAGCCGGTGGATCCAGTGCGGAAACGAGGCGGGAGGCACGTCGTCCATGCCGGCGGCCTGCCGGACGAACTTCACGTCGCCCGGCTCGGCCGCTCCTGCCACGAGCGGGCCGATTGCGAGCGCAGCCAGTGCCAGCGGCACCGGCCATCGAACGCGCCGCACCCTGCGTGCCGTCATCTGCATCGCCCTCTGCCGATCACCGCTCCTACTTCTTCGCCGTGGGGTTCGGTGCCTCAGGCTTGATGTAGCTGTCTTCGGGCTTGGTGTTGACGAGCTGGTACACGCCGACGCGATGGTTCAGGTAGTCGCCGACATAGATCGTGTTGTTTCTGTCGATCGTGATCGCGATGGGATTTTTCATCATGCCCGGGATCGGGCCGCGGCCGCCGAAGAACAGCAGGATCTGCCCTTTCTGGTTGAAGATCTGCACGTTGCTCCAGCCCGTGTCGACGACGTAGACGTTGCCAAAGCTGTCGACGGCGACACCCTTCGGTTTGTCGAACTCGCCCCAGGACGAGCCCAGCTTGCCGTAGCTCATCTGGAAGTTGCCCTTGGCGTCGAACTTCTGCACGCGGGCGTTCAGGGTGTCGCTGACATAGACGTTGCCGTCCTTGTCGACCGTCGCCATGGTCGGGTAGCTGAACTGCCCCAGATCGCCACCCGGTGCACCGCCGATCGAGCCGATGCGGGCACCCGCCTTGTTGTAGACCTTGACGTTCTGCTCCTTCGATTCGCTGTCGCCAGTGTCCACGACATAGACGCGGTCGTTCACGCGGTCGATCGCGATGCCGTTCGGACGCACCAGCGTGCCGTCGTTGATCTCGCGCAGAAAGGAACCGTTGCGGTCGAACACGCTCACGGTCTTCTTCACCGTGTCGACGACGTACAGGTTCTCCTGCTCGTCGAGCGCGATGCCGGACGGGAAGTTGACCGCCTCGATCTTGCGCAGCGTCTTGGTCGCGAAATCGAATGTGAAGACCTTGTGCTGCAGCGGGTCGGAGACGTACAGGCGCTGCGTGTCGTCGGAGACGGCGATGCTCATCGGCTGCGCGATGCGGCCTTCCGGGATCTTCTCTCCGGCCAGGAACGTCGACAGGCTCTCCGAGAACGTCGTGTCCGTCTTCAGGTCGTCCATACTCGTGATGTTGCGCACGAACTCGATGCGGGCGGGCAGCGGAGGCGGCGGCCACACCATCTTCTTCTCCTCGACCGGCGGCGGCGCGCTGGCGCAGCCCGCCACCAGCAGCGCAACCAGCGTCGACGCCGTGCCGGCAAGTCCGCCGGCCCTCGCAGTCACCCTTGATTGCACACTCCGCATTTGCTACTCCTGGCCTTGCGGCCTTGCCGGCTCCTGCGAGCCGTCGTGGGTTGAAACCTCAAGACGCCGATTCACCGAGCTTGCGATAGAGACTCGACAGGCTGATGCCCAGTCGCTGCGCCGCTGTGCGCCGGTCGCCTTCGGCCGCGACGATCGCCTCCTGCAGCAGCTTGATCTCGTAGCGGCGCAACTGGAGACGCAGCGTCGTTTCGCCGGCGAGCTCCGCCCCGTCCCCGTTCAGGATCGAACCGGATCCGACCAGGGACGCCGGCAGGTCGGCCACCGTGATGCGGTTGTTCTCCGCGAGTATCCGCGCGCGGTTGATGACGTTGTCGAGCTCGCGCACGTTGCCCGGCCAGGCATAGGTCAGCAGGATCGCCTCGGCGTCCGGGTCGATCTCGATCGCCTCGTCGGTTCCGACGTCCGGCCCGTTCTGCAGGAGGAAATGCACGAAATCGCGGAGGTCGGACTGACGCTCGCGCAACGGCGGCAGGACGATCTGGAACATGCTCAGGCGGAAATACAGGTCCTCGCGGAAGGCGCCCCGCTCCACCATCGCCGGCAGGTCGCGGTTGGTCGCGACCAGGATGCGCGTGTCGACGCGTCGCATCTGCTCGCTGCCGACGGCGCGGACCTGCTTCTCTTCGATCACGTGCAGCAGCTTGGTCTGCATCGGCATCGGCAGCTCGCCGATCTCGTCCAGGAACAGCGTCCCGCGGTCGGCCTCGACGAACAGTCCCTTGCGCGTGCGGTCGGCGCCCGTGAACGAGCCGCGCGTGTGACCGAACAGCTCGCTCTCGAGCAACTGCTCGGGGATCGCGCCGCAGTTGACCGGCACGAACGGTCCGGAGCTCCGCAGGCTCTTCTCGTGGATGGTTCGGGCGAGCATGCCCTTGCCACTGCCGCTTTCGCCGGTGAGCAGCACGGTGCTGTTGGTCGGCGCGACCTTGTTGACGAGCCGCTCGACCTCGAGCATGCACGGCGAAGTGAAACGGTAAGGCGCGGCACCCTTGCCCTTGGCCGCCGCCCGCAACAGCTTGTTCTCCTCGCTGAGGCCGCGCATCGCCTCGATCTGCGCGAGGCGGTTGAGCAGCTCCTCGTTGCGCACGGGCTTGACGATGTAGTCGTAGGCGCCGCCGCGCAGCGCCTCGACGGCGCTCTCCATCGACGCCGACGCCGTCACCATGACGAAGACCGTGTCGAGCCCCGACGCCTTGCTCTGCCGCAGCAGGTCGATGCCGGTGCCGTCGGGCATCTTGATGTCGCACAGCGCGACGTCGATGTCGCCGCGCACGAGCTTGGCCCGCGCTTCACGGACCCCGCTGGCCTGCTCCACTGCATAACCCGCCTTGGCAAGCGTCGCCGATACGATCTGGCGCAGCGCCGCCTCGTCGTCGATGACTAGTACGTGCAGGGACGCCATCGTCATTCCCTCGCTGCGACCACAGCCGCGCGCGGCAAGTACACGCTCACGGTCGTGCCCGCACCCACCGTGGACTCGAGTTCGATCCGCCCGCCGGCCTGCTCCGTCAACGCCTTGCAGAGGAACAGGCCGATGCCCCGGCCGCGGCCAGCGGGCTTCGTCGTGAAGGATTCGTCGAACGCACGCGCCATCACCTCTGGCGTCATGCCGTGTCCGGTGTCGGTGACGGCGAGCCGGATCTCGGTTCCGACCACTGTAGTGCTCACCTCGATGCGGGCCGTTCCGTCGCGCGCCGTCGGCTCCATCGCATCGGCCGCGTTGATGAACAGGTTCATCAGCACTTGCGTCATGTGATCGGCCACGGCCGTCACGGCCGGCAGCTCGTGGTCGAGGCGATAGTCGAACTCGATGCCGCGGAAACGCTTGTCGTAGGAGATGAATCCGCCGGTGCTCTGGAGGAGCTCGTTGAGATCGAGCAGCTCGGGCTCCGGCGAGTGCGGCCGCGTGAGGTTCGCCAGCTGGCGCATGATGAGGGAGATGCGCTCAGTCTGCCGGAGGATCTGGACGCTGAAATCGTGCGCCAGCCGGCTCACCCGTTGACCGTCACCCTTGGTCTCGTCGATCAGGAATTGCGCGACGCCCGCAATCGCCGCGATCGGGTTGCTGACCTCGTGGCCGATCGCGGCCGCCATCGACCCGACCGCCGCCATCTTTTCCTGGTGGAACCGCTGCTGCCGGCCGATCTCCTGCTGCTGCTCCCAGCGTCGCAGGTCGACCTGCATGCGGTTCACCGCGTCGATCAGGCCGCCGATCTCGTCGCGTCGTCGATTGACCAGCGGCGGCCCCGAGTACCCCGACACGATCGCGGCGGCGCGGTCCTGCAGTCGCCCGATGTCCCGGGCGAGCCGTGTGAAGAACACCAGGATCACGGCGCCGCTCGCCAGCGCGCCGACGATGCTCGTGCCGACGGCCGTGATGCTGACCAGATGTTGCTGGTCGTGGTACCGCTCGGCCAGCACGTCGCTGCGGTGCTGCAGCGACAGGAGCAGGTCGTTCAGGCCCACGATCATCTGCTGCTCCGCATTGCGCACCAGGGTGAGGTTGCGGCCGCTCGGCTCCGACCGTACCGCATCGACCGCGAACTGGAGCTCGTCGACGCGCGGTCCGAGCGACGGGTCGAAGTCCCGGACCTGCTGCAGGCGAGCCATGAGCGGACCGAGGCTGGCGCCGATGTCCGCGTACGTCGCGTGGAGCCCGTCGGAGTAGTCCGCGGCGCTCAGGATCGACTGCGTCTGCACGAGGGTGTGTGCGAGCGTGTTGAAGCCCGGCGAAAGTACCTCCTGCGCCAGTCGATGGCTTTCGATCTGCTGCGCCGTCATGAACAGCTCGCGACGCTCGCTCGCGAGAAACAGGGCCGCCGACCCCACGTAGACCACGAGCACGCCCAGCGCGAGCATGCCGCGCGCGCGCAGCGACAATCGCCGCGGTCGCGCGTCGCGCGGCACGACGGGCAGCGAGACCGCGGCGCTCACGTGGCCGCTGCCTCGGCCGGTTTGGCCGCCGGCTTCTTGCCTGCGTGGCAGCCCTTGCAGCCGGACGGCACCACGACCACCGTGAAATGGCAGGCGCCGCAGTACTTGCCCGCCTCCATGTCGTCGTGCGTGAACTGCAGGTTCTCGTCCCGCTTCTTGAAGATGCCCGAGTGACAGTTCTTGCACGACAGCCACTGCGTGTGAGTCGCGTGACGGAACGTCGCCGACTTGCCCGGATTGTCGGCAGGCGTGAATACGATCTCCGAGTCGGTCGTCGATGCCGGCGCTGCCTCCGGATCGATACCCGGTCTGGGCGTGATCTGCTGTTCGTCGAGCGCACGCATCCAGTCGACGTTCCCCTTGCCGTCGCGCGGCAGGGCCGCGTAGATGCCGCTCCAATCGACCTCGGGCGGCTTGATCGTTTCTTCCTGGACGATGACGATCGGCACCTCTTTCGGCGGTGGCGGATGCCGGAGCGGACTCCGGGTCTTCGGCTGGGTCGGCGGCAGCGGCACGAACAGGTCCGCGAGCAGTGGACGACCCGCGTTACAGCCGACCAGCAGCGCGACTCCCGCGAGCGTGGCGATGAGGTGGGGAGACTTGCTTCGGCAACGGGACATCCGTACCGCGGGCCCGAACGACGTGAATTGGGCGCGGATTCTGTCGGAGCGAGGCGCGGTTGAAACTAGGGGAAAACTACACCGTGCGACGCGGCAAACACGCGTTGTCTTCCCGGGATTGGCCTTCGCCGCGGTCCATTCGGACCAAGCGGAACGAACGTTCCCGGGAACCGCAAGCGGGATCCGTCCGCGTTCACGTCGCAACGAACTTTCCGACCGCGGCCCACGGGTAAGGCCCGTAGAACGCGCAATGCGTTGCGTCTTTTCCGGAGTCGCCACGTTGCGACACCGCGCAGCCGTTCACGCGCAGGGCGCGAGACTCGCTCCAGCGGTCCCGCCCGTCAGTCGACGCGGACGACCTCGCCTTCGAGCACGGCGCCGTCGGCACGACGCAGCAGCGTCTTCGCGGTGCGACCGACCATGCGGCACACGACGGCATCGAGCGTGCCGCCCACCACACCGCCGACGACGGGCACGAACCGCGAAAAGCTCGACACGCTGCGCTCGCCGGCGCGCGTGAGCAGGCGCAAACCGATGCGCTTGTTGATCTCCACGAGCGCCCGGCCCGGAATCTGCTCGACCGCCCTTTGCGTGAGCTTCGGCCCGTAGGGAATACCCAGCCCTTGCATCGCGTCTTTCGCCACGTCGCCGGCCAGGCTCATCAGCACGGCCGTCTGCGTGCGCGCGGCGGCGAGGTCGTGTCCGTACAGGCTCGCGATGGCGCCCGCCATGCGCGCCTGGATCAGCCACGACGCGGCGAGCGCCGACGGGATCGACACCGGCAGCGTGATGACGCCGCCGAGCCCGGTGACGAAACCGGTCGCGAAGTTCTTGATCGTCTCGTGCTCGATCAGCGCGTCGACGCGTTCGTCGGTGGTCGCGTAGCGTGCGTCGTCGAGGTATTCCGAGGCGAGGTCCTTCGCGCTCGCCAGCGGGCCCGGGCCCGCGAGTCCCTTCTGCATCAGCCACGCTGCCAACTGGCGCGCAGCGACGGGTGTCGCTCCCACTGGCTCGTCTCGTCGCATGGTCGCAGGTGTCCGTGGTTCCGTTCGACGCGGCCATTCTACGGCGGCGGCCGGGCCAGAGCCGTCGCCTCGAGTCCGACAGTCAGCGAAGCGGCAGCCTCACGGTGGCGACCAGCCCTCCCCCTTCGCGATTGGCGAGCGTGACCGAGCCGCCGTAATCCCTCGCGATGCCGCGAGCGATCGTGAGACCGAGACCGACACCACCCGTGGTGCGGTTGCGCGACGGATCGTTGCGGCTGAACGGCTCGAACACGCGCTCGAGCATCGTTTCCGGCAGGCCGGGCCCCCGGTCGGCGACGTCGACGCGCACGGCTCCGCCTTCGCGCCGCACCTCGATCTCCGCAGTCCCGCCGAACGTCATCGCGTTGTCGACGACGTTCTGGAACAGCCGGCGCAACGCGACGATGTCGCCGGCGACTTCGCAGCCGTGGTCGGCATCCAGCGTCACGGAGTGCCCCATGTCGCGCGCGGCTGCGGCGATCTCCCCGAGCAATGCGCCTGCGTCCACCGGCACTTTTTCCGCGTGCGGCGAAGCCCCCCGCGCGTACTCGAGCGTGGCCGTCACCATGGCGGTCATCTCGCGGATGTCGGCATGCACCGGTTCGCGGATCGCGTCCGGCGCGCCCTCGATGCGGAACGCGATCCGCGCGAGCGGCGTACGCAGGTCGTGGGCGATCGCGGCGACCATCGCGGTCCGCTCACGGACGTACTCGGCGATGCGCGCCTGCATGCCGTTGAGCGCCTGCGCCGCGACGCGGAGCTCGACCGGGCCTTCCAGCGGCACCGGCGGCGCCGCCGCATCCCGGCCGATGCGGTCGGCGGCATCCGCGAAGTTGCGGATCGGCCGCGAGAGCCTGCGGGCGAACACCCACGCGAGCGACAGCATCAACAGCAGGCTCAGCAGGAACCAGAGGATCCAGCGCCACTGCCAGTCGCTGATGAGCGGTCGATCGGGCGTGCGCACGACGCGCCAGCCCGCGCCGGTGTCGAGGGCGGCGAGGACCGTGTCGGTGAAGATCGCATCGCCGCGCCGGCGCATCACGGCATCCGTGCCGCGCGGCCGATACGGCAGCCACGAGCCGCGATCGGGGCGGAAGTAGAGCCGGAGCTGCTCCGACGGCCGGCCGATGCGTGCCGCCAGCTCCTCGGTCAGCGCGTCCACCTCGATCATGCCCGGTTCGGCGACGGGTGGCGCGGTGGCCTCGTGCACGGTCATGGCTTCGGGATCGAGCCGATGGCGATTGCTCGGCGGCGGCGGCGTCCCCGCGAGCACGGCCGAGAGTTCCGACATGCCGACGAAGAACGGACGCGGCGGCGGCAGCGTGATGATCAGCACGATCGAAATCAGCTGCACGAGCAGCAGGCTGCCGACGAGCAGCAGCAGCGTGCGCGAGAAGATCGACCACGACTGCCAGTGCCTGCGCAGGCTCATGGCTCGACCCTGGCCTCGAACAGGTACCCCTCGCCCCTCACGGTGCGGATCGGGTCGTCCGGCCCGAGTTTGCGGCGCAGCCGGCTGATCGTGACGTCGATCGCCCGATCGTAGACGTCCGTGTCCGACCCCTTCGCGTAGTTCATCAGCTGGTCCCGCGTCAGCACGCGCCGCGGGCGGTCGAGAAACGCGTTGAGCACGCGGAACTCGGCGTCGGTCAGGGATTCGGCGCCGGCGCCGTCGCGGCGTACGGTGCGCTCCACGACGTCGAGCGTCCAGGGCGCGAACCGCCGCACCGGGTTGCCGCTCCCGGCGCCTTCGCGCCGACGCAGGACTGCGCGCACGCGTGCGAGCAGCTCGCGCGGGTTGCAGGGCTTCGCGAGATAGTCGTCCGCGCCGACCTCGAGCCCGACGATGCGGTCCGTGTCCTGGCCCATGGCCGAGAGCATGATGATCGCGGGACGGGACGGCCCGCGCAGCCGGCGCAACACCGAGAGGCCGTCCTCGCCGGGCATCATCAGGTCGAGGATCACCAGGTCGAACCCCGACTGCGCCAGTCGGGCGTCCATTTCGCGCGCATCCGACGCCGACTCCACTTCGAGGCCGTGACTGCGCAGGAAGTCGCCGATCAGCCGTCGCAGGTCGGCATCGTCGTCGACGACGAGTATGCGCGGGGCCGTGCTCATTCGTGGCGCAGCGCGTCGATCGGGTTCATGGACGCGGCACGGCTGGCGGGGAAATACCCGAAGGCGACCCCGATCGCGGCCGAGACGAGGAACGCAAGCAGGTTGATCGACCAGTCGAACGAGAACGGCACCTTCATCAGCGGCGCGAGCGCCATCGAGGTGGCCAGGGCCACGAGCACGCCCAGTATGCCGCCGAGGCACGACAGTGCCACGGCTTCGACCAGGAACTGCGTGAGCACCTCGCGACGCACGGCGCCGACGGCGAGGCGAATGCCGATCTCACGGGTCCGCTCGGTCACCGAGACCAGCATGATGTTCATGATGCCGATGCCGCCCACGACCAGGCTCACGGCCGCCACGGCGCCGAGCAGCGTCGTCATGGTCCGGGTCGTGCCCGACACGGCATCCAGCAGCTGCTTGGAGTCGAAGACGTTGAAGTTGTCGTCCTCGCCCGCACCGATCTTGCGTCGCTCGCGCAGCAATGAGGACACCGCGTCGCTCACCGCGCTCGTCGAGTAACCTTCCGTCACCGCCACCTGGATCGTGCGGATCTCGCGATTCCCTGCGAAACGCCGCATCGCGGTCTTGATCGGCATGACGACCTGGTCGTCGAGGTCCTGCCCGAAGCCGCCCTGTCCGCGTCGCGCCATGACGCCGACGACCTGGCAGGAGACGTCCCTGACCCGGAACTGGCGACCGACCGGGTCGCCGTCCTTGAACAGGCTCGACGTGACCGTCGCACCGACGACGCAGACGGCCTTGCCGGCCCTTTCCTCGGCCTCGGTGAACGTGCGCCCCGACTCGATCCGGATGCCCGACGCGGCGAAATATTCGTTGCTGGTTCCGATCAGCGTCGTCGACCAGTTCTGGCCGCCGTAGACGACGGTGACACCGGTCTGATTCTGGGGCGCCACCGAACTGATTCCCGCCACCTGGCCGCGGATGGCGTCGAGGTCGGCCTCGTCGAACGGCGGGGCGGCCGGGCCGCCGCCGCCACGGCCGAAACCGGCCCCCGGGCGGATCGTGAGCACGTTGGAGCCGAGGCTCGCCAGTTGCGTCTGGACGGCGGCCGTGGCGCCGTTGCCGAGCGTCACCATCGTGACGACGGACGCCACGCCGATGATGATGCCGAGGATCGTCAGGAACGACCGCAACAGGTGGCGGCGAATCTCGCGCAGGGCGATCAGCAGCGTCGTCGCGAACATCAGGCTGCCTCCGCGGACGTCTCGACGCCCTCGACGAGCCCGTCCTTGAAGTGGACTCGCGTGCGCGCGTAGGCGGCGATGTCGTGCTCGTGCGTGACCATGAGCACCGTGAGGCCCCGGGTGCGGTTCAGTTGCGTCAGCAGCTCCATGATTTCCCTGGAGCGCTGGCTGTCGAGGTTGCCCGTCGGCTCGTCGGCGAGCAGCACCTCCGGTTCCGTCACGATCGCGCGCGCGATCGCGACCCGCTGCTGCTGTCCGCCGGAGAGTTCCGCCGGCGTGTGGTGATGCCACTCGGCGAGGCCGACCTGCTCGAGCGCGCGCAGGGCCCGCGCGTGGCGGACCTTCGGTGGATCGCGCAGGTAGAGCAGCGGGAGCTCGACGTTCTCCAGCGCGGTCGTGCGCGACAACAGGTTGAAGCCCTGGAACACGAACCCCAGGTACCGCCGCCGCAGCAGCGCGCGCTGGTCGTGGTCCAGGTGTTCGACCGCGAAGCCCTTGAACCGGAAGCTGCCCGAGGTCGGCACGTCGAGGCAGCCGATGATGTTCATGGTCGTCGACTTGCCGGACCCGGAAGCGCCCATGACCGCGACGAACTCCCCGCTCGTCACGGTGAGGTCGACGCCCTTGAGGGCCTGGAACGCCGTGGCGCCGGAACCGTAGGTCTTGGTGACGCCGCGCAGTTCGATCAGCGGCTCGTTCATGTCGGTTGCGCCAGCTCGCCCGTGACGACCTTGCGACCGGCTTCGACGCCAGGCCCGCCGACGCTCGTGAGCGTGCCGTCGGTCGCGCCGACCGTGACGAGGACCGGGGTGAGCTCGCCGCCGGCGCCCAGGACGTAGAGCGTCTGCTGCGAGCCGCGGCTCACCTTTGCGCTCTTCGTCCGCTGGGGCAGCAGCCGTCCGGGCGGCGTGCCCATCATGGTGAGTGCGCCCTTGCCCTGGCCGGCGTCCGTGCGGGGCTTGTACCGCAGCGCCGCGTTCGGCACCAGCAGTGCGTCGTTCACCGTCTGCGTCACGATTTCGGCAGTCGCCGTCATGCCCGGGCGCAGCGTGAGGTCCCGGTTCTCGACCGCGAGGACCGCCGTATAGGCGACGACGCTGGACGAACCCGTCGACGAGGACGTCGTCGACGTGCCGGTCGCCGAGTTCGCACCCAGGTCGACACGCTGGATCACCGCGGGAAACTCCCGCTCGGGAAACGCGTCGACCGTGAACACGGCGTGCTGGCCCATCGCGACCTGCCCGACGTCGGCTTCGTCGACCTTGACCTCGAGTTTCATCGAAGCCAGGTCCTCCGCGATCCGGAACAGCGTCGGCGTGTTGAACGACGCGGCGACGGTCTGCCCGGGATCGACCTGGCGCGACAGCACCACGCCGGTCACCGGCGAGCGGATCGTCGCCTTCTCCAGGTTCACGCGGTCCGACGAGACCTGCGCCTCGGCAGAGGCCACCTGCGCCCGGGCGGCCTTCTGGTCGGCCACGGCCCGGTCGTGATCGGCGCGCGCCGCGTCCAGCTCGGTGGCCGACGGCACCTTGCCATCGGACAGTCGGTGCACCTCCTCGAAACGCGCCAGCGTCGCCCTCGACTGTCGTTCGCTCGCGTCCGCCTGCGCAACGCCGGCCTGCGCCGCGAGCAGCGCCGCCTTGCTGCGCTCGAGGCTGTCGCGCAATCGCAGCGTGTCGAGCCGCGCGATGGGCTGGCCCTGCGTCACGCGGTCGTTGACGTCCACGAGCACGGCTTCGACCAGGCCGGACAGTTCCGAACCCACTTCGACCTCGTTCGTCGGCGCGAGGTTGCCCGTGGCGGAGATGCGCACCTGCAGGTCGCCGCGGACGATCTCCGCCGTCGCATACACGGGCCCCTCGCCCCGCGATCCGAACACCAGGGCGGCGGCGATCGACAACGCGATCAGCGCCGCGCCGGCACCGAGCCACTTGCGGTGACGCGCAAGAGACCCACGCGGCGTGACTCCGAGCAGGTGGTCGACGTCGTCGGATCGAGTGTGCCCTGGAACCATCATCGCCTCGTCATCGTGTCGGCCTGCGGCGGCCAGCCGCCGCCCAGCGCCTTGAAAAGCTGCACGACCGCCGTCGCGCGCGCGGCCTTCGCAGTGAGCCGCGATTCCTGCGTCGTGAGCAGGCTGCGATTGGCCTCGAGCAGCGACTCGAAGTCGGCCAGGCCCGATCGATAGCGCGCACGCGCGAGCAAGGCAGACCGGTCGGCTGCCTGCTCCGCGACGAGCAGCGTTGCCTCGCGTTCCTTCGACGTCTCCATCGCCGTGAGGGCGTTCTCGACGTCCTCGACCGCGCCCAGGACGGCGCCCTCGTAGTTCGCCAGCGCGGCGTCCGCCGAGGCACGCTGGCCCTGCAGCTGCGCGCGCAGTTGCCCGCCCTGGAACAGTGGCGCGGCGAGGCTGCTGCCGAGCGTCGTCGTCAGCACCGACCCCACGTCGCCGAGCGACGCAGCCGCGCTGCCGATCGATCCGCCCAGCCGCAAGGCAGGGTACAGCCGCGACTCGGCGACCCCGATGCGCGCGACCTCGGCGGCGAGCGCGCGTTCGGCGGCGACGAGGTCGGGTCGACGACGCAGCAGCTCCGCCGGCACGCCCGTGGCGGGATCGTCGGGCCCGACCGGAATGTCCGACTCGACATCCAGGCGCGCCGTGACCTGGCCCGGCGCCTGTCCCGTCAGGACCGCAATCCGATTCGCGGCCGCGGCATACGTCGCACGAAGCTGGGGGACCGCGGCGGCCGTCTGGGACCGCTGCACGGTGGCTTGCTCCACGTCCTGTGAGCTGACGAGCCCCGCCTGGTTGCGCCACTGCGCAATCTGCAGCGTCTCGTCCTGGTAACCGAGGTTGTCGCGCGCGACCCGGATGCGCGCCTGGGCGCTGCGGGCCTCGATGTAATTGAGCGCCACCTCGGCGGCGATCGAGTTGCGGACGTCGGCGAGGGTGGCCTCGGCCACGTGCAGCTCGGCGCGAGCAGCCTCGACGCTGCGACGCGTGCCGCCGAACAGATCGATTTCCCAGCCGGCATCGAAGCCGGCCTGCCACGATTCGACGGCGCCGCCGCGGGTGTCGGAGACGTCGGTCGTGTTCGCGTCGAGCGAGGCGTCGAGCGTCGGCCAGAACGCACCGCGCGACCCCCTCAGCGCCGCGCGGGCCACGCGCAATCGAGCGCTCGCCGCCTCGACGCCGTGGTTGTACTCGGCGGCCCGCGTCACCAGGTCGGCCAGCAGCGGGTCGTCGAAGCGCTGCCACCACAGCCGCAATACACCTTCGTCGAGCGCAGGACCCGGCTGCGACGAGTAGCCCTCGGGGAGGGCCAGGACCGCAGGAGTGGGCGGCCGATAATCCGGGCCGACGGCGCACGCCGACAGCGTGGTCGCGACCACCAATGGCCACCACCGGAGTCCGGGGAAGAACATGAGGACTTTATACGGGCCGCGTCGTACCGCAGTGTTTCACGGCTGAAACATTGCGCACGGCCCCGGCCCGGCGCGGCGTGCCCGGGTCGCATGTAAGCGCATTCCTACCGACGTACGAGACGTTCGCCGGTACGCACGCGGCAAAACGGCGCGCTACCGACGGCTGCGCCACCCGCGCAAAGTCCGGCGCATGAGTGCCGTCCCCGGCAACCGGACCGTCAGCACCCAGCCTGCACCGACGGACGCGTTGCGGCAAACGCGCGTACGCACGCGCTCGCTGCAGGCGTCGCGCGTGCAGCGCGGGCTGCGCCGGCAGGTCATGCGTCTGCTCGACGGCAGCGGCGTGACACTCGGCGGACATCAACCGTGGGACCTGCAGGTACACGACCCGCGTTTCTTCGCGCGGACGCTGGCCTTCGGCTCACTCGGCTTCGGCGACGCCTATGTCGACGGCTGGTGGGACGCGGACGACCTCGCCGGTTGCCTCGAGCGATTGCTGCGCCACAGTGCCGATGCACGCACGGCCACGATCTCGCGCTGGATCCTGGCGGCACGGCACCGTTTCGCGAACGTGCAACTCGGCGCGGGGAGCTGGGTCGTGGGCAGGCGGCACTACGACCTCGGCGACGACCTGTTCGAGTGCATGCTCGGCGCGCGACTGGTGTACAGCTGCGCCTACTGGGCCGACGCCACCGACCTCGACGCGGCGCAGGTTGCGAAGCTGGATCTCGTCTGCCGCAAGCTCGAACTGTCGCCCGGCATGCGCGTGCTCGACGTCGGCTGCGGATGGGGCGAGGCGCTCAAGTACGCTGCCCAGCGGTACGGTGTGAGCGGGGTCGGCGTCACCGTGTCCGGGCACCAGGCAGAGGCCGCCCGCCGGCTGTGCGCCGGACTGCCGATCGAGATCCGGCTGGCCGACTATCGAACCGTGGACGAGCGCTTCGACCGCGTGTTCTCGCTCGGCATGTTCGAGCACGTCGGGCCGCGCAATCACGCCACGTTCTTCGAGGTCGTGGCGCGTTGCCTGGAGCGGGACGGTCTCGCGCTGCTGCACACGATCGGGACCCAGACCGGTCGTCGCGCGCCCGATCCCTGGATCGAGCGGCACATCTTTCCGAACTCGGCCATCCCGCGGCTCGACGATGTCGTGGCCGCGCTGCGTCCGCACTTCATCGTCGAGGACCTGCACAACTTCGGGCTCGACTACGTTCGCACGCTCGAGGCCTGGCGCGAGCGCTTCGATGCCGCGTGGCCGCGTCTCGAGCCGCGCTACGGCTCCAGGTTCCGGCGCGTCTGGCACTATTACCTCGCCGTCTCGATCGCGAGCTTCCGCGCTCGACGCACCCACCTGTGGCAGTTCGTGCTCGCGCCCGACGGCCGTAACCGCGTCTATCGCAGTTCACGCTGAACCCAACCCGGTCCGCACGACCTTCTCTGGCGGTTTACGTTCGAGTGCGCCGCCACTTGACGCGCGCCCTGCGCCTACGCTCCCCGCGGCGGGTCCTGACAGCGCCCGCATGCCTGCCCCGCGATAGTGCCGCGACACCATGGAGGGCGAACGGTGAAACGCAAGAGCAGCAGCAGGACCAGGACGGCAGCGAAATCGAAGTCCACATCCGGGCGACGCGCGAGCAGCACACGGCGCGCAGCCCGATCCGCCCGCTCGCGGTCGACCGCGCGTCGAGCGACGTCGCAGGACGCCATCACTCTCCTGAAGGCCGACCACCGCGAGGTGGACGAACTGGTAGAGCAGTTCGAGAAGGCGCGCAGCGACCGCAAGGAGTCCATCGCCCGCCGCATCTGCAGCGCCTTGACCGTACACGCGCGGATCGAG
>DASSJN010000172.1:0-23332 GCA_035691185.1 Steroidobacteraceae bacterium
TCGGTGTCGTGGCTGGCGATCGCGAGCAGGCCGAGCCCGGCACGCTCCCCGAGCGGGATCAGCACGGTCGAGCCGACCTGGCTGCCGTCGCCGCCGAACAGGTATTCGCGCTGCGTGTCGCGGATCTGGCCGCTGCGCGGCCGCGCCGATTCGAAGAAGGTCTCGAAGATCCTGAGTTCGGGGCTGCCGCGCGGCACCACGCGGACGTGCGGGTTCTGCAGTCGGTCGAGCGGCGCGAGCGCCGGGTCGGTGGCGAGCAGCACCCAGCGCGAGGCGCCGAAGTCCTCGCGCAACGAGGTCTCGAGCCCGGCGACGACGGCCGCGACGTCGCGCGCGCGCAGCAGCCGTCGGGTCAGGCGGTGCACGCGGTCGGAGATCGCGTCGCTGGCCCGGCCGTTCTCGATCAGTTCGTGCAGTTTCTTCTCGAGCACCGAATGCTTGTCGCGCAGCACCAGGACCTGGCGCTCGACCAGCGAGATCGCGGCGCTGCCGCGCTGGTGCGGCAGGCGGAGCCGCGCGAGCACCGCCGCGTGGCGTTCGAAGAACTCCGGGTGTCCCAGCAGGTAATCCGCCACCTGGTCCTCGGCGATCAGGCTCGATTCGCGGATCGGTTTGGTCATTCTCGTTCTCCCGCGCTTCGGGCGCCCGCCACGTCGACGTGGCCTTCGAAAGCAGTTTCGGCCGGTCCGGTCAGCCAGACCTGTGCGCCGGGGCCGGGCCAGCGCACGATCATGCGCCCTCCGGGGGCGTCCACCGCCACTTCCTCGGCGAGTGGCCCGTGGCGGCGGCCGACCGCGACCGCGGCGCAGGCGCCGGTGCCGCAGGCCAGGGTCTCGCCGACCCCACGCTCGAACACGCGCAGCCGCACGTGCTCCGGCGTGACGATCTCGAGGAAGCCGACGTTGACGCGTCGCGGAAAGCGCGGGTGATTTTCCACCGCGGGTCCGACGGTGTCCACGGGCGCGCGCGCGACCTCGCGTACCCGTATCACCGCATGCGGATTGCCGATCGAGACGGCGCCGATCTCCACCGGGCCGGCGCTCGTCTCCAGGTGATACGTCGGCGCCTCGCCCGGGGCCTCGAACGGCAGCGAGGCGGGCGAGAAGTCGGGCACGCCCATCGCGACCGACACCAGGCCGTCGGGCCGCAGTCGGGCGTTGACGATGCCGCCCGGGCTGTCCATGGCGAGCGCCCGTTCGAGCGGTCCGTGACGGCGACTGGCCACGAGCCGCGCGATGCAGCGTGCGCCGTTGCCGCACTGTTCCACCTCGGTACCGTCGGCGTTGAAGATCCGGTAATAGACGTCCGTGCCGTCGCGGCGCGGCGGTTCCAGCACGAGCGCCTGGTCGAAGCCGATGCCGGTGCGCCGGTCGCTGAGACGTCGCAGCTCCTCCGCCGTCGGCACCGTCGCGGGCCCGGTCGCATCGAACACGATGAAATCGTTGCCGAGGCCGTGCATCTTGGTGAACGCGAGTCGCATCGACGCCAAGGATACCCGACCCCCGCGACTCACGGACCCGTCATCGCCCGCCGATCGACCCAGATGCAGCGGTCCATGACCACCGTCATGCCTGCTGCGGCCGCGCGGGCCGCGGCGTCCTCGTTGACGACGCCCACCTGCAGCCACAGCGCGGGCAGTCCGAGTCGCAGGCAGTCGTCGACGACGGCGCCGACCCTTGCCGGTCGCCGAAACACGTTGACGATGTCGATGCGCTCGCCCGGTTCCAATGCGGCCACGGCAGCGTCGAGGTCGGAGTGCGCGGGGATTCCCTCCCACTCGTCGAGCATCGGATTGACCGGGACGATGCGGTAGCCGAAGCCGCGCATCGATTGAGTGACGCCGTAGCTCGGCCGCCCCGGGTCGTCGGACAGGCCGATCACGGCGATCGTGCGCGACTTCTCGAGCAGCGCGCGAATCGCCTCGCGCGACGGGTTCTGGAACCTCACGGCGACGATTCCTCCCTGCGCATTTCGGCGAAGCTCGCGAGGACGCCGGCCTGCATGCGCGGGTACATGAGGCGGACGCCGAGTTCGTCGACCATGCGCCGATTGTCGACACGACGCGATTCGAGCAGGTACGCCAGCAGTCCCGGCGAGATCTGCCGTGCGGCCTCGATTTTCGTCACCAGCCTCGGCGGCGGCAGCCCCGCCGCGGCCGCGACCTCCTGCAGGTATGCCGTCGTGCTCGAGTGGTCGCCGTCGGTCACGTTGTATGCGCCGTGGGCCGTCGGCTGGTCGATGACCGCCACGATGGTCGCGACCAGGTCGTCGACGTGGATGCGATTGCCGGGTCCGGCGTCCTCGGGGCGCAGCGCCGGCTCACCACGCTCGAGGCGCTCGAGCGGCAGCCGTCGCGGGCCGTAGATGCCCGGCACCCGCAGCACGACGCAACGCACGCCACGCGCGGCGCACCAGGCCGTGGCCACGCTCTCCGCCGCGACGCGTCGACGCGCGCGATCGTTGCCGGGCGCGACCGGCGTGTGATCGTCGACCAGCGCGCCGCCGGTGTCACCGTAGACGCCGGTCGTGCTGATGTACACGAAGACGGCGGGCACCGCATCTCGCATCTGGTCGAGGAAGTTCTCGAGCCGGGGGTCGGTCGTGCCGCGCTCGGGAGGCGGGACGAGGTAGACCACGGCCGCGCCATTCGCGGCCGCGGCCAGCGACGGTTGCAGTTCGGGCTCCGTCGCGTCGAGGTCCAGACGCAGGGTGTTGATGCCTGCGGACTGGAGGACCGTGGCGGCCGGGCCCGAGCGCACGCTGGCGAGCACGGGTCGATGGCCTGTCTCACGTCGCGCGAGCCGCGCGCCCACGTAACCGCAGCCCACCACGAGACATGATAAAAGAGCGTCCATCGGGGAAAGCATACGCGAAGGAATCCGCGAGTCCGTTTCGCCGCGACGGAGTCCTACGAGCCATATGCCCCAGATCACCCTCGTGCCCACCGGCCAGTGCATCGCGTCCGACCCGGACGAAACCGTGCTGTCCGCTGCCCTGCGTGCTGGACTGAACCTGCCGCACAGTTGCAAAGGCGGGCATTGCGCCTCGTGCCGCGCGCGCATCATTTCCGGGACCGTCGCGTACCCCGACGGCCGGCTGCCGGCCGGCATCACGGCCGCGGAGGCTGCCGATCGCTACGCGCTGTTGTGCCAGGCCATCGCCGTCGACGACCTCATGGTCGAAACGCGGGAAGTGCGTCCCGCGGCCGACGTCGAGGTGCGGAACCTGCCGTGCCGGATCGAGCGCATGGAACGGCTGGCCGACGACGTGATGGCCGTGTTCCTGAAGCTGCCGGCCGTGGAGGAACTGCATTTTCGCGCGGGCCAGTACCTGGACTTCATCCTCTCCGGCGGGCGCCGCCGCAGCTTCTCGATCGCCAGCGCGCCGACCGACGGACGACTCCTGGAAGTGCACGTCCGCCGCGCGTCCGCGCATGGATTCACCGGGGAGCTGTTCGGCTCGATGCGAGCTGGCACGCTGTTGCGCATCGAAGGCCCGCTCGGGCAGTTCTGGTTCCGCACGGATTCGCCTCGCCCGGCGATCATGGTCGGTGGCGGCACCGGCTACGCGCCGCTGCGCGCGATGCTGCGACAGTTGCTGGCGGCGGACGATCGGCGCCCGCTGGAACTGTACCGCGGCGCGCGCTCGAGCTTCGACCTCTACGAGCACGACTGGCTCACGAACCTGGCCGCCGTGCGAACCCGGTTCACGTATCGGCCGGTGCTGTCGGAGCCGCAACGCGAAGAGCAGCCCTGGCCTGGGCGTGTAGGTCTGGTGCACGAGGCCGTCCTGCAAGACCACGCCGAGGACCTCGCACGCTACGACGTGTACGCGAGCGGCCCTCCGGCGATGGTCGAAGCGGTCCGGCACGGATTCACGGCGCGGGGCCTGCCGCGGGAGCAGCTCTACTTCGATTCGTTCGACTATGCGCCCGACACGCTCGCCGCGCTGCGCGCCGGAAAGGAAAGCGATCAGTGAATAGTGAATAGTGAATAGTCGGAACGACGCGGCGGCGCAGCCCTCCGACTATTCACTATTCACTACTCACTGATTACTTCCTCACTGCCTGCGCAGCCGCACGCGTGGCAACGTCGGCCGACGTCCCACCGAGCGGGCGACACTGTCGCGCAGCACGTTGCGCGCGCGGTCCGCCTCGCCGAGCTGGTCGAGCAGCTCGGCATAGAGCAGCGCGTTCTCCGGTGTCGGCTTGCGTGCGAGGCTCGCTTCGAGGTAGCTGCGGGCCTTGCCGATCAGGTCCGCCCGCAGCGCCAGCCTGGCGCTCGCGGCGAGCAGGTCGGGGTCCTCGGGCGACTTCCGCAGCCACTGCTCGACGCGATCGAGCGGCCCGAGCGGATCGGGCACGACCACGTCGCCGTACAACCGCACGAGCGCCGGCTCGGTACGGTCGTCGATCGCTTCGCGCAGCAGTTTCTCGGCGGCGCCGTGGTCGCCCGCCTGCATCAGCCCTCGCGCGAAGATCGCGATGGCCTGGGGCAACCTGCGGGCCGCCCGTGGGAGTTCCGACCACGCGTCGTTGATCGCGGCGACGTCGCGACGATCACCGGCCGCGCGCAGCTCCTCGAGTTGCACCTGCGCGAGCAGTTCGGTGACCTGCGCCTGCGGCAGTTCCTTGGCACTGCGGAGCCTCGGCGCCAGGGCGCGCAACTGCTCACCCCGACCGAGCTTCTGGCACAGCCGCGCCATCAGCTCGAGACCGCGCGAATTGAGGTCGCCCGAGGCGTCGAGCTGTTCGAGCGTCCGCAACGCGGCGTCGTCATGCCCGCGACGCATCTGCATCTCGGCGAGCGTCACGAGCGTGGCGGCTCGCTCCCCGGGTGCCGCATCCTGCGCGCGCGCGAGCCACTCGTCGCGCCGGTCGATCGCATCGAGCAGGTCGGCCGCACGGGCCGCCACGATGTAATTCACGGCCGCGGAGTCCGCATCGGGAGCCGCGCGCGTCAGCAGGTCCTCGGCGCTGCGCCAGCGGCCCGCGGCCAGGTCGAGAAGGCCACGTTGCGTGTCCTCACGGGCGCGACGGTGCCGGCGCTGCGCCCGCAGCTCGGCCAGTCGCCGCTTGGCGTTGAGCGACTCGACGATCGCGCGCGTCAGGACATAGAGCGCGATCAGCACCAGCACGAACACCGGCACCGTCGTCTCGAACAGCGCGTCGCCGACGCTGATCGCGACGTAACCCGGATCGTCCAGCACGAAATGCGCGAGCAGCCCGCCGCCGACGAGCGCCGACGCGGTGAGCAGGCTGCCCCTCATGGCGCCGCGGCCGCGGAGCCTGCGCCGATCACGCGCTGCAGCAGCTGCGCGGCGGCGCCCACCTTGGGCCGCGCCGGGTCGACGTCGATCGCGGCGAGTGCGGCGAGTTCCTCCCGTGCGGCGGCGACGCCGGCATGACGACCGTCGAAGAAACGGTCGAGCCAGTCCGTCGCGGCCTGCAGCGACTGCAAGTAGGCCGGGCGGTCCTGCTGCATGGCGGCGACGCGCGCGGCGAAGAACAGCAGTTCGAGGTGCTGCCGCCGCAGCGATTCCTCCTCGCGCGTGACGAGGCGCGACATGCCCGGGTCCACGCGGCGATATGAAAACAGGTCATGCCAGGCCTGGGCGAGCCGGTTCATGGCGCGATCGAACGCACCGAACTCGCCGGCGTCGTCCTCGCCGAGCCGCCGGGCCTGCGCGACCGGCACGCCGAGCACCCGGTAATCCTCCGCCTGCGTCTCGAGTGCGATCAGGCGCTCGATGATCTTCGGCACGTCCGGCACGTCGACGGCGCGCAGCGCCTGCAGTTCACGCGCGAGTTGCGCGCGGACCTCGGCGACCGCGGGGTCCGTGACGGTCGCGAGCCGCGCATCGGCCGACTCCATCGCGGCGATCGCCGTGGGCACGTCGTGCTCGAGCGCGAGCCGGCGGGCGCCGAGTTCGAGCAGGTAGAGCGCCTCGGCACGGACCCACGCGCGTTGTGGCGCCTCCGTCCGAGCACGCAGCTCGGCGACGGTCCGGCCCAGCTCGCCGACCCGCGTCGGCACCTCGCGCAGGTCCCGGATCTGGTCGCGAAACGACGTGGTCGCCTGCTCGAGTCGTGCATTCAACGACTCGGCCTCGGAGTCGAGCCGGTCCTGCGCCGCCCGGACCTCGACCACCTGCGCGCGCAGGCGATCGATGCGCTCGTCGAACTGGCCGAACCGCCAGTGCGCGTAGAGCGCGAGCAGCAGCGCGAGGCCTGCGAATGCGAACCACAGCGGGCTCACGCCGCTGCCGGTACGCCGTGCCGAGTTGTCGGTCGTCAGGGATTCGATTTCGTTGGTCATGACCGCGTGGGCCGCGCTCCGGGAGCGCACTGCCGCGTCGCAAATGCTATCACGCGGCCGGTGGTTCCCCGGTCGACCGGGCGGCCTGCAGGGCACGTATCATCGCCTCGTCCTCGGCGGTCGCGGCTTGCACGATCGGCCCCGTCCAGCCCGCGGCAGCGGCGACGTCCGCCACGCGCGAGCCCGGCGCGAGCAGCGTGGCAGTACGCAGCTTGCGAAGGTCTTCCGCGTCGCTCAGGTCGAGCAGCGCTTCGAGCACCTCGGCGCTGGTGACGACGACCACGAGACGCACCTCCGCGCGCGCCAGCGCAGCGCGAAGGGCGGATTGCGCTTCGCCGGTCGGCCGGGCGTGGGCGCGACGGTAGGCTTCGAGCGTCCGGACGATCGCGCCGCGCGCGGTGAGCGTCGCGCGCAGCAGGTCACGCCCGCCCGTTCCCTTGACCAGCAGCACGCGCTGGCCGGCCACTTCCCGCAGCGGCGGCAGCGCGAGCAGTCCTTCGGAGTTCGCCGTCTCCGGACGCAGTTCGACCGACACGCCGCGTTGCTCCAGCGAGCGCGCCGTTGCGCGACCGACAGCGGCGGTGTGGCGCGCCGGCAATCGGCCGAGCGCGGCCAGCGCCGCGTCGACGGCGTTGGCGCTCGTGTAGATCGCCCAGTCCCACTCGGTGCGCGTGAGTTCGTCGCGCATGGCCGCATCGATCGGTACTCGCTCGATCACGAGCGTCGGGTAGGCGATGCACTCCGCGCCCGCGTGCGTCGCCAGCTCGATGAAACGCGCGGCCTGCGCGGCCGGGCGCGTGACGAGGACCGTGATGCCCGCGAGCGATCCGCTCACGTCGCGGCGGCAGCCTCTTGCCGCAGGCGCTCCAGCAGTGGCTCTGCGCCCGCAGCCTGCATGCGTCGCGCCAGTTCGCGACCCAGCGATTCCGCCTGCGCCGCCGGACCGCTCAGCTCGTCGCGATACGTCTCGGTGCCGTCGGGCGCGCCGATGAACCCGCGCAGCGTGAGCGTGTCGCCCTCGAGCGTCGCGTGCGCTGCAATCGGGGAGTGGCAGCTCCCGCCGAGCGTCGCCGCGAACGCGCGCTCGGCGTTGAGCCGCGCGAACGACTCGGCGTGGTGCAGCGCAGCCAGCGCCTCGCGGCTGCGCACGTCGTCGGCGCGGCATTCGATGCCGATGACGCCCTGGCCGACGGCCGGCAGGGACAGGTCGAGGCCGAGCTGCTCGGTGACGTGGTGTGCGATGCCGAGGCGCTCGAGACCGGCGCACGCGAGCAGAATCGCGTCGAGTCCGCCTTCGTCGAGCCGGCGCAGGCGCGTGTCGACGTTGCCGCGCAGCAGTTCGAGCTTCAGGTCCGCCCGTGCGCGCCGCAGCTGCGACTGACGGCGAGGGCTCGACGTGCCGACGCGCGCGCCCCGCGGCAGCTCGTCGAAGCGCGCGTACTTGCGCGAGATGAATGCGTCGAGCGGGTTCGCGCGCGGCAGCACCGCGACGATGGCGAAACCGGGCGGCAGTTCGCTCGGCACGTCCTTCATCGAGTGCACGGCGACGTCGGCGCGGCCGTGCTGCATCGCGACCTCGAGTTCCTTGACGAAGAGACCCTTGCCGCCCACTTCGGCCAGCGCCCGGTCGAGCACGCGGTCGCCCTGCGTGCTCATCGGCACGAGCTCGACCGGCAGCTCCGGGTGCGCGCTGCGCAGCAGGGCCTGGACGTGCTCGGCCTGCCACATGGCGAGCTTGCTGCGACGGGTGGCGATGCGGATCGGGGTGTTCGACAAGACTCGACTCCTGCGTACGTTCGCGGCCTAGGCTGCACCGTTCTCGGCGGCCAGGGCCTCCGCCGTGAAGCGGAACAGTGCCACGACCAGTCCCAGCACGATCGGCCCGAGGAACAGGCCGATGAACCCGAAGGCGGACAGCCCGCCCATGACGCCGACGAAGACGGCAAGGGTAGGGACTTCGACGCGCCCGGAAATCAGGATTGGCCGCAGGAAGTTGTCGACGGACCCTACGACGACCACGCCCCAGGCGGCCATGAAGATGGCATACCCCGTTTCGCCCTGGATCAGCAGCCAGATGACGGCGGGAACCCAGACGATCGTCGTGCCGACCACGGGAACCAGCGCGAACAGCGCCCCGAGCACGCCGAACACGAGCGGGGAGGGCAGTCCCGCAATCACAAAGCCGATGCCGAGGAGCACGCCCTGCACGATCGCCGTGAGCCCGATGCCCATGAAGACGGCCCGCGTCACGTCGATCAGGTGACGCCAGAGCCGCTGTCGCAGCCGGCGCTCGATCGGCAGCATGCGCACCGCCTGCTCGGCCAGCGCCGGCCCGTCGCGCAGGACGAAGAACAGCACGAACAGCATCAGGATGAAACTCACGAGGGTGCCGAGCGCGCCGAGCATGACGGCGGGGCCAGACGACGCCATCGCTTCGAGCAGGCGCTTGGTGCCGGTGATGATCCAGCCCTCGATCTGCGTGAGCGTGACGCCCGTGGTCGCCTGCACCCAGCCCAGCGGCTTCGCGAGAAATGGAATGTGCGACAGGTCCAGGTTGGACAGCCGCAGCGAGTCGGTGTCGAGGCGCTGGAGCAGCTGGGCGGCCTGCGCCGCCACCGCACCGGCGATCGCGACGACCGGCATCAGCAACAGGAGGATCACGCCGGCGGTCGTGATGCCGCTGGCAAGGTTGGCCCGGGGGTGCAGGCGCCGTGTGAGCCGCCGATTGACCGGGGCCAGCAGGGCGCCGAGCAGTACTGCCCAGACCAGCGGTTGCCAGAGTGGGGCGACGATGCGCCCGACCAGGTACAGCAGCGCGGCAATCAACAGAACCATGCCGACGCGCGCCAGGAACAGCTTGTGGCGCGCGGGGTCGGTCACGGCCGCCGTCGATTCTGCTTCGGTGGGTTCCGTCATCATCTCAGGCCCCCGCGCGGATCTGCCGTAACGCCTCGGCCGCGTTGCGGCGACTCACCTGGAGCGTCTCGTCGCAGTCCTTGAAGCGCACGATCAGCTGTCCTTCCGCGGTGCGTTCGACGGCGGCCACGTACTGGCGCGCGACCAGCGAGTTGCGGTGGATGCGTACGAACTCCGGCGCGAATTCGTCTTCGAGCGCCCGCAGCGACTCGTCGATGAGGTCGCGGCCGCCGCGGTGACGCATCGTCACGTATTTCTGCTCGGCCGTGAAATAGAGCACGTCCGCGACCGGCACGAGCCTGAGCTGCTCGCCCAGGCGCGCGCAGATCTGCGAACGGCGCTTGCCGATCTGCGCCTGGTCGGCCAGCCGCGCGAGCTGCGGTCCGGCCACACGCGCGGCGTGACGGATCGCGCGCGCGAGCTTTTCGCGACGCACCGGCTTCAGCAGGTAGCCGACCGCCTGCGCCTCGAACGCGGCGAGCGCGTACTCGTCGTAAGCCGTGGTGAAGATGACGGCAGGAGGCTCCTCGAACGTGCCCAGGTGGCGCGCGGCTTCGATGCCGTCCATCCCCGGCATGCGCACGTCGAGCAGCACGAGGTCGGGGTCGAGCGCGGCACAGCGCGTGAGTGCTTCCGCGCCGTTGGCCGCTTCGCCGACGACCGCCACGTCCTGGAGCTCCTCGAGCATGCGACGCAGCCGGTCGCGGGCGGGCGCCTCGTCGTCGACGATCAGCGCCCGCAGCTTGTCCGGCCCGACGGTGGGGGTGGCGGTGTCGTCCATGTACGGACCGCGATTCTCCGACGGACCGGGCCGCCTGTCACGAAACGCGATCTGCGCGCTGGCTCGCCACGTCCCCGTCTTCGCTGCGGTCGTGCATGACGAGCGGGAACCACAACCGCACGCAGAAGCGGCCGTCGGCGTCCCGGACGTCGACGCCGGAACGACCCGGGAATGCCAGTTCGAGGCGCTGCCGCACGTTGTCGAGCGCCATGCGGTTGCCCCTGCGCGTCGCTCCGGCGCCGTCGGCGGGCAGCGGGTTGGCGACCTCGAGCACGATCGTGTCGCCGTCGAGCCAGCCCTGGACCGTCACGGTACCGCCTGCGGGCAGCGGCTCGATGCCGTGGCCGATCGCGTTCTCGAGCAGCGGCTGCAGCAGCAGGCTGGGGACGATCGCCCGGGCCGGCAACGCCGCCACGTCCCATTCGACGCACAGCCGCTCGCCCATCCGCAACTGCTCGATGCGCTGGTAGATGCGCGCCACCTCGAGCTCTTCGCGCAGCGGGATCTGCGCTCGCGCGTCGCTCAGGGTGACGCGAAACAGATCCGCGAGGTCTTCGATCGCTTCCTCGGCCCGCGCCGGCTGGGTACGAGTGAGCGCGGCGATCGTGTTCATGCTGTTGAACAGGAAGTGCGGCCGGATGCGCGCCTGCAGGGCGTGGATGCGCGCGCGGGCCTCGAGTTCCACCGAACGTCGCCATTGCCGGGAGACGTAGAAGTAGCGCAATGCCAGCGCCCCCACCACGCCGGCGATCAGCACGTTGGGCAGCACGAACGCAGCCTGGGCGTCCGGAAAGATCTCGGACGGCGTGCCGAACCTCGCCGCCCACCAGCGCCCGAGCAGGTACAACGCCTCGGACAGCAGGGCGACGATGCCGACCATGATGCCGAGCGACCACCCGATCGTCGACCTGAGCGGCTTCCGGGCGAGCCACGGGCGCGCGCGGCACAGCGCGCCTGCGCAGAGCAGCCCCGCCCAGAGCAGGAATGCGCTCGTGCGGGCGAGCTCGATCCAGAACTCGCCGCCCGCCGACAGCCGCCCGAGCGCGAGCACGAAGCCGAGCAGGGCCGCAATCAGCACGATCGCGAGCACCGCCGGAGCCTGGCAGAAGTCGGGCAGGAAGAAGCCGTCGCCTTCGGCGCCGGCGCGGGGCGCGGGCGCCGGCGTGCTCATTCGCGCTTGCGCGGGGGCGCAGCGGGGGGCTGCTCGTCCGGCGCGAACAAAGCGTCCTTGAGCCGGAACAGCACGGAGATGTCTTCGTCGCCGTGGCCCTCGGCGATCAGCCGTTCGTAATGCTCGAGCGTCGCCTCGACCATCGGCAGCTTCGCGCCGAACCGCGCCGCCATGTCGCGACAGATCCGCAGGTCCTTCTCGTGCAGGCGCACGCGGAATCCCGGCGGGAACGCATCGCGGACGACGTTCGGCGCCCGGTTCACGAAGTACCAGCTCGAGCCCGCACCCTGGCCGAGCGTGTCGATCAACTGCTGCAGCGGCAGGCCCTGGGACTTGGCGAACGCCATCGCCTCGGCCACGGCCTGGATGGCGCCGGCGCAGAGGATCTGGTTGGTGGCCTTCGCGGCCTGCCCGGAGCCCGACGGACCGAGGTGGGTGACGGTGCGGCCCATGGCCTGCAGCACGGGTTGCGCTCGCTCGAACGCCGCAGCGGACCCGCCGACCATGATCGCGAGCGTGCCGTCGCGCGCGCCTTCGACACCGCCGCTGACCGGCGCGTCGAGGAACTCCGTGCCCCGCGTCGCGAGCCGGCGCGCACCTTCGCGGGCGGTGTCGGCGCTGACCGTCGAGCAATCGATGACGAGCGTGCCTGCGCGCAGGCAGGGCAGCAGCCCCTCGATCACTTCGAGGACGTCCGCGTCCGCCGAAACGCAGCTGACGACGACGTCGCAGGCCCCGGCGAGGGCGTCGAGGCTGGCGCTCGCGCGGAGCTGCAACTCGGCCGCGAGTTCCTCCGCGCGGCTCGGCGTACGGTTCCACACCGCCTGCAGCAGGCCGGCCCGATGCAGGTTGCGGGCCATGCCGCGACCCATCGCGCCGAGGCCCGCAAATCCGACTTTCAGCCCGGTCACGGCGTGGTATCGGTCGGCAGGCATGCGTCCCTTTCGCCCGGGGCGATCACTGGCCGGCGCAGAATTCGTCCATGACTTTCTTGGCGTCCGCACGCGTCGCGTCGATTTCCGCCGAGTCGAGGTAACGGCGCTCCTCCGGCGTCGAGCCCGGCTCGTAGATGCGTCGCGCGTTCATGAGGTTCTGGTACCGCTGGCGCGCGTCCTGGCAGCGTTTGGCCTTGTCGGCGGCCGAGAGCTCCGCGGCTTGCCGCGTGTCGGCCGACTTCCTGGCGGCCTCGGCCGCGGCCTTGTCGGCCTGCTGGTACCTGGCCATCTCCTGCTGGTAACGCGTCTGCGCCTCGACGACGTCGGTCTGCTGGGTGGCGACGTTGAGTTTCTGCGCCGGCAGGCTCTCGGGGCGGTCCGTGTAGACGGGCCGGCCTTGCGCGTCGCGGGTCATGAAGACTTCCGAGGCCGAAGCCGTGGCGCAGAGCAGGGCGGCGGCGAGGCAGGCGAGGGCGATGCGATGCATGGAAGCTCCCTGGAGGAAGGGGCTGGGGGATAGGAGTCCTCTCCTACCCCCTAGCTTAGCAGTCGGCCGATTATGCCGGCGGAAACCCGGCCGAATCTGGAGCTACTTCAAGGATCCAGCCCCCGAAAAAAAAGCGGGCACCGAAGTGCCCGCAAGCGGGGGAGAAGGCGACCGGACCAGGAACCGGCCGCCTCCCACAGACACCCTCGTCAGTTGTAGGCGCGCTCGCCGTGCGACACCGTGTCGAGGCCCTCGCGTTCGGCTTCCTCGGGCACGCGCAGGCCGATGACCAGGTCGACGAGCTTGAACGCGACCGCAGCGACCACGCCGGACCACACCAGCGCGGTTGCGACACCCCAGAGCTGCGCGACGAACTGCGCACCCATGTCGTACGGCGCCACGGCGTCCGCCACGTAGTCGTAGACGCCCGTCCCGCCGAGCGCGGGGTCGCAGAACACCGCCGTCAGCAGCGCACCGACGATGCCGCCGATGCAGTGCACGCCGAAGACGTCGAGCGAATCGTCGTAGCCGAGCTTCATCTTGAACCAGGCGACGGCGGCCAGGCAGAGGAGACCGGCGATGACGCCGATCGCGATCGCACCCATCGGACCGACCCAGCCGCAGGCCGGGGTGATCGCCACGAGGCCGGCGACGGCGCCCGAGGCGGCACCGAGCATGGTCGGCGTGCCGCGATGGATCCACTCGGCGAACGACCAGGCGAGGGCCGCAGCGGCGGTCGCGAGGATCGTGTTGGCGAACACCATGCTGGTGAAGCCGTTCGCCTCGAGGCCCGAGCCCACGTTGAAGCCGAACCAGCCCACCCACAGCAGCGACGCGCCGATCATCACCATCGGCACGTTGTGCGGCGGCATGGCCGTCGTGCCGTAGCCGATGCGCTTGCCGAGCATCAGCGCGCCGACGAGGCCCGCGATACCGGCGTTGATGTGCACGACCGTGCCACCGGCAAAATCGAGCGCACCCTTCTGGAACAGGAACCCGGCGGTGGCCAGCGCCGCTTCGCCCGCGGCGGCGTCGGTGTAAGCATCGGGGCCCGCCCACCACCAGACCATGTGCGCCATCGGCAGGTACGCCGCGGTGAACCAGATCACCATGAACAGCAGCACGGCGCTGAACTTGATGCGCTCGGCGAACGCGCCGACGACGAGGCAGGGCGTGATGCAGGCGAAGGTGAGCTGGAAGATGAACCAGGTGTATTCGGGCAGGTACACGCCCTTGCTGAAGGTCGCTGCGACCGAGCTCGTCGTGAGCCCGCTCATGAACAGCCGGTCGAAGCCGCCGATGAACGGCGTCGGGCCCTGCGTGAACGCGAGGCTGTAGCCGTAGATCGCCCAGAGCAACGCCATCAGGCAGAACGTCATGAAGACCTGCATCAGCAGCGACAGCACGTTCTTCGAGCGGACCATGCCGGCGTAGAACAGCGCGAGGCCCGGGATCGTCATCAGGATGACCAGCACGGTCGAGGTCATCATCCAGGCGGTATCGCCCTTGTCCGGTACCGGGGCGTCCTGGGCCAGTCCCAGGGCGGGCGCGAGCATGGCGCCCAGTGCGAGCGCAACGGCCGCCCACGGGCGGCGGCTCGGCGCGGCGGTCGAGGTCTTCACTGGTGTTCTCCTGTCGGTGGGGTCTGTGCGAGTCGTCATGGGGTGGTCGTCGTCGTCGACGGTCGGCGGCTAGACCGCGTCCGCGCCGGCCTCGCCCGTGCGGATCCGCACGGCCTGGTCGAGGTGGGTCACGAAGATCTTCCCGTCGCCGATCTTTCCGGTGCGGGCCACGTTGGTGATGGCCTCGATGACCTGCTCGACGATCGCGTCGTCGACGGCGATCTCGACCTTGGTCTTCGGCAGGAAGTCGACGCGGTACTCGGCGCCGCGATAGAGCTCCGTGTGTCCGCGCTGGCGGCCGAAGCCCTGCACCTCGGTCACCGTCACGCCCTGCACGCCGATGTCGGCGATCGCCTGGCGCACTTCATCGAGCTTGAACGGCTTGATGACGGCGGTGATCAGCTTCATCGGCGGGTCTCCCTGGGCGGCGCGATGCCGCGAAACGTCGGAGACCCTCGATGCAGAAACCGTGCCACGACCGCGGCGGCCGTATCCGGGTCGTCGCGGACCGTTTCGACGGACGCCGCGCACCAACTTGGAGCGGCGCTCGCGGCGACACGCCTCAGGACGGAGCGGTCGCGCTCTCTTACACTAACGCCTGCCCCCTATCCCCTATCCACTGTGTTCCCCATGGCCTTCGACCCCCGACTGATCGACGACCTCGCCCGCCGGCTCGCCGGCGCGGTGCCCGAGAATCTCGTCGCGCTGCGCCGCGACCTCGAGCAGAACTTCAAGGGCGTGCTGCAGTCGCAGCTCGCGCGGCTGGACCTCGTCACGCGCGAGGAGTTCGACGTACAGACCGCCGTGCTCAAGCGCACGCGCGAGAAGCTGACCGCGCTCGAGCGTCGCCTCGCCAGCCTCGAGGAGAAGCCGGCACCCGACGCGGGTTGAAGGTTCGTGAAAGGGCCTGGCCCGTGATCACGATCATCGGCAGCTACGTCTCGCCGTACGTGCGCAAGGTGCTCGCGTGCCTCGCGCTCAAGCAGCTCGACTATCGCATCGACCCGATCACGCCGTTCTACGGCAACGACGAGTTCACCCGGCTGAGCCCGCTGCGCCGCGTGCCCGTGCTGATCGACGACCGCGCCACGCTGTGCGACTCGACAGTGATCGCGCAGTACCTCGAAGACCGTTACCCCGAGCGTTACGCGTTGTATCCGCCGGACGTCGTCGACCGGGCCCGGGCGCGCTGGCTCGAGGAGTACGCCGACACGCGCATCGCGGACGTCGTCGTGTGGGGCGTGTTCCACAAGGCAGTGCTCGAACCGGGCATCTGGGGCAAGCCGCGCGACCTCGAGGGCATCGCGCGCGTCGTGCACGAGGACCTGCCGGGAGTGCTGGACTATCTCGAAGCGCAGGTGCCCGTCGACGGTTTCCTGTTCGAAGGCGACCGCATCGGCATCGCCGACATCGCGCTCGCCGCGCCGTTCCGCAACCTCGGCTTCGCCCGCCAGCGCATCGACGCCGAGCGCTGGCCCCGCAGCGCGGCGTTCGTCGAACGTGCGCTCGCGCACCCGGCCCTCTCGCACCTGCAGACGTTCGAGGAGCGTCAGGTCCGCACACCGATCGCCCAGCAGCGCGACGTGCTCGCAGCGATGGGTGCGCCGTTGAGCGAGACGTCCCGGGCCACGCACGTCCCGCGTCGCGGCCCGATGACGCGCTAGAGGCGCCCGGCGAGATCGGCGGTCATCGCCGCGGCGATCACGACGAGAGTGCCGCCGAAGATACGCCGCACGAGCGGCTGCGGCAGGCGGCGGCCGATGCGGTGCCCGAACTGGCTGCCGACGACTCCGACGCCGGCGACGAACATCAGGGTGGCCCAGTCGAGGCCGACGCCCTGCGCGCCCAGCACGGCCACGTACCTGGCGAAGCCGGTCAGCGCGTTGATCGCGATGACGGCGAGGCTGGTGCCGACGGCCTGCAGCAGCGGCACGCCGGCCAGCAGCACGAGCGCCGGCACGATCAGGAAGCCGCCGCCCACGCCGACCAGGCCGCTCAGGGCGCCGACGCCGAACCCGCCCGCGATCACGGCCGACCGTCGAGCCGCTGGCGCCCCAGGCCTCGCGGCCACCGGCCTGGCCGTGAGCATCTTCCAGGCCGCCACCAGCATCGCCACGACGAATCCCGCGAGCTGAAGTACGCCCGGCACGCAGGGCGACAGGCTGGCGCCGAACCACGCGCCGGCCATGCCGGGAAGGCCGAACCAGATGACGTTGCGCCAATGCACCTGGCGGGCGAGCGCGTGAGGAACGGCCGCGGCCGAAGCGATGAGTCCAACGACCAGCAACGAGCCGCCGATCGCCTGCTGCTCCCCCTGGCCGAGCAGGTAATGCAGCACCGGGACGGTGAGGATCGAGCCTCCGGACCCGAGCAGGCCGAGACTCAGGCCGACGACGAGGGCGCCGGCGAGAGCGATCAACACGCCCGGCGGGCGCCCGACTTGCGTCTGGTCTTCGTCGCCCTGGCCGTCGTGCCGGTCGCGTCGGGGCTGCAGTAGATTTCCTGCAGGACCGCTATGACCCGAGTGACGGGGCCCGGCGGGAGGGAGTAGAAGATCGACTGCGATTCGCGCCGTGTCTCGACCATGCCGGCTTCGCGCAACAGCGCCAGATGCTGCGACAGCGCCGACTGGCTCAGTTCGACGCGCTCGTTGAGTTCGCCGACGGAGAGCGGGCCTTCCAGCAGGTTGCAGAGGATCAGCAGCCGCTGCTCGTTGCCGAGCGCCTTGAGCAAGTGGGCCGCGTCCGCCGCGTGCTCGTGCATCTCGGCGATCCGCTCGAGGTCCGGGGCGACGGCAGGACGCGCAGCGTTCATGGTCGCCAGTGTACGCTCTTTGACTAATTTAGCAATACCTAATATAGTTGCGGCACCTGCAGGGGGGACATGCATGCACCCGGACGTCGCGCCTTTCCATCACGCCGCGACCGGCACCTGGACCTATGTCGTGTCAGACTCCGCGACGCGGACCGCTGCCATCATCGACCCCGTGCTCGACTACGACTGGAAGTCCGGGCGCACCGGCACCGCGGCGGTCGACGAGGTCGTTCGGCACTGTCACGAGCGGGGCCTCGAGGTGCTGTGGATCCTCGAGACCCATGCGCACGCCGACCACCTGTCCGGCGCACAGCACCTGAAGGCCGGCCTCGGCGGCGAGGTCGCGATCAGCCACGCCATCCGCAGCGTACAGCGCACGTTCAAGCGGCTGTTCGGGCTCGGCCCCGACTTCGAGCCGGACGGGCGGCAGTTCGATCGGCTGCTGGCCGACGACGAGGAGCTTCCGCTCGGTTCGCTGACGGTCCGTGCGATTCCCACGCCGGGTCACACGAGCGACAGCGTCAGTTACCTGGTCGGCGACGCCGTTTTCATCGGCGACACGTTGTTCATGCCCGACAGCGGCTCGGCGCGCTGCGACTTTCCCGGCGGCGACGCCGCGCAGCTGTATCGGTCGATCCGGCAGCGGCTCTACTCGTTGCCGCCCGCCACGCGCGTGTTCGTCTGCCACGACTACTGCCCGGGCAGGCGTGCGCCCGAGTGCGAGACGACGGTGGCCGACCAGCGTCGCGCCAACGTGCACCTGCGCGACGACGTGGAGGAAGCGGATTTCGTGCGGATGCGCACCGAGCGCGACGCGACGCTCGACGTGCCGAACCTGATCGTGCCGTCGGTGCAGGTGAACATACGCGCAGGCCGCCTGCCGCCGCCCGAGGCTGACGGCGTGAGCTACCTGCGCGTGCCGCTCAACGTTTTCGGGCGGGCGAAGTGAATCGCCGCCCGTTACCCAGTCCCTGAAGAAGAGGAGGTCGAGTGTCCAAGATCGTCCAGACCAGTCCCGCCGAGCTGCGCGAGGCGCTCGCGCAAAGGGCAGCGCTGCTGATCGACGTGCGCGAGCCGAGCGAATTCGCCGCGGAGCGCATTCCCGGCGCGCTGCTTTATCCGCTGTCGACTTTCGACCCGCAGGCCGTTCCGAACGCGACCGGCAGGAAACTCGTCATCCAGTGCGCGGCGGGCGGACGCTCGATGCGTGCGGCCCAGGCCCTCGTGGCCGCGGGACACCCCGAGGTGCACAACCTCGAAGGCGGCATCAATGCCTGGAAGGCGCAAGGCCTGCCGCTGGTCCGCGTCAACCCGGCGACCGGCCAGGTGCTCGAACAAGGCAAGGTGTAAGAAAGCGGGGTCCGGCCCTCGTCAGGCGTTTTCGAGCTGCGTCCTCAGCCCACGAGTACGCGGCCCGGGTTCAGGATGCCTTTCGGATCGAGCAAGGACTTCAGCTTGCGCATGAGCTCGAGCTCGGCCGCGGAACGGCACTGGGCGAGCCACGGCTGTTTTTCCAGGCCGATGCCGTGTTCGGCCGAGACCGAACCCTGCCGCGCGGCGAGCGGCTCGTACACGCAGCGCTCGATGCCGTGGCGCGCCTCGAGGCTGGGCGGCCCCGTCACGATCACGTGCAGGTTGCCGTCGCCGAGGTGGCCGAACACGAAGCGGCGGTAACCGGGCCATTCGCGTTCGAGCCGTGCGACGACCTCCGCGACGTAACCCTCCATTTCGGCGATCGGCAGGCTCACGTCGAACACGACCGGCATGCCGAGGCGGAAGAAACTCTCCACGTCGTCGCGCAGTGACCAGAGCGCATCGCGCTGGGCCTCGGAACTCGCGACCACGGCATCGGTCACGAGCCCCGATTCGATCGCCGCGCCGATCGCATCCTCGAACTGCGACTGGTCGCGCACCGGATCGCCGCCTTCCGATTCGACCAGCACGTAGTAGTCGTGGTCGCCCGGCAACGGAGCCGATCCTTTCGCCGGTGGCGTGGTCACGAGCAGGTAGAACTCCCTCCACATCAACTCGAACGCACTGAGCGCGCCGCCGAGCGCGGCATCCATGTGCTTGAGGAACGCGGTGACGTCGGCGAAGCCTGTGCAGGCGACCAGCGCGGTCTGCGTGCTGCGCGGCATCTCCCGCAGACGCAGCACCAGGCGCGTCACCACGCCGAGCGTGCCCTCGGTGCCGATGAACAGCTGCTTCACGTCATAGGCGGCGTTGTTCTTGAGCATGCGGTTCATGGCCGGGATGACCGTGCCGTCGGCCAGCACGGCCTCGAGGCCGAGGACCGACTCGCGCGTCATGCCGTAGCGGATGACGCCGTTGCCGCCGGCATTGGTCGCGACGCTGCCGCCGATGTGCGCCGAGCCACGCGCGCCGAAGTCGACGGGGTAGAGCAGGCCGTGCCGTTCGGCCTCCTCCTGCACGCGCTGCAACGGCACGCCCGCTTCGACGGTCATCGTGCGCCCGACCGCGTCGACCGACTCGATCCGGTGCATGCGCTCGAGCGAAAGGCCGATCTCCTCCGGCCCGGCGACGCATCCACGCACCAGCCCGGTGAGACCGCCGAGCGTGACGACGGGCTGGCCGGCCGCGTGGCAGGCGGCCAGCACGCGCGCCACCTCGTCGGTGCTGCCCGGACGGACGATGGCCCGTGCGCGACAAGGGCTGCGATCGGCCCAGCCCACGGCGCGGGAGCTCACCTGCTCCCCCGTGAGCACGTGGTCGGGGCCGACTATCCTGGCGAGTTGCTCGAGCAGCATGGGAGCTCCGTTCAGCGATCCGCGAGCAGGGCCGCCACTTCGGCGAACGCGCGGCACAACTGCTCGACCTGGCGTTCCGTCGTCGCCGGGGACACGAGCATCATGTTGTGGAAGGGCGCGATCAGGCAACCGCGCACGAGCAGCGAGAGGTGGATCGCCTGCTCGAGCGCCGGCGCATGTGCGGCCGCGGCCTCGGTGCCGTTGCGCAGCGGCTGCGGCGCGCAGACGAATTCCACCCGGGCGCCGACGCGCACGACGTGCCAGGGCAGGCGTCGCTCGTCGACCGCCCGCTGCAGGCCCTCGGCCAGCAAGCCCGCGAGTCGTTCCATGTGGGCATAGGCCCCCGCCGTCATGACGTGCTCGAGGCAGGCCCGCATCGCGGCGAGCGCAAGGGCATTGGCGGACAGCGTCGTGCCGATCCCGGAGTGCCCCGGCGCGGCCCGCGACCGCACCGCGTCGAGCCGGCGGGCGACTTCGTCCGTGAAACCCCAGACGCTCGCAGGCACGCCGCCCGCGACGGGCTTGCCGAGCACGAACAGGTCGGGCTCGAGCCGGTGGGCTCGCGTGTAGCCGCCGGGGCCGGTCGAAATCGTGTGGGTCTCGTCGATCAGCAGCAGCGTGCCGGCATCGCGCGTGAGCCGGCGCAGGGCGTCGAGAAAACCGGGTTGCGGCAGCACCATGCACGAGTTGGTCATCACGGGTTCGGCGATGACGCAGGCGACGTCGCGGTGCGCGAGGGCGGCCTGCAGGGCGTCGGCGTCGTTGAATTCGACGACGCGCGCGAGTTGCGTGAGGTCGCCCACCTGCCCCAGCAGACCGGGGCGATGGACGACGCGACCGTCGACGAGGCGCACGAACGTTTCGTCGACGGTGCCGTGGTAACAGCCGTTGAAGACGAGGATTCTCGGCCGACCGGTCACTGCCCGCGCCACCCGCAACGCAAAACGGTTCGCGTCGGTCGCGGTCGTCGCGACCTGCCAATGCGGCAGGCCGAAGCGCGCGGCCAGCAGTCGGCCGACCTCGAGCGCGTCCTCGGTCGGCAACATGTAAGTGAGGCCCCTGCCCGCCTGGCGCTGGATCGCGTCCGCGACGGGCCCCGGCGAGTGCCCGAACATCGAGCCCGTGTCGCCGAGACAGAAGTCGGCGTACTCGTTGCCGTCGACGTCGCGCAGCGTCGCGCCGCGTGCGGTCTCGACGACGAACGGGAACGGCATCGACCAGTCCCGCATCCAGTGCATCGGCACGCCGCCGTAGAAGCCGGCGATGCCGTGGCCCGTCAGCTGCAACGAGCGCGGATGCGTTTCGACGTAACGCCGCCGGGCATCGTCGGACACCTCGCCGATGCGGGCGAGCGGCACGCCGCCGAGGAGGGTTGCGGACAAGAGGTTGGTCTCGGAGTGCTGCGTATGCGGCCGATGATAGGGGAGAAGGGAACTTCCTTGACGCTCCCATGCCCCCCGTGGATACTGCAACGCGAGATGAACGCAGTCCCGCACGACTCGAACCGTTGGTGGTGGCGCCACTTCCAGGAGTGGGGCCGGACGCGCTAGTCTCGTTCGCAGGATTCCAGGACCCATCTCCGCGAGCCACCGTGGGATGGGTTTTTTGTCGTCCGTCCCCCGGGTTCCCGCGACAGAGGAGCCGTGAGTGACGACGACCTTGTTCGACATCGCCGCCGACCTCGACACCCCGGTGTCGGCATACCTCAAGCTGAAGCCGTTCCGGCCTCGCTTCCTGCTGGAAAGCGTCGAGGGCGGCGAACGGCTCGCGCGCTATTCCTTCGTCGGCTTCGGCGACTGCCTGGAATACCGTCTCGACGCGAGCGGCCTGGTGGTCAACGGGACGCGGCAACCACGCCCGGCGGACCACGCCGCGCTCCTCGCCACGCTGCGTGACGCGCTCGAACGCGCGCCGCGCCCCGACGTCGCACAGAACGGTTTTCCGCTGCACGGCGGGCTGGTGGGGGTGGCGGGCTACGACCTCGTCCGCTATTTCGAGCGCCTGCCGTCGCACGCTCGAGTCGACGACGACGCACCCGATGCCCATTACGTCGCGCCGCGTTCGCTGCTCGTCTTCGACCACCTGACCCGTCGCGCGGCGCTGCTGCACGCCGGCACCGAGCAGGAGCGACAGTCGCTGCGACGCGAAGTGATCCGCGCACTGCGGGGCGGGTTGCCGGGCCCGGCCTGGCAGCAGAGCTACGGCGCGCCGGAAGCGAGCCTGTCGGAGGCACAGTTCCTCGAGGGCGTCGCGCGGACGAAAGAGTACATCGCCGCGGGGGACGTCTATCAGCTCGTGCTGTCCGTGCGCTTCTCGGGCCGCTGCGACCTCGACCCGTTCGAGGCCTATCGCGCACTGCGACTGCTCAATCCCTCACCGTACATGTACTTCTGCGAACTTGGGCCTCGCACCGTCGTGGGCTCGTCGCCGGAAGCGCTCGTCAAGCTCAACGACGGCCACGCGCAGATGCGGCCGATCGCGGGCACGTTGCCGCGCGGCGCCGATGCGACCGAGGACGCGGCGAACGCGGCCAGGCTGCTCGCCGACCCGAAGGAGAGCGCCGAGCACGTCATGCTCGTCGACCTCGCGCGCAACGACCTCGGGCGCGTCGCGCAGGCCGGCAGCGTGCACGTCGACCCGTACCGGTCGATCGAACGCTACAGCCACGTCATGCACATCGTCAGCGGCGTCAACGGCCGGCTCGCGCACGGCAAGGACGCGTTCGACTTGTTCGCGGCGGCTTTCCCGGCCGGCACGCTCGTCGGCGCGCCCAAGGTGCGCGCGATGGAAATCATCGACGAACTCGAGCCCGTGCGCCGGGGGTTCTACGGCGGCACCGTCGGCTATTTCGGGCACGGCGGCGACATGGATCACGCGATCGCGATCCGCACCATGGTGTTCCACGGCGACACCTACAGTTTCCAGGCCGGCGCCGGCATCGTCGCCGACAGCGTGCCCATCAACGAGTACCGCGAGGTGTTCGCGAAGAGCGCCGCGCTGCGTCGCGCGCTCGAACTCGCGCGGGAGGGCCTCTGATGACGACCGCGACCCCGCGCCTGCTGCTGATCGACAACTACGACAGCTTCACCTACAACCTGGTGCAGGCCTTCCTCGTGCTCGGCGCCGACGTGCTCGTGCATCGCAACGACGCGATCACGGTCGAGCAGGCGCAGGCGTTGCGCCCGACGCACCTCTGCATTTCGCCGGGCCCGGGCACGCCGGGCGACGCCGGAGTGTCGATGCAGATGATCCGCGCCTTCGCCGGGCAGGTCCCCGTGCTCGGGGTCTGCCTCGGGCACCAGTCCATCGTCGAGGTGTTCGGCGGACGCGTGGTGCGGGCCGCGCGACTGATGCACGGCAAGACCTCGCCGGTCGAGCATGACGGGAGCGGCGTGTTCCAGGGCGCACCGCGGCCGCTGCAGGTCGGGCGCTACCACTCGCTGATCGCCCAGCCCGAATCGCTGCCGGCGTCGCTGGAAGTGACCGCGCGGACCGCGGAGGGTGAAATCATGGGCGTGCGG
>DASSJN010000173.1:0-16446 GCA_035691185.1 Steroidobacteraceae bacterium
AGCGCCGCGGCCCTGGGTCGAGGGCGGCGTCTTGACGCCTGGACGCTCGACCGGCTTCGGTGCCGGCGGCGGCGGGGCCTGCACTACCGGGCGCTCGCTGGTCACGTTCGAAATGGCGGTCGTCGGGCCGGTGTCGATGGCGAGTTCGATCGAGACCTCGGGCGGCGGCACGTAGGGCGGCGGCTGTTCGATGTCGGGCGGCGGCGGCGGCGGCTCGTTGTCTTCCTCGGGCAGTTCCTCGATGATCTTCGTCTCGACGGGGCCCATGACGGTCTGGACCATCTTCGCACCGAGGCCCGACGCGAGCACCCAGAAGAACAGAGCGTGGATGATGACGACCAGCACGAATGCAAGCGTTCGCTTGCTGTTTTTTGACGGATCGTCGATCGAATAACTGTAAGCCACTTCCCCTCCACTACTGTGGGCACGCTGAGGCCCCGGCCGTGTGCCGCGGCCCCCTCGGGACCGCCGACACTACAAGACCATTACCACCCCCGCAACCCCTGACGCTGCCCGCGCAAGCGCCCACAGGCCGCGAGTGCCTGTCGGCTCCTTGCTCACGCGATTGCCGCCCAGACGGCGATGGATGACGCAGTGCATCAATGCGCGTCACGCGACTGAATCCGGGCCCTGCCACAGGTCGACCACCGGTCCGTCAGCGGGGCGCGACTTTACCGGCGAGTAAAGTGCAACACAATAGTCGCGGCAAATTCGATTGCGGCGCGCAGCAAAACGCGTGACGCATGGCCCCGGCCGTGGTAGGCCGCCCTTCCCGCATTCCACGTTGACCGTCCGCGTGCGTGTCAGTTCCCGGTGCCGGCGGCGGCGGCAGTCGCCGTGGCCGCCGCCGGCGCACGATCGGTGACCGCACCAAGCGAAGCGCTGCTCACGAGTTCCGCGTACTTGGCGAGCACGCCGCGCGTCGCGTACGGCGTGCGCGGGCGCCAGGCCGCGCGTCGCTCAGCGAGTTCGGATTCAGGCAGGTCGAGCAGGATCTGGCGCGTCGTCGCATCGATCCGGATGGTGTCGCCGTCGCGCACGAGCGCGATCGGACCACCGAGCGCCGCCTCCGGCGAGACGTGCCCGACGACGAACCCGTGGCTGCCGCCCGAGAAGCGCCCGTCCGTGAGGAACGCGACGTCCCGGCCGAGCCCTTTGCCCATGATCGCCGCCGTCGGGCTCAGCATCTCGCGCATGCCCGGACCGCCGCGCGGCCCCTCGTAGCGCACGACGATGACGTCGCCGGCGACCACCCTGCCGTCGAGGATCGCCTGCAGCGTCGCTTCCTCGCCGTCGAAGACTCGTGCGCGACCCGTGAAGCTGAGCCCCTCCTTGCCGCTGATCTTGGCCACCGCGCCTTCGGGGGCCAGGTTGCCGTAGAGCACGACGAGGTGGCTTTCGGGCTTGAGCGGGTTCGTCAGAGTGCGGACGATGTCCTGGCCCGCCGGGTACGGCTTCACGCGGGCCAGGTTCTGGCGCAGGGTCCTGCCGGTCACGGTCAGGCAGTCGCCGTGCAGCAGCCCCGAGTCGAGCAGCGACTTCATGAGCGGCTGGATACCGCCGATCCGGACCAGGTCCGACATCGCATACCGGCCACTCGGACGCAGGTCCGCGAGCACCGGCACGCGGGCCCCGATGCGCGTGAAGTCGTCGAGCTCGAGTGCGACGCCGGCGGCGTGGGCCATCGCGAGCAGGTGCAGCACGGCGTTGGTCGAGCCGCCGAGCGCGATCGTGACCGTGATCGCGTTTTCGAATGCCTCGCGCGTCAGGATCATCGACGGCCGGATGCCGAGCTTCATCAGGTCGACGACCGCCTTGCCCGCGCGCTCCGCGTCGGCACGCTTGGTGCGCGAGACGGCCTCCTGCGCCGAGCTGTTGGCGAGGCTCATGCCGAGCGCCTCGATCGCGGAGGCCATCGTGTTCGCGGTGTACATGCCGCCACAGCTGCCTGCGCCCGGGATCGCCGTGCGCTCGACTTCGAGCAGCTGCCTGTCGCTGATCGCGCCGCTCGCGTGTGCACCGACGGCTTCGAACACGGACACGACGTCGCGCTTCTCCTCGCCCGGGCGGATCGTGCCGCCGTAGACGAACACGGCCGGCCGGTCGAGGCGCGCGATCGCCATCATGCAACCCGGCATGTTTTTGTCGCAGCCTCCGATCGCGACAATTCCGTCGAAGCCCTGAGCGCCGACGACGGTCTCGATCGAGTCGGCAATGACTTCACGCGAGACGAGCGAGTAACGCATGCCCGGCGTGCCCATCGAGATGCCGTCGGAGACGGTGATCGTGCCGAAGGTCGTGCTCTTGCCGCCCGCCCCGTCGACGCCCTTGGCCGCCAGTGCGGCGAGCTTGTCGATATGCATGTTGCACGGCGTCAGGTTGCTCCAGGTCGAGACGATGCCGACCTGCGGCTTCTTGAAATCGCGGTCCTGGTAGCCCACGGCGCGAAGCATCGCCCGGCTCGGCGTCTGCTTCACGCCGTCGAACACGAGCCTGGAATACGGGCGGACGTCGACTTTGCGGCGGCTCATCGTGGGCTCCGGCAACGGATGGCGACAGACGGGACAGCCCGGTATTGTGCGACCTCGGGTCGCCCGGGTCACGCGGCGGAGTCGACCAGCCGGTTGCGGTGCATCTTCTGGAAGCGCCAGGCCCCCGAGGCGACCAGCGCGAACGGTATGCCGAGCGCGAACGGCCCGGCGCCGGCGTGGATCGAGTCCAGCACGTGGTAGGCGCCGATCGTGAGAGGCGGCGCCACCAGTCCGCGCAGGCCGGTCAGCGTCACGTGCAGGGCCATGTAGCGCGTCTCCTCGCCGCGGGGCGCGAAATCGTTGTGGCCGAGTGTCCAGCCGAGGCTGCCGGCGGCCATGCTGACTCCCATCAGCAGCGCTCCAGGCCAGAGCAGCGGCGCCTGATGCAGCGCGACAGCCGCCATGAGCAGGATCACGGCGACGATCGTGATGCGCCCGTGCAGCGCCCGGAACGCGACCACGCGGTGACGATCCAGGTACCGTGCCCAGGGTTGCACCGCGAGCGGCATCACGATCACCGGCAGCGAGGTCGTCACGACGACCTGTGCGAACGTCGGCAGGCCGAGCACGTCGTTGAGGCAGACGACCATGAGCGGCGTGAGCGACAGCAGGCCCGCGCCGAACATGGACATCGCGAGCTGGTACTCCCGGAACGCAGGGTCGCGCGCGAGCAGCGCACGCATGCCGCCGGGGCCGAAGGTGGCGCCCTCGAGCAGCCTTGCACGTTCCGCCTGGAGCAAGTCGCCCTCGCGGCGCACACGCAGGCGCCGGAAGGCGACCGTGCCTGCGAATCCGCAGAGACAGCCGGCGACGAGCGCGAGCCGCCACCACGGGCCGTCCTGCCCCACCAGCCAGCCGAGGCCGACGCCGACCAGTGCCACGACGATCGACGTGTTGATCGTGATGCGGCCGGTGATCCGTGCTCGGGCCCGGGTCGGGTAGTTGACGCTCCAGAGCACCGCGCGGACGGTCTCCACGCCCGCCCAGAGCAATCGCGCGCAGGCATACAAGGCGAAGAACAGCACCAACCCCACACCGCTCTTCGGCACCATCGCGAGCGCGGCCACGCATGCCGTCATCGCCATGAGCAGCGGTACGAGAAACGCGATCTTGGGCCGGCCTTGCGCGCGCCGCGCGTATGCCATGCTCGCGAGGTTCGACCACGCGGGCGCCGCACTCACGAACGCGAGCACGACGTCGACCGCCATCCGGGGCGCCTCGTTGCCGAACAATGCCCGCACCATGACTGCGGCCGTTCCGCCCTCGACCAGGCCGAGGCACAGGTAGATCAGCGTCCAGGCGCGACGTTCGTAGCCGAGGTCGCTGCGTGCGCGATTCGGGTCGTCGACGCTCAGCCGTAGCGCTCCGACAGCAGCCCGAACAGCGCCCGCACGGCATGGGCCTCGGCACCCACCGGGCGGCCCGGCCGCTCCTTCGGGTTCCACGCGAACAGGTCGACGTGCAGCCAGTCCTGCGCCTGCGTCACGAACCGCTTGAGGAACAGCGCACCGATGATCGCCCCGGCGAAGGTCGTGGCCGAGGCGTTGTTGAAGTCGGCGACCTTGCTCGCGATGTCCTCGTCGTAGCCGGACCACAGCGGCATCGGCCAGAGCGGGTCGGCCACGCGACGTCCGTGGCGCAGCAGCGCATCGACCGTCTCCTGCCGGGTCCCGAACACGGCCGGCAAGTCCGGGCCCAGCGCGACGCGGGCAGCGCCCGTCAGCGTGGCGAGGTCGACCAGCAGGTCGGGACGCTCGTCGTCGGCCCACGCCAGGGCATCGCAGAGCACGAGGCGACCTTCGGCGTCGGTGTTGCCGATTTCGACCGTGAGTCCCTTGCGGGTGCGAACGACGTCGCCCGGGCGGTAGGCGTTGCCCGCGATCGCATTCTCGACCGCCGGGATCAGCACCCGCAATCGCACCGGCAGCTTCTCCTCCATGACGAGTCGCGCCAGCGCGAGCGTGCAGGCGGCGCCGCCCATGTCTTTCTTCATGAGCGCCATGCCCGCCGACGGCTTGATGTCGAGCCCGCCCGTGTCGAAGCAGACGCCCTTGCCCACGAGCGTGACTTTCGGATGCGCGGGATCACCCCATCCCAGTTCCACGAGGCTCGGTGCCACGGCCGAGGCCTGGCCGACCGCGTGAATGGCCGGGAAGCCGCCCTGCAGGGCTTCGCCCGTGATCAGCTGGATGCTTGCGCCGTGGCGCCGCCCGAGGTCCTCGGCCTCGTTCGCCAGCCTCTCGGGATTCATGTCGGACGCCGGGGTGTTCACGAAATCGCGTGCCATCGCCGTAGCTGCCGCAAGCCGCAGCGCGCGTTCGACGTCGGCGCCCGCTGGCGCCACCAGTCGTGCCCTCGCCGCGGACGCCTTCGCGGTTGCGGCACTCTTGTAGTGCTCGAAGCGGTAGCTGCCGTAGGCCCATCCAAGCACGACCGCGGAGGCTGCGTCGGCGGGGAGCGCCGCGCCCGCCAGGCTCCACCGCGTGCCCGCGGGCAGGCGGTCCGGCAGACCGGCGACGTGCCAGAGTTCGAGCGCATGGAGCGTGTCGAGCGGCCCGAGTCCAAGGACCGCGCCGCGGACACGTCCGTCCGGGCCCGGCAGCAGCGCGAGTTGCTGTCGCTCCGCCTTGAATCCCGTGCTCTCGAGCCAGGCTCGAGTGGCGCCATCGCGCCCGCTGAACCACGACGCGTAATCCGCTTGTGTCACGAGGAACAACTCACCCGGCGCGCCGCCGTTGTTCGCGTCCGTCGCATCCACCAGGAAATCCGTCGCCATCGCCTGCTGTGTCCTAGTCGAGTCGCGCAAGCTTACCGGCGGAGCTGTCGCGGCGACATGTATATATAGAGTGGTCGGCCTCGACGCGAACCGGCTCTCGCGCCCTTGGTGACCGAACGGCTTTTTTGCACTGCGGTTGACAATCGGCGCAGCGGTGTGCTGCTATGCACCCTCTACCCACGCTGTCAGTTGCAGGCGCAGATTGAAGTCGTCCCACGACACTTCCTCGTCGATCCCGGTGCTGGCGTCCTCCGCCTCGCTGGTCGGCCTGCTGCTTGCGTCCCTTACCCTGCTCCCCCTCGTGAGGAGGTGTGGGGCTCCGGGCTGAGAGCGCAGCGAGAAAAGCGCGATTGGATACCTGGGACCCCGCACGGCGAGACGGCCGGCGCGGGGTTCTTACGTTTAGGCGACTGGAACCACTTGCTCGTTTAGTTTTCTGGAGATTGCAACGATGCGCGCGTATTCGAAGAAGGACGTCGACAGGAAGGCCCTGAAGGGAGCGAGGATCGCCGTCGTGGGGTATGGCAGCCAGGGTCGCGCGCATGCGTTGAACCTGAAGGACTCCGGCTACGACGTCGTGATCGGCGTCCGCAAGGGCGACAGCTGGAAGCAGGCGAAGAAGGACGGTCTCGCGGTCGCCACGCCGGCCGAGGCCGTCAAGGGCGCCACGCTCGTCGCCTTGCTCACGCCGGACACGACGCAGGCCGAGAACTACAAGGAGATCCTCCCCAACCTCGCGCAGGGTGCCACGCTGCTGTTCGCGCACGGCTTCAACATCCACTTCGGCCAGATCAAGCCGCGCAAGGACCTCGACGTCGTGCTGATCGCGCCCAAGGGACCGGGCGGTCTCGTGCGTCGCCAGTACCAGGAAGGCCGCGGCGTGCCGTGCCTGGTCGCTATCGCGCAGGATGCCTCGGGCAAGGCCAAGGCCAAGGCGCTCGCCTATGCCGACGGCATCGGCGGCACACGGGCTGGCGTGATCGAGACGACGTTCAAGGAAGAGACCGAGACGGACCTGTTCGGCGAGCAGGCGGTGCTCTGCGGCGGTGCGACCGAGCTCGTGCTGAAGGGCTACGAGACCCTGGTCGAGGCCGGCTACCAGCCCGAGGTCGCGTACTACGAGTGCCTGCACGAGCTGAAGCTGATCGTCGACCTGCTGCACGAGGGCGGCCTCGCCAAGATGCACAAGTACATCTCGCACACCGCCAAGTGGGGCGACCTGACGCGCGGCCCCCGCGTCGTGAACAAGGCGACGAAGAAGGAAATGAAGAAGATCCTCGGCGAGATCCAGGACGGCAGCTTCGCGCGCGTCTGGATCCGCGAGAACAGGACCGGCCGCAGGAAGTACGAGGCCCTCATGAAGAAGGATCTCGCGCACCCGATCGAGAAGGTCGGCGCCGGGCTGCGCGCCCGCATGCCCTGGCTCAACCAGGGCTGAGACAACAGGTGCACTTCCCCACTGACACCGCACGGTGACGAACATGTCCAGGCGAGACCCGAACCGCGTGCTGATCTTCGACACGACGCTGCGCGACGGCGAGCAATCGCCGGGCTGCAGCATGACGCAGCCCGAGAAGCTGCGCATGGCGCGGGCGCTGGCGGAGCTCGGCGTGGACGTCATCGAGGCGGGGTTCCCGATCGCCTCGCGCGGCGACTGGGAGGCCGTGCACGAGATCGCGAAGGAAGTGCGGGGGCCGATCATCGCGGGCCTCGCGCGTTGCAACCGCGAGGACATCGACAAGGCCTGGAGCGCGGTCAAGGTGGCCGCAAAGCCGCGCATCCACGTCTTCCTCGCAACGAGCGCGATCCATCGCGAGCACAAGCTCGGCATGGCCAAGGAGGAGATCATCCACGCGGCGGTCGAAGGCGTGAAGTACGCGCGGAGCCTCTGCGAGGACATCGAGTTCTCGCCGGAAGACGCCTCGCGCACCGAACTCGAGTTCCTGCGCGAAGTCGTCGAGGCCGTCATCGATGCCGGCGCGACCACGATCAACGTGCCCGACACGGTCGGCTACACCGTGCCCGAGGAGTTCTACGAGGTCTTCTCGTACCTCAAGCAGAACGTGCGCGGCGCCGGGAACGTCACCTTCAGCGTGCACTGCCACAACGACCTCGGCCTCGCCGTGGCGAACAGCCTCGCGGCGATCCGCGGCGGCGCGCGCCAGGTCGAGTGCACGATCAACGGCATCGGCGAGCGCGCCGGCAACGCCTCGCTCGAAGAATTGACCATGGCGCTCAAGGTGCGCGAGGGCGTCTACGGCCTGCACACCGGCATCGACGGCAGGCGCCTGTTCCCGACCAGCCGACTGCTCTCGAGCATCACCGGCATGCCCATTCCACGCAACAAGGCGATCGTGGGCGAAAACGCCTTCGCGCACGAGTCGGGCATCCACCAGCACGGCATGCTCAAGCACCACTCGACCTACGAGATCATGCGTCCGCACGACGTGGGCATGTCGCGCACGAACCTCGTGCTCGGCAAGCACAGCGGCCGCGCCGCGCTGCGCGAGCGCATCAAGGAGCTCGGGTTCGAGCTGTCCGACGCGGAGCTCACGCGCGTCTTCAACGACTTCAAGGCGCTCGCCGACAAGAAGAAGGAACTCTTCGACGGCGACATCGAGGCGCTCGTGCTCAAGGGCGAGGTCGAGACCGCCGGCCCGTGGAGCCTCGAGAACCTGCACGTGGTCAGCGACTCCTCGCGCTTCGCGACGGGCCGCGTCGTGCTGCGCCACGTCGACGGTCGCATCCTGACGCAGGAATCCGCCGGCGACGGCCCGGTCGATGCGGCGCTCAAGGCCATCGAGCAGGCGACCGGGGTGTTCGCGAAGCTGCGCAAGTTCGAGGTGCGCAGCGTGACGGTCGGCGAGGACGCCCAGGGCGAGGCCGTGCTGACCTGCGAATTCAACGGCCGCAGCTATCGCGGCACGAGCGTGACCACGGACATCGTGGAGTCGAGCGCCCGTGCCTTCATCGAAATCGTCAACGCCATCGAGTCCTCGCGCCGGCGCGTCGCGGACCAGCGCGAAGCCCCGGCCGCCGCCGTCTGACCACGGCGGCCTCGGTCGACCACGGAGCCTGAATGACTGCGAAGAGCCTGTTCGAGAAGGTCTGGGAGCGCCACGTCGTCGTGCCGGAGACTGCCGAGACGCCGGCGATCCTCTACATCGACCTGCACCTCACGCACGAGGTGACCTCGCCCCAGGCGTTCGACGTGCTCCGTGCGCGCGGCCTCGAGGTGCGCCGGCTCGACCGCACGCTCGCGACGATGGATCACTCGACGCCGACCGACACGGCGCAGATCTTCGGCGGGTTGCCGATCAGGCTCGAATCGGCCGCCAGGCAGGTGCGCCAGCTCGAGCTCAACTGCGCCGAGTTCGGAGTGAACCTGATCGGGCTCCAGGACGACCGTCGCGGCATCGTGCACATCATCGGGCCGGAACTCGGCGTGACCCAGCCGGGCAAGACGATCGTCTGCGGTGACAGCCACACGAGCACGCACGGCGCGTTCGGCGCCCTCGCCTTCGGCATCGGCACGACCGAGGTCGGTTACGTGCTCGCGACGCAGTGCCTGCTGCAGCGCAAGCCGAAGTCGTTCGCGATCGACGTCACCGGCCGGCTGCCCGCGGGCGTCGCGGCCAAGGACCTGATCCTCGCGATCATCGGCCGGATCGGCGTCAACGGCGGCACCGGCCACGTGCTCGAGTACCGGGGTCCCGCGATCGAGGCGCTTTCGATGGACGAGCGCATGACGGTCTGCAACATGTCGATCGAGGCCGGCGCGCGGGCGGGCATGATCGCGCCGGACGCGACGACGTACGCCTACCTCGCGGGGCGCCCGCACGCGCCGTCCGGTGCCGCCTGGGATGCGGCCGTGGCCGACTGGAACTCGCTGCGCACCGACCCGGGCGCCGTCTTCGACAAGCAGGTCACGATCGATGCGTTCGCGCTCGAGCCGATGATCACGTTCGGCACGAATCCCGGCATGGTCACGACGATCGGTGGCACGGTCCCGGACAAGCCGGACGACGCCGCGTTCGCGAAGTCGCTCGCCTACATGGGCCTGCACGCCGGCGAGCGGCTGGCCGGGAAGCCGGTCCAGGTCGTCTTCATCGGCAGTTGCACCAACGCGCGACTGTCCGACCTGGAGGCCGCCGCGCAGGTGCTGCGCGGTCGCAAGGTCGCCCCGGGTGTCCGCGCGCTGGTCGTGCCCGGCTCGCAGCAGATCAAGCGCCAGGCCGAGGAACTCGGCCTCGCCAGAGTCTTCCTGGACGCCGGCGCGGAATGGCGCGAGTCAGGCTGCTCGATGTGCCTCGGCATGAACGGCGACCTGGTCGAGGCAGGCCAGTACTGCGTCAGCACCAGCAACCGCAATTTCGAAGGTCGCCAGGGCGTCGGCGCACGCACGCTGCTCGCGAGCCCGATGGCGGCAGCCGCGGCGGCGGTCGGCGGCCGGGTCACCGATCCGCGCGAGTTCCTCGGCTGACCACTCCCGTTTCCGCATTCAACGACATCCCATGGAACCGATCACAGTCATCCGCTCGCGGACGGTCGTCATGCCGTCCACCAACATCGACACCGACCAGATCATCCCGGCGCGTTTCCTGACGACCACGGTCCGTGAGGGCCTCGGCACCGCGCTGTTCGCCGACTGGCGCTACGACCCGCAGGGCAAGCCGCGTCCCGACTTCGTGCTGAACCAGCCGCAGGCGCAGGGCTGCCAGGTGCTGGTCGCGGGGCGCAACATCGGCTGCGGTTCGTCGCGCGAGCACGCGCCGTGGGCCCTGCTCGACCACGGCTTCCGCGCCGTGATCAGCACGGAGATCGCGGACATTTTCCGCAACAACAGCCTCAAGAACGGTCTGCTGCCCGTCGTCGTCGATGAGGTCACGCACCAGTGGCTGCTCGCGCACTCCGGTGCCGAGGTCGAAATCGACCTGCCCGCCTCGACGCTGCGCCTGCCCAACGGTCGCGAGGTGACGTTCCCCATCGAGGCGTTCTCACGTTACTGCCTCATGAACGGCACCGACGAACTCGGCTACCTGCTGAGCCGGATCGACGAGATCGAGCGTTACGAGCAGTCGCGGCACTCCCGATGAAGGCCCGTATCGCAGTCCTCGGCGGCGACGGCATCGGCCCTGAAGTCACTGGCGAAGCTGTCCGCGTCCTGCAGGCCGTCGCCGACCGGTTCGGCCACGAATTCACCTTCGTCGAAGCACTGATCGGCGGTGCCGCCATCGAGGCGTCTGGCTCGGCGCTGCCGTCGCGCACGATCGACGCCTGCCGCGAGAGCGCCGCCGTGCTGCTCGGCGCCGTCGGGGGCCCGCAGTGGTCGGATCCGTCCGTGCGAGTGCGGCCCGAACAGGGCCTGCTGGAATTGCGCCGCACGCTCGGGGTCTTCGCCAACCTGCGGCCGATCAAGACTTTGCCGTCGATGGTCGATGCGTCCCCGCTCAAACCGGAAGTGATCGCAGGCACGGACATCATGGTCGTGCGCGAGCTGACGGGGGGCATCTACTTCGGCAGGAAGAGCCGCACGGCGCACGAGGCCGAGGACCTCTGCAGCTACACGGCCGAGGAAATCGAGCGCGTGACGCGCGTCGCGGGGCGGCTCGCGATGGGCCGCCGCAGGCGCATCGCCTCGGTCGACAAGGCGAACGTGCTCGAGACCTCGCGGCTGTGGCGCTCGGTCGTCGAACGCGTGCTGCGGGCCGACTTTCCCGAGGTCCAGTTCGAGCACGTGCTGGTCGATGCCGCGGCGATGCACCTGATCCGTCGTCCGGCCTCGTTCGACGTGATCCTGACCGAGAACATGTTCGGCGACATCCTCACCGACGAGGCGTCGATGATCGCTGGCTCGCTCGGGTTGCTGCCGTCGGCGTCGCTCGGGGAAGGCACGATGGGCCTGTACGAACCGATCCACGGGTCTGCGCCGGACATCGCAGGTCGCGGCGTCGCCAATCCGTACGGCACGATCCTCAGTGCAGCAATGTTGCTTAGATATTCGCTCGGGCTCGAGGCCGAAGCGGCCGCCGTCGAACGCGCCGTGGAGGAGGCGGTGAATGCGGGGGTGCGCACCGCCGATGTGGCGCAGTTCGGACGACCGTCGTTCGGCAGTCGGGAGGTTGGCTCGGCCGTCATCGAAAGCCTGATGTAAAGTAATTATAAATCAATGGCTTAAGTATTTATCCACAGAAACTGTCAAGCTGCGCTTGAGAACGCCGGCACTGGCGAAAAAACAACCATTGCCGGGTGGACTCGGGGCGGATTTTCGGCGGTATACTGCGCCTCCGCAGGTGGCCCCAGCCCCCTGCTCCCCGTTCGAAGATCGAAGCTCCAAGCTCGCGACCAGTGTTGAGGACTTGAGTCGGGTTAGTCTTTGTCTCAGGGAATGAGGCAGCTCGGGTCCCAACCCCGAAGGCCGGCAGCAATGCCGGCCTTCTTTTTTTTCTCAGCTCGCCGCGCAATGCATCGCAGCGTCGAGCCCCGCCGCGAGGTCGCGCGCGAGATCGTCGCCCTCTTCGATGCCGACCGACAAGCGCACGAGTGTCGGCGAAATGCCCGCGCGGTCCTGCGCGCTCGCGTCCATGGCCGCGTGCGTCATGCTGGCCGGATGGGCCACCAGGCTCTCGACGCCGCCGAGCGATTCCGCGAGCGAGAACAGGTGCAGCCGGGCGAGCAGCGCCTTGACGTTCGCGACCGATCCCTTCAGTTCGAAGCTGACCATCGCGCCGAAGCCGTGCTGCTGGCGACGCGCAACCTCGTGACCCGGGTGCGTCGGCAGCCCCGGGAAATAGACCTTTGCCACCGCGGGGTGGTGGACCAGCAGCTCGGCCAGCCGTTGCGCATTCTCCCCGTGCGCCCGCATGCGCGCGTGGAGCGTGCGCAATCCGCGCAGGGTCAGGAAGCTGTCGAACGGGGCGCCGGTGACGCCGATGCAGTTGCCCCACCACTTGGCCTGCTCGTGCAGTTCGCGCGTCGCCGAGATCACCGCGCCGCCGACGACGTCGCTGTGGCCGTTCAGGTACTTGGTCGTCGAATGCACGACCAGATCCGCGCCGAGGGCGAGCGGTCGTTGCCACACCGGCGAGAGGAACGTGTTGTCCGCCACGACCAGCGCGCCGGCCGCCTTGGCGCGACTCGCCACGGCCGCGATGTCCACGATGCGCAGCAGCGGGTTGCTGGGCGTCTCGATCCACACGAGGGCCGGGTTCGACGCCAGCGCCGCTCCGAGCGCCGCAGTGTCCTGGTAATCGACGAAGCTCACCCGCAGCGCGCCACGCGCATGGAGGGAGTTGAACAGCCGGTAGGTGCCGCCGTAGCAATCGTGCGGCACGACGGCGACCTGCTCGGGTCGGAACAGCTGCGTGACCAGCGAGACGGCGCCCATGCCCGAGGCCGTGACGACGGCGCCCGCCCCGCCTTCCAGCTCGGCGAGCGCACGACCGAGCGCATCGCGCGTCGGGTTGCCGGAGCGCGAATAGTCGTATTCGCGTTTCTCGCCGTACCCGCCGAAGGCGAAGGTCGACGTGAGGTGGATCGGCGGCACCACGGCGCCGTGCTGCGTATCCGTCTCGAGGGCTGCGCGCACGGTGCGGGTCTTGAGGCTGTCGTGGTCGTTGCTCATGGGTCCGGGTCTTGGGTCGGGTCGATCAGTCGAACGTCCGGTGGAAGACGTCGCGCAGCACGTCGGCTTCCTTGAAGAATGCATCGTGTCCGTACACGGAACTGATCTCGATCAGCTGGCAGGTGCCGCCGATGCGATCACGCAGCGTGCGCATGTCGGCCACCGGCACGAGCTGATCCTCGAGCACGGCGACCAGCGTCATCGGGACGACGATGCGCTCGGGCTCGATGCGGTGCAGGTCGATCGATTCCGACAGGCAGACGAAGGCTTCGGGCCGGTAGGTCTTCGCGTAGGCCTCGCCTCGGGAAACGATGTACGACTCCACCGGGAACACGAAGCGCCCGTCGCGACGGACCGCCTCGCCGGGAAAGCGATCCTCGAACTCGCGGATCGAGCGATAGGTGGTCATCGCGAGCGCCCGCGCCAGCACCAGACCCTGGTCCCCCTCGTCGTGCCGGACCGCGTAGCGCACGAAGTTGCGCTGGACACTGCGCCAGGCGGTCGACATCGGGTGTGTCCGGTGCGCGGCGCTGACGACAACGCCCCGGCGCAGGCGCGTCGGATGCGCCGCGCCCATGACCAGCGTCACCATGCCGCCGTACGACGCACCGACGCAGCCATGCAGCGCCTCGATGCCGAGGTGGTCCAGCACGGCGACGAGACAGCGAGCCTGGTCGCCGGCGCTCACGCTGGGAAACACCTCGCCGTGCGCGGGCCCCGTCGTGCGATGGCTGCCGCCGAGGAAGTCGATGCCGAGCACGCGGTAGCGGTCGGTGTCGAGCGGCCGGCCGGGGCCGGCGATTTCGTCCCACCAGCCCGGGACGCCTTCGCGGACCTGGAACACGTTGCGTCCGGCCGAAATGCCGCCCATGACCGCGACGACGGGCGCGTCCTGCGCGCCGGCGAGCCGGTACGCCACCTCGACACGTGGCAGCATGCCGCCGAAGTGGAGCTCGAACGGAGCCCGGTCGAGCACGAGCACGTCTTCTTCGCAGGCATACCCGGTCGGCAACGACAACGGTCGCAGCGCCGCGGACGGGTCGAGCGACGACGGATCGGCCGCACCGTCCAGCGGCGCAGCATCCAGCGAAGTTTCTCGGGAGGACGACGACGACGACACGTTGGGAACCTGGACTGCTTCGAGCAACACGACCCGCGCGTATGAACAGAATACGTCGCACGGTGCTGGAGACCGTGCGGTCCTTGCCTGTCGAGCCTGCTGCGCGGGAATCGGTCGCGGCGCATGGGCGCGCGGAGGTGGTTGCGGCGACCAACACCCTCGACGCCGACAGCGTCGAGGCAGCCTCGCTGCAACTCATCTTCCGGCGACGCGCGTGCGGTCCCCGTGGAGTTGGCACCATTTCGGGCGGGTTGGGCCCGATGGTTGCCCCGGCTTCAAAGGGCCAGTCCCTCAGCCGGTCTCGATGAGCGGGGCGCAGTGTAGGGGCGCCAGCGCGTCAGCGCAAGGAACGCGCGAAAGCCACGTTCGCGTCAGCAGGAGACTGCAAGCGAACCAAACAGCGCGCCGCCGGCGGCGCGGGGTCCGGACTTCATCCAAAAACCGTCCGCGGCATGGACGCCGCGGCCGGAGCCCCCAAGGACGGATTCACGGCGTTTTTTGGATGAAGTCCGGACCTCGGGGCGACGAGCGGCGCCCTCCAGTGGCCGAAAGCCGATGTCCAGGCGCGAAGGTTGCGGTGCCCGTTCCATTGTATTAATGTGCTAATACGTTAACACACGGTCCGTCCCGCTCGTCGTGAAAAAACACCCCGGTATCTCGCCCCGCCAGGAAGCCGCCGCCGAGCGCGCGCTGTTCCAGGCCGTGCTGACGCTGCGCACGGTCGAGGAGTGCCGCGACTTCTTCAAGGACCTCTGCACCCCCGCGGAACTGCAGGCGCTCGCCGACCGCTGGACGGTCGTCGGACTGCTGCAGGCGGGCATGCCCTACCGCGAGATCTCGAAGCAGACCGGCGTCAGCGTCACGACGATCGGGCGCGTCGCGCGGTACCTCGAGGCCGGCAACGGCGGTTACGGACTGGCGGCCCGCCGCCTCGGAGAACGTTGATGGATCGCCAGGAGCGCCTGCGGATCGCGGTGCAGAAGTCGGGCCGGCTGACCGACGAGTCGCTCGACCTGCTGCACCGCTGCGGCCTCAAGTTCAGCCGCGGCAAGGATCAGCTCATGTGCTACGGCGAGAACATGCCGCTCGACGTGCTGTTCGTGCGCGACGACGACATTCCCGACCTCGTGCAGGAGGACGTCTGCGACCTCGGGCTCGTCGGCATGAACGTGCTGGAGGAAAAACGGCTCGCCATGGCGGCGCGCGGCACGCCGCCCCGGATCGAGGTGCTGCAGAGACTCGACTACGGCCACTGCCGCCTCGCGCTCGCGGTTCCGCAGGACTTCCCGTACGCGGGGCTGCGGAGCATCGCCGGCAAGCGCATCGCCACGACCTACCCCAACGTACTCGCGCGCTTCCTGCGCGAGAACGGCATCGAGGCCCACATCGTGACGCTGTCGGGCGCCGTCGAGATCGCCCCACGGCTCGGCCGCGCCGACCTGATCTGCGACCTCGTCTCGACCGGCTCCACGCTCACGGCGAACCACCTGCGCGAGGTCGCCGTCGTGCTGCAGAGCCAGGTCGCGCTGGTGCGCACGCCGGTCGCATTGCCCGACGTCAAGGCCGACTGGGTGCGACGCCTGCTGGTCCGCATCGACGGGGTGCAGCAGGTGCGGGAGAGCAAATACATCATGCTGCACGCGCCCCGCGCGGCGCTGCCGCAGATCAGGCAGCTGCTCCCGGGCAGCGAGTCGCCGACCGTGATCCCGCTCGACGGCGCGGGCGACAAGGTCGCCGTGCATGCGGTCTGCCGCGAGACCGTGTTCTGGGAAACGCTCGAAAGCCTCAAGGCCGCCGGCGCGAGCGCCGTACTGGTGCTGCCGGTGGAGAAGATGCTCGCATGAAGCGCCCGCTCGAGATCCTGGACTGGGTCGCGCTCGACGAGTCCCGACGCGAAGCGCTGTTGCGACGCCCGGCGCAGCGCGATGCCGCGGGCCTGGTCGAACGCGCACGCCGCATCGTCGACGACGTGCGCGCACGCGGCGACGCGGCATTGCGCGAGTACACCGAGAAGCTCGACGGCGTGCGCCTCGAGTCCTTCGCCGTGACCGAGATGGAATTTGCCGCCGCGGAGGGTGCGCTCACGGCAGAGCAGCGTGCGGCGCTCGAGCGTGCGATCGACATGGTCACGCGCTTCCACGAGTTGCAGCCGCTCCCGTCGCTGCGACTCGAAACCGCCCCGGGCGTCGTCTGCGAACGCATGACGGTGCCGCTCGATGCAGTCGGCCTCTACGTTCCGGCGGGCACTGCCCCCCTGCCCTCCACTGCACTGATGCTGGCGGTACCGGCGCGCATCGCAGGTTGCCCGGTGCGGGTCATCTGCACGCCGCCGCGGGCCGATGGCGCGGCTGACCCGGCGGTGCTCGTCACCTCCCGGCTCTGCGGGATCACGCAG